>CAYUSL010000832.1:0-2260 GCA_964447125.1 uncultured bacterium | reverse complement strand
CGTGGTTGAACGTGGCGTTCGCCCAGCCGCTCGGCGTGTGGCAGCCCGAGCAATCGCCGGCGTAGTGCCCCGCTGGGCGATCCGCCTCGTGGCAGCTCGCGCAGTTCGAGGTCACGCCCGCGTGGTTGAACTGGGCGTTCGCCCACGACGTGGGTGTGTGGCATTTCGAGCAATCACCGGGATCGTGGCCCGCTGGGCGATCCGCTTCGTGGCAGCTCGCACAGTTCGAGGTGATTCCGGTGTGGTTGAACTGGGCATTCGCCCACGACGTGGGCGTGTGGCACTTCGAGCAATCGCCGGGGTCGTGGCCTGCGGGGCGGTCTTGCTCGTGACAGCTCGCGCAGTTCGAGGTGATGCCGGTGTGGTCGAAGCTCGCCCCCGACCATGTCGCCGTCGAATGGCAGCCGGAGCAATCGGCAGGCGAGTGGCCCGCGGGGCGATCCGCTTCGTGGCAGCTCGCGCAGTTGGCGGTGATGCCGGCGTGATCGAACGAGGTGTTTGTCCACGAGCCGGGCGTGTGGCAGGTCGCACAATCGCCTGGGAAATGGCCGGCGGGGCGCTGGGCCTCGTGGCAGCTCGCACAATTCGAGGTGATGCCGTCGTGGGAGAACTGGCCGGTCGTCCACGAGCCGGGCACGTGGCAGCTCGAGCAATCACCGGTGAAATGGCCGGCAGGCCGATCGTTGGCGTGGCAGCGCGCGCAGTCGCGGGTGATGCCGGAGTGATCGAAGCCGCCGCCGCCCCAACCGGCGGGCGTGTGGCAGCTCGAGCAGTCGCCAGGGGAGTGGCCGGCGGGGCGATCCTTCTCGTGACAGGTGGCGCAGGGCTGGGTGACGCCGGTGTGATCGAAGGTGGCGCTCGTCCACGCCGAGGTGTCGTGGCACGAGGCGCAAGTGCCGGCGAAGTGGCCCGCCGGACGCGCGGCGGCATGGCAGCTCTCACAGGCGCTCGACATCGATTGGTAATTGCCGTGGTGACAGTCGTCGCAGCCGAGCGTCACGTGCGCGCCGGTGAGGAACGGCGCATGGTCCACACCGCCGGTGGAGGACGGCGGTGGGCTGCCGCCCTGGCCGTTGCCGTCGTTCGAGCCACCCCCGGAGCAGCTCGCCACGAGCACGGCCCAGGCGAGCGCGGCCATCAGCGCACGCAGGTTCGTGCGAGGGATCGAATGCGATTGCTCGTGACTCATGGCTCGCTCCCGGGGGAGGGGTCGGCTCGGTCCATCAGGCTCGTCAGCGGCCGCCGCCGTGACCGCCGCGGTGACGCGTGCGGGTGCGGCGGTCGCCCTTGGCGTCGTCCCAGGTGAAGGTCGAGTGGCATTCGGCGCAGTCGGTGGAGATCCCTTCCGCGACGTGATTGGGATCCCGCGTGCCGAGGTAGTCGTTGCGGTGGCAGGTGAAGCAATCGACCGGCAGCGAGGACTCGTGGCGAGCGAAGGTGTTGATCGTGTGACACGACTCGCACTGCGACGGCGGCAGCCCGAGCGACGTGTGACGCGGCGCCTGCTGGAAATCCGTCAGGTGGCACGACACACAGCTCGTATCGATGGGGCCGAAGGGCTTGGTGCGGTGACAGTCCTCGCAGGTGGGAGCGGCGTGCCCGCCCCGCAGCGGAAACGAGTCGTGCCGAACGCGCGCCGGTAGCCACGCGGTCTCGCGGTGGCAGTCCTGGCAGTCGATGGCCGCGGCCGCGCGATGGTCGAATCGGGTGGCGGTAGCGAAGTCGCGCTCGTGGCAGGCGACGCACGCGGTGGGTGTGTCGCGGTAGTCACGGCTTCGGTGACAGCCTGCGCAATCGACGGCGCGGTGCGCCCCGGCGAGCGGGAAGCTCGTGTTCTCGTGACGGAAGAGGATCGGTTGCCACGCCGCGGTCGAGTGGCACTCGGCGCAGGTCGCGGCGAACTGGCCGCGGTGCGGATCCGCGTGGCAGCCCACGCAGCGCTCGGGATCACCCCACGCGGGGTCGTGCTCGACGAATTGCGCGGCCTTCACGTGGCACGAGGCGCATGGCGTCGCCGCATGCATGCCCGTGAGCGGGAAGCGCTCGGTGTGGGCGCCCTGGGTCAGCGACTTCCACGACGACGTCGAGTGACAGGTGGTGCAGTCGTTTCCTTGTCCGCCCTGGTGCGGGTCTTTGTGGCAAGACACGCAAGCGAGTGCCAGCGGTTTGAAGCGCCCATCGCCGTGGCACTTCGCGCACGCGACATCGACGTGCTTGCCGGTGAGCGGGAAGCGCGACTTGGCGTGATCGATGCGCGCCG
>CAYUSL010000831.1:0-2272 GCA_964447125.1 uncultured bacterium | reverse complement strand
CCTCTTCGTCGCAGACGGTGGGCTCTTTCCCACCTCGATCGGGGTGCCGCCGCAGATCTCGATCTACACCGCAGGGCGCGTCGTTGCGCGCCACGTGGACGCGGATCTCGGCCGCCCCAGCGCGTGAGACGGGCGCGTGCCGCTGGCGCGCGATTCCCGTACCGAATCGGCGGCGAGGGACGTCGCGCGAGTCCTCACGAAGCTCGGGCTCCGTTCGTCGTGCAGGTTTTTTGCATGACGCCGACTATCTTGCGGCGCGATGCGCGTCCTCACGCGATACGTGACGGTCCAGTTCCTGCGGGTGCTGGCGCTCTGCTTCCTGGGATTCCTCATCCTGTTCGTGATGGTGGACTTCCTGGAGCGCGTGGACTCGTTCACCCAGCGCGGTGTCGCGTTCCACACCACCGCGCTCTACTTCCTGTATCGGATCCCGGAGCTGGTCTTCGAGATGATCCCGGTCGCCATGTTGGTGGCGACCTCGATCACCGTGGGAAGGCTCTCGCAGCTCAACGAGATCACCGCCATGAAGGCGGGCGGCGTGAGCATCTACCGCGCCATCGTGCTGCCGGTGGCGGCGATCGGGCTCGCCGTGAGCCTGGTGTGCATGGGCATCAACGAGCTCATGGTGCCGTGGACCAAGGCCGGCGCGCGCGAGATCATCAACCGCGTGAAGGGGCTCAACTTGATGCGCCCCGCTGGCGACCCGAACGTGTGGTTTCAGGGCACCAGCGACAAGCACGAGATGATCCACATCGCGCGCTTCTTCCCTGAGATTGGGGTGCTCGAGAACGTCACGGTCTATCGCCTGGACGACGAGTTCCGCCCCGTGAAGCGCCTCGATGCCCACATGGCGCGCTGGCTCGAGGACACCCGCAAGTGGCGGCTCAGCGAGGTCGTGGACCGCGACCTCGTGAGCGGGGAAATCCACGAGTACAAGCGGTTCGACCAGCAATTCGACTGGACGCTCGACGACTTTCGCGCCACCGAGAACGCGTACAGCGACACCATGTCGTTCGGCGAGCTGGGCCGCTACATCGCGAGGGTGGAGGAGCTCGGCTACGACTCCACCCGCTACCGCGTCGACCTGCACAACAAGATCGCGTTTCCGTTCGTGTGCCTGATGGTGCCGCTGGTCGCGATCCCGTTCTCGTTGGTGGGCGGGCGCGGCGCGGGATTGGTGCGCAGCCTCGCGTTCGCGGTGATCGTCGCGGTGCTCTATTTCTTCGTCCAGAGCACGGCGATCGCCGTGGGCCACGCCGGGCGATTGGCGCCGATGACGGCCGCGTGGATCACCAACGTGCTGTTCGCGCTGGTCGGGTGCTATCGCTTGCTGGGCGTCGCCCAGTGAACGTGCACGGCCGGCGATGAGCGACGAACCTCGCGGCCTAACCCGTCTCGGCGCCCGCGTCGCCGTGTCTTCGGTGGTGGCGGCCCTCGCATTCGTCGTCGTCGAGCTGCTGTTGCGAGTCCTCGGTTTCTCGTTCAGCCCGTACACGCATTACGAGCAGAACGATTGGGAGGTGTTTGCCGAAGGCCGCAACCGGGCCGACTACTTTCCCGACCCCGAGCTTTTCTGGACGCTGATCCCATCGCGTCACGTCACGGGCGAGTTCGGGGCAGGAGCTTGGATCAACGCCCATGGGATGCGAGGACCGGAGACACCGGTGCACAAGCCGAGCGGCGTGCGGCGAGTGATCACGCTCGGTGACTCGGGCACCTTCGGCTGGGAAGTGCCGGAGCCCGATTGCTATCCCCGCCAGCTCGAATCGTCGTTGCGCCTTCGGCTCGGCGATCCGCGGATCGAGGTCGTGAACGCGGGCATTCCCGGCACGACCAGCCTTCAGGGCCGCCGCTGGTTCGAGCGGCGGGTGGCCGACTTCGAACCGGACGTGGTGGTGCTCGCGTTCGCCGGCAACGACGGCGATCGGCTGGAGGTCGCGGATCGTGATCGCCACATCGTTCCCGCGCAGCTCACGGTGAACCAGGCGTTGCTCGCGAGCCGCGTCTACCAGCTTCTCTACAAGCTCGTGGCGTGGGATGCGCGCGCGGCACTCGGCGCCGAGCACGGCCGTTGGGTTCCGCGGGTGACCGTCGAGGATTTCGAGGCCAACTACCGCGCCATCCTCGATCGCGCCGCGGCGCTCGGCGCGCACGCGGTGCTGCTCGCCCGGCCCGGTCCCGATTGGACGTCCTATCGGGCCGTCGAGATGCGCTTGGCCGAGGAGCGCGACCTTCCGTACCTCGACGACGGCATCAATGGGCATCCGCCCGG
>CAYUSL010000830.1:0-2274 GCA_964447125.1 uncultured bacterium | reverse complement strand
ATCCTCAAGAACCCGCAGGCCTTCGTGCGGCGGCTGGCGCAGGCGCGCTGGCGCTCGCTCTCGGCGAGCGATCCGCTGCAGAAGCGTCTCGCCCGCATCCAGAGCCTGAGCCTCGGTGCGCAACAGCACCTGGTGCTCAAGACCGCAGGTGCCAAGTTCCGTCAACTTCAGGGCAAGCCCATCACGGCGTGGCCGAAGCTTCTCACCAAGGACTGGAACCCGAAACGCGACTTCGCGTTGGCCATGCTCCACGCCGAGCGCCTCACGCGGATCCTGGTGGACGAGGCGATCGGCGAGCTGCTCTACGATCAGGCGCAGAAGTTCCCCGAGCGGCGCGAGGTCGCCGAGCGCTACCTGGAGCGCGCCGAGGCGCGCTGCCGCTTCCTCCACGACGAAATCACCACGACGGGTGAGCGGCTCCTGGCGCAGCTTCACGGCCAGGAACCGGCCGAGGTGAAAGCGGCGAGCTGAGGGTCGCCGATCGGGAACCAACCTCGGAGGGCGCTGCTCCGTCAGCGCCAGGTTGGATCCGGGCTGGACGCTGTGGACGCGACGGAGCGCGTCCCTCCAACCGAACCAACCGTCGAGGGAGCTCGCCCATGTCCATCCCGCTTCGCTACGTGCTCCAGCAAGGCCCGGTCATCGCGTCGCTGGGTCGCACCGCGCTCTCGGCCGCTCGTTCCCCCAAGGGCGGCGCCGCACGTGGCTCGGTGACGACGCCGAGCTCCGAGATCCGCGCCAGCATGCCGCCGCGTTCCCGCGAGCTGGTGCGCGACTACATCCGCCACGTGGGCGGCAACCCCGAGGCGTACGGCGAGCGCCTGCCCGGGCATCTCTTCCCGCAATGGGGCTTCGCTCTCGCCGCGAGAACACTGGAGGGCATTCCCTATCCGCTGATGAAGGTGCTGAACGGTGGCTGCCGCGTGGAGATCGCGTCTGCGCTACCGGCCAACGAGCCTCTCGACGTGAGCGCCCGCCTCGAGGACATCGATGACGACGGGCGCCGCGCGGTGCTGCACCAGAAGATCGTCACCGGCACGCGCTCGACGCCGGCGGCGATTACGGCGCATCTCTACGCAATCGTGCCGCTCGGCGGCGCCAAGAGGAGCGGCGAGGCCGGTGGCGACAGAGACGCCAAGAAGAAAGAGCTGGCGTCGGTTCCGAGCGATGCCCGCGAGCTGGCGCGCTGGTCGCTGCCAGGCAACGCCGGCCTCGACTTCGCGAAGCTCACCGGTGACTTCAACCCCGTGCATTGGATTCGGCCCTACGCGCGGGCGTTCGGGTTCAAGAGCACCATCCTGCACGGCTTCTCGACGATGGCGCGGGCGTGGGAGGGCGTGGTGAGCCAAGTCCTCGGCGGCGATCCGAACGTCGTGGCGAGCTTCGACGCGCGCTTCACCAAACCGCTCGTGTTGCCGGCGAAAGTCGGGCTTTACGTCGTCACGAAAGAGGGCTTGCCCCGAAGCGGCGAGGTCTTCGTCGGCGACTCCGCAGGCAGCCCCGCGTATCTGGTCGGCAGCTTCACCGCGAAATCCTGACTCCGCGAACGCAGGTGAAGAGGCATCCGTCGTCGAGGATCGGGCGTGGCGCCGACGGAGCGGCGCCTATCACGCTCGGCCTCGAGCAGATGGAGGGCCGCGCTCCGTCGCGGCCGCACACGTAGACGTCCCGGTGACGCACGCACCACCACAGCGTGCACTTCCACGAGGTGCCGCGAGGAGAGGAAATGAGCGACAAATTGGTCGAAATCGGCGCCAACCCCGTGGCCCGGAAGCTCATCAAGAGCCTCGGTTTGCCGTTGCCGCTGCCGCAGAAGCTCACTCGTACGGCCTCTCCCTGGGAAGATCGGCCGCTGGACGGACGCTCGATCACGTTCGGCGCCGCGTCGGGCAGCGCGCTCGCGACGACCGTCGCGGAGGCGCTCGCCGCAGCCGGTGCCGCGCCGAGCGTCGTGACGGGCGACGACGCGCTCGCCGGGGTGTTCCGCGTTGCTGGTGAGAAGTTCGGCCGTCCGCCGCGCTTCTTCGTGCCCGGCACGGTGCCCGACGCCGTCGAGACGCAAGCCCTCGTCTTCGACGCCACCGGTGTGGACACGCCGGCGCGACTGCGTGAGCTCTACGACTTCGGGCACGCGTGGATCGGTAAGCTCGCGCGTTGCGGGCGCGTGATCGTCCTTGGTCGCCCCCCGGAACAGGAAAGCGGTGTGGCGCGGGCGGCGGCGCAAGCGGCGCTGGAAGGCTTCGTGCGGAGCCTGGGGAAGGAGATCGGACGGAA
>CAYUSL010000829.1:0-2276 GCA_964447125.1 uncultured bacterium | reverse complement strand
GAGCAGATCGACGTGGGTGTCGCGCCGCTGGGTGTGGCGCTCACACCCGATGGCTCGCAGGCGCTGGTCACGGCGAGTGGCACGGCGCTCCAGCGGCTCACCCTCGTGGACGTGGCGAGCCGCGCAAAATCCGCCGAGCTGGTGCCGGTCGATCTCACGACAATCGTGAAGGGAGTGCTTCCCAACGGACTCTTCATGGGGCTGGCGGTCACGCGCGACGGGAAGCGTGTGTTTGCCGCAGGCGGCGGGATCGACGTGGTCTTCGATCTGGCGCTCGGCGCGGGAAGCCTCGCGACGCAGGCGCCTTCGATCCCGGCGAGCGGATTTCCAGCGGGGCTCGCCCTCTCGCCGGACGAGTCCAAGCTCTACGTGGCGCTCAACCTCGCGGGGAAGCTCGCGCGCGTGGACGTGGGCCGGAAGAGGATCGAGGCGAGCGTCAGCGTCGGCGAGCAGCCGTGGGATGTGGTCGCGCACTCGAACGGTCGCTGGATTTACGTTTCGAGCCGCGGTGCCGGCACCGTGAGCCAGATCGACGCGGCGACCTTCACCGTCACGCGTTCGGCCTCGACAGGCGCCCACCCCACGGCGCTGGCGCTCAGTCCCGACGGCCGCCGGTTGTGCGTGGCGAACACCAACTCGGACAGCGTCTCGATCCTCGACGCCGAGAGCCTCGACGTCCTCGCTCAGGTGAACCTGTTGCCGTTCGACGGCGCCAAGCTGGGCAGCGCGCCCAACGGCATGGCGGTCGCGTCCGACGGCAAGCGCCTCTACGTGGCGCTGGGTTGGGACAACGCGCTAGCGGTGATCGATCCCAACCGCGGTCGGTTGCTCGGCCACATCCCCACCGGCTGGTACCCGTCGGCGGTGGCCGTGTCGCCGGACTCGCGCACGCTCTTCGTGACCAATCTGAAGGGCGCGCGCTCGTTCCCGCGCACCCGCGACAGCCAGTTCCCGGATTACCTCATCAATCAGGTGGGCGGCGGATACCTGGTGCCGGGCACGCTTTCGATCGTGGATGCGCCGGACACGCGTGCCCTCGCATCGCTCAGCAAGATCGTTTCCGCGAACAACGGCTGGGAGGCCGGGCTTCGGCCGGGTGATGCCGAAGCGATCGCCGGTGCGGGCGAGGATTGCTCCGTCATCCCCTGCGAGCCCGGCGATCCCACGCCCATCGAGCACGTGGTCTTCGTGCTGCGCGAGAACAAGACCTACGACCAAGAGCTCGGCGACCTCGAAGCAGGCGACGGCGACCCGAGCCTGCTCCTCTACGGGCGCGAGATCACGCCCAACACCCATGCGCTCGCCGAGCAATTCGTGCTCATGGATCAGCTCTACGCCGACAGCGAGAACAGCCGGCCCGGGCACCAATGGGTGAACGCGGCGATCGATCCCGACTACGTGGAGAAGACGTGGCCCAGCGCCACCAGCGGCATCCGCCTTCGCCCCGACGACGCCGCCGATCCGCCGGTCAAGCCCATCGTCTACCCCGAGAGCGGCTACCTCTTCGACAACTGCCTCGCCCATGGCGTGCCGTATCGCAGCTACGGCGGCTTCCTCCGCGAGAACCCCGACGGCAGTTTCGTCGACTCGTGGGCAGCCAACACCGATCGCGCCTACGTGGCGTGGGATCTCTCCACTCCCGAGCAAGTGCGCTTCGACGAATGGAAGCGCGAGTTCGACGCCGGCGTCTTCCCGCGCTTCGAGTACGCCTACTTCCCCAACGACCACACCGCCGGCACGAGTCCCGGCTATCCCTCACCGGAATTCATGGTGGCCGAGAACGACTACGTCACCGGCAAGCTCGTCGAGACCATCAGCCACAGCCCGTACTGGGAGAAGACCGTCATCTTCGTCATCGAGGACGATCCCCAGTCCGGCGCGGATCACGTCGACAGCCACCGCACCGTGGGGCTCGTGATCGGACCGCACGTGAAGCGCGGTCACGTGAGCCACGAGCGCTTCGACATGGCGCGCATGATCCGCACCATGGAGCTCCTGCTCGGCCTGCCGCCGATGAGCCGCTTCGACGCCATGGCCGCGCCCATGCGCAGCCTCTTCACCGCCACACCGGACACGCGCCCCTACGACGCGCTCCCCATCGCCGTGCCGCGAACCCTCAACACACCCGAAACCCCCGGCGCCGCCGAATCCGCGAAGATGGATTTCTCGCACCCCGACCGCATCCCGGACATGGCCCTCAATCGCGTGCTCTGGAGCTTGCTCAAGCGCGACCCCTGGCCACCCAAGACCGCCCGCTTCTCCTCCGACCCCGACGA
>CAYUSL010000828.1:0-2277 GCA_964447125.1 uncultured bacterium | reverse complement strand
CTTGTTCGCATCCGCCCTCCGGATGTTCCCGTTCGTTGCGTCGAAGTTCCCGGCGCGGAGACGCGGCGCCCGCCGGGCGTTGCGATCTTCACTGGGATGGTGGACGTGACGTTGCTTGGACGGGCATTTGTCCCGGTCGTCTACGCCGTCATCCGGGTCCTTGCCGCCAGCTTCGACGGCGCCCACTCTTCCGCGGCGCCGATGCCGATGGCGTGAAGCACATTCCCGCGCGGCAGGGATCTCTCCGGGCTCCATGAGCTTGCAACCCTCCGTGGAGCCCGAACGGGGACGGCACGATCACGGAGCGGCGCTGGTCGCGTCTAGTCTCGGGTCTACACGTGGCGCCGAGGGATCCAATCACTGGATCTGGTTAGCGGCGGCGTTCGCGCTGGCTTGCATCGGGGTGCGCTCGGCGGCGACGGTCTTGGTCGCGCCACACTGGGCCTGGAACGGCGCTCGGGTGGTAGCCAGCGCCGCCCTGGCGCGTGGTCTTGACATCTACCCACTGCCCGGAACGGAATCGACCCTGAGCTACATCTACGGGCCGGTCTTCGCGCTCGCCTATCTGCCCGCTGCGATCTTGTCGCAGCCAACCGCGGCGATATTCGGCGCCTCGACTCTCGCCCTCTGTTACTTCTGGGTGCCGGCGATCTTCGTGGCGCGCGCGACGGACGCGCCATTGCCGATGCGCGTCCTGGTGTTCGCATGTTTCGCGGCGGTCGGCTTCGCAGTGCCGGGTCTGCGCTACTCCGCTACGTCCGTGCACGCCGACGCACCGCTGCTGGGGCTCCTGGGCGCCGCCAGCCTGCTGTGGGCCGAAGCCTCTCGTCGGGGACGCACGGTGCGGGCTTTCGCGATCCCGGCGTTCCTCGCGGTGTTGGCGGTGTGGTGCAAGCAGGTCGCGGCGCCGGCACTGATCGGGATGGTGCTGTGGACCTGGCTCGGTTTCGGCACGCGGCGCGCCGTCGCCGCGTTCGCTGTCCTCGCGGCGATCGGTGTCGTCGTGAGCGCGCTCGTCGTGGTCTGCTTCGGCTGGCGCGACCTCGCGTTCTGGATGATCCGGCTTCCCGCAGCCATGCCGTGGCGCGGAACCGGCTCGAGGATCGTGAAGATGGCACGCTACGTACCGGAGCTGATGCAGTCTCTGACACCGCTCGTCGCAGTGCTCGTGGTTGCCGTCCTCGCTGCGCCCGACCGCCGCGGCCACGGACTTCGCGGGGCGCTGCGTCGTTGGTCGCGCGGGCCGTCGTCGCTGCTAGCGCTGGAAGCGGCGATCCTGATTCCGGTCGGTCTCATGGCGCGGGCCAGGGGCGGCGGCGGGCAGAACTCGAACTCGCCTGCGCTCTACCTGCTGTCACTCGCGGTGACTTTGGCTCTCGGCTCGCTGGTTGCGAGCGCAGGCGAGCCGAAACACGCGACACTCGTTCAGCGCGCGCGAACGGGCATCGGTTTGGCGGTTGTGGTTGTTGCGCTGTGTGGTCTCGGCGATCGGGATCTTTGGCTCACGGTGTCGCGCGCGGCGTCATCGCCTTCGGAAAATCCCGAGCAACGCGCCTACGAATTCGCGCGAAACCATCCCGGCACCGTGTACTTCCCGTGGAACCCGCTTGCTCATGTGCTCGCAGAAGGACGTGTTTATCACTTCGAATACGGCGTCATCGAGCGAGCGAAAGCGGGCCTACCGATGTCTGCCGCCGAGATCGCGGGAGGGCTGCCGGCACATGTGGAGCTCGTCGCGTACGAACCGCGGCGGCAGAGCGAATGGATGGTCCAACACGTGCTGACCTCGTACTCGGTTCGGGCCGAGGTTCCGGCGCTGCCAGGATTCACCTGCTATCGACGGTCGATCCCCGCGTCCGAGGACTCCGGCGGCGTTTCGCGACCGCCCACGGCGTCGGAAGCGTTTTCCGACGTCAACAGCCGGCGCTGATCCGCGGGAAAAGTGATTCGGCTGTGACGGGCTCGAGCGCTGCCAGAGACCGCGGATCCTGCGTGCCGGTGCGTCTGCTGCGCTCAGCCTGGTCTGGTTCTTCGATAGCGCGCCTTGGCGGCGCGGCCGCGCCGCTCCAGGAGTGGCTGCGTCACGCGGCGGAGAGCCGGGAAGAGGTAGCCCAGCGTTGCCATCTTGGCGCCGAGGGCTGGCCGGACACGTTCCAGCGTGCCGTCGGCGGCGCAGTCGAGCACCAGCGCCGCGATCTGCTCGGCCGTGCTCATGGGTTGCGAGAACACCAAGTCGGGAACCTGATCGGGATCGGCGAGGATGAAATCCGTGGCGAT
>CAYUSL010000827.1:0-2281 GCA_964447125.1 uncultured bacterium | reverse complement strand
TCTACCCGCGAGGAGCTGGTGGTGAGCACGCTGAGCAGCGCGCTGCGCGACATCCCGCTCGCCGGCGGCTCGGCAGGCGACGGACTGCGATTCCAGGAGACCGCGATCTACGCCGACGGCGCTTTCCGCTCGACGGGCGCCGTGATCGCGCTGGTGCAGACGGAGCGGCCGTTCTTGCCGCTCAAGATCGAGCACTTCGTGCCCGACGCGACCAAGCTGGTGGTCACCGAGGCCGATCCCAGCCACCGCATCGTGCGCGAGATCAACGGCGAGCCCGCCGCCGAGGAATACGCGCGGCTGGTCGGCGTCGCCCCAGAAGAGCTCACATCGATGGCATTCGCGACCCATCCGGTGGTGGTGCAGGTGGGTGGCCGTACCTACGTGCGCTCGATCCAGAAGGTGAACGACGACAACAGCCTGACCTTCTTCTGTGCCATCGACGAAGGCGTCGTGCTCACCTTGGGACGCAGCGCGGGAATCGTCGAGAGCCTGGCCGAAGGCATGTCGGTGATCGAGCACACCATCGGCCCACCCGAGATCGTGATCGGATTCGACTGCATCCTGCGCCGGCTGGAAGTGGAACGCTCGGGGCTCGACGGACCGATCTCCCAGCTCCTCGCGGACCATCGCGTCATCGGCTTCTCGACCTACGGCGAGCAGTTCAACGCCATGCACGTGAACCAGACGTTCACCGGCGTGGCCATCGGCGCGCGACCCGCACGCGATTGAGCCCGCCATGTCCGCCGATGTCGAGAGCCGCATCTCCGAGCTGGAACGGCAGATCGCCAAGCTCACCAAGATCAACACCGTGCTGATGCGCCGCGTGGAGCACGATCTCGATGCCCGCGGCAGCGCCTACACGATGTTCCAGTCGGCGATCCTCCTCGAGCAGCAGGTCCGTGACCGTACCGAGGAGCTGGAGCGGGCGCTCGCCGAGCTCGTGAGCTCGAACCGCGAGCTGGCGGCAGCGCGCGAGGCCGCGGATAGCGCGAGCCGTGCCAAGTCCGAGTTCCTCGCGATGATGAGCCACGAGATCCGCACCCCGCTGAATGGCGTGATCGGGCTCGCGAACCTCCTCGCCGACACCGGGCTCGACCCACGACAACGGGGCTACGTCGAGCACATCCGCCACTGTGGCGATGCGCTCCTCGACCTGGTGAGCGACGTGATGGACTTCTCGAAGATCGAGGCCGGTAGGCTCGAGCTGGAATCGATCCCCTACGCGCCACGCGAGATCACCCGTGCCACCGTCGAGCTATTCGCGCAGCGTGCTGCTTCGAAAGGCCTGGCGCTCACGCTGACGATGAGCGACGCGACACCAACGCGAGTACGCGGCGATCCCGCGCGATTGCGCCAGGTGCTCGTGAATCTTCTCGGCAACGCGCTCAAGTTCACCGATCGCGGCTCCATCGACGTGGCACTCGCTCCCACCCGCGTTCACGATCGGCCCGGACTCCGCTTCATCGTGCGCGACACCGGCATCGGCATCCCGGAAGAGGCGCAAGGCCGTCTCTTCCGCGAGTTCACCCAAGCCGACTCCTCCACCACACGCCGCTACGGCGGCACCGGCCTGGGCCTCGCGATCTCAAAGCGCTTGGTGAACCTCATGGGCGGCTCGATCGACCTCGAGAGCCGCCTCGGCGACGGCTCGACCTTCCGCTTCGACGTGGTTGCCGAGCCCATCGAAGAGCTACCCGTGATCCCGTCAGCCGCGGCGAACGACGGTGCGGATCTCGATCTGCACGGGCTCTCGCACGTGCTCTTGGTCGAGGACAATCCGGTCAATCAGCTCGTCGTCGTCACCATGCTCGAGAACTTCGGCGCCAACGTCGAGGTCGCGAGCAACGGGCTGGAAGCCGTGGAGCAAATCCATCGCGGCCAATTCGATCTGGTGCTCATGGACTGCCAGATGCCCGAGATGGACGGCTTCGAAGCCACCCGAGCCATCCGTCGCATGCCCACCGGTGCCGCGCACGTGCCGATCGTGGCGCTCACCGCCAACGCCGTGGCCGGTGACGCCGAGCGCTGCCTCGACGCGGGCATGAACGACTATCTCGCGAAGCCGCTCAAGAAGCCCGAGCTGCTGCGCACCTTGCGCCGCTGGCTGCCCGTCGAGCATCTCGCCCCGCACGCCGCCGCGGCTCCGCGCTGAGCCGCCGGACGCCGCGCCGAGGCGCCCACGCGAGGACCTCGGGTACACTTCGCGCGCCCCGAAGCGAGGAGCTCTCATGGCGCAGCGAATCGTGTCGCTCTTGCCGTCGGCCACCGAGATCGTGTGCGC
>CAYUSL010000826.1:0-2282 GCA_964447125.1 uncultured bacterium | reverse complement strand
CGCCTCGCGGCGCTCGCGTCCGAAGGGCCACCCCAATCCGGGTGGCCCTTCGTGTTTCCGGGCACGGGAATCCGGCCGGCTCGGCGTACAATGCGCGGCCTTCGCCGCAGCGAGGGATGAGGACGATCGCGCGTGCGTGCCCCCGCTTGGATCCCGACCGCCAGCGACTTGCCGGGCCTCGCGCTCGCCGCGGCGATCGCCGCGCTCGCCATCGCGGCAACGCACACGCTTCCCGCCACACCGTTTCTCTCCGACGTGCTCGCGGGGCTCCTGCTGGGAGCCGTCGTGCTCAACTCCCCCGCTCGCCGCGCCCTCGGCCTGAGCCTGCCGAGCGCGGATCAGGATCCGGACCGCTACGCTGCGGGGCTGCGCTTCACCGGCACCTGGGTGCTGCGGTTGGCGATCATCCTGATGGGCCTCAAGGTGCAGGCGCGCTCGTTCGCTCACGGCGAACTGCGGCTGATCCTCGCGGTGGCGGTGGTGGCGCTGCCGAGCACGTTCTTCGTCGCCCACGCGTTGGGGGCCGCGGTGGGCTTGCGGCGGCCGATGGTGGACCTGCTGGCAGGCGGCACGATGATCTGCGGCGCCTCCGCAGTGAATGCGATCGCGCCCATCACGAAGGCGCACCGCGGCGAGCAAGCCACCGCCATCGCCGTGATCTCGCTCTTCAGCATCGTCGCGCTGCTCGTGTTTCGTCCGCTGGCCACGGCGTTGGGGATCGATTCCAGCGTCGCAGGGCTCTGGAGCGGGCTGGCGGTGAACGACCTGTCGTCGGCGATCGCCGTCGGCGCGCAGATGGGCGGTGACGGCGGCGTCATGGCGGCGGCCTCGAAGTCGGCGCGCGTCCTCATGCTCGCGCCCACGCTGGTGGTGCTGTCGCTGCTTCGACGCGAGGGCACACCCACCCGCATCCGCACCGACATCACGAAAGCGGTGCCGGGATTTCTCGTCGGATACATCGCCTTCGCCGTGCTGCGCGCGGCCGGCGACCGGTGGCTCGGCGGCGATCCCACGTGGAGCCGCGTGCTCGCTGGGAACGCGTTCGTCGTGGACGCGCTGCTCACCACGGTTGCTGCGGGCATGGGCCTGCATCTGGCGCTGCGAGCGCTGATGCAGTCGGCGCCGCGGGCACTCCTCGTGGGCGGCGGCGCCTCCGTGTGGATGGCGGCGCTCACCCTCGCCACGCTCGCTGCGGCCAGCCGCGGAGCCGCCCCCGCAGCCGCGCTCGGTGGAAGTGCCGCGCTCGTCGCCAGCTTCGCGGCGTATCGGCTGAGCGCGCGCGCCGAGATTCAGAACCGCCAGTTGCGCCAGCGCTTCCTTTCCGGCGCCCCGCTCTCCCTCGCCGAGTCCACACGGTTGCTCGATTTGCAGGAAAGCGACGGCGGGCTCGATGACGCGTTTCTCCGGCGCGTGATGGTGCAGCTCCATCCCTCGATCGACGAGCTACTGCCGGTGCGCAAGAGCCCGCTGCCGCATGGCGAGGGCTGCCGATGGATCACGTACTGGGAGGGCACGAGCGGCTGGGCGCTGGTGGCGCTGAGCCGTGAGCCCGGCGCCACCACGCCGATCCACGCACATCCGCACCGCATGCTGGGCAAGGCGATCGAGGGTGCCCTCGAAGAGCTGCGCTTCCGCGAAGTCGCGGCGGGCGAGATCGAGCTGGTATCGCGCGGTGTCCTGGGCCACGAGGAGCTGGTCGAAGCGGAAGGGCTCGCGACCATCCACGTGGTGCGCGCTGCGGGTCGCACCGCGGCGATCGACCTGCAGCTCCGCGGCCCAGAGTGCGGCCGAGCGGGGCGTGTGCTGTGCGCGCCTGCGGACGTGGATCTCGCCACGCTAGCGGTGGGCGCGCGTCTCCGCGTGGTCGAAGAGGCCGATTGTCGGCCGGGACACGGGGGCGAGGGCGCACACGCGGGACGCGTTGCACCGGCGGCGGGCGATCCGGGGTAGGTTCAGACGCGGACCTGCGCCGACCTGGGTGAGTCGCAACATGCAGCCACGAGCACGCATCCTTGCGCTCGCGCTCGCTGCGTTGATCTCCACGATCGTGCGGCCATGCGCGCACGCCGCGACGGTGGGGCCGATCGAGGAGTTACCGGCTGCGCAGGGGATGGGCCGCGAGGCCTTCCCTGTCGATCCGATCGGCCGCACGTGGAGCTACGTGCGCGGCGACGGCACGCGGGTGCGGCGCGAGATCCGGAAGTGGGACTACGAGTGCATCCTTCGAAAGCTTAGCGGAGCCGATTGCTACGAGCGCGCGCTCGCGACGGTGGCGATCGGCA
>CAYUSL010000825.1:0-2283 GCA_964447125.1 uncultured bacterium | reverse complement strand
GGCCCGAGCTCGCGAAGCCACCAGCGCAACCGCGGCGAGCCCAGGTGCGCGGACGCCCGAACGTCTTCGTTGCGACCGGTCGACAGCGCATCGTTTCGCCACGGCCACACGCGAGACTCGGGAGCATGCACCGCGAGCGGTAGTACGCGGTGTGGGAATCCCGTTTCCTGCGCCGGAAGCGCGATGCTGGCGAGCGCGTTGCGTGCGTCGTACGGCTGGCCGAGCACATGCGGCGCGACCCAAGCCGGGGTCGCGTAGGCGAGCACCTCGACGACGACGGCCAACTCGATCGCCGGCCGCCAGGTGTTGCGAGCGGGCAACATCGCGAGCGCGTGTGCCGCCAGCGCGATCGCGAACATCGCGAAGGGCCACGAGAACACGTTGCCCTGGTCGAGGAGCGAGAGTCCCGGCAAGAACCCGAGCGCCCGCCACGGCGCCGATCCCGGACCGAACGAGAGCGCCAGCGTGATCAGCGCCGGAATGGCGAGCGCTGCGAGCACGCTCTTGGGCATTCGCGATAGCGCCGCGGCGATGCAAGCGAGCGGCACGATCCCCACGTAGAGCGACTCTTTCGTGCCCCAGCCGCGAAACGGCAGCACCAGCCGCAGGAGCGGATGGGCGATTCCTGGCTTGGCCGCCCGCGCGCTGGCGAGCGCGTCGGGATCGAGAATCGCGAGTGCAGGCCACCAGAAGGCGAGCCCGATCCCTGCGCCGATCGCCCCCGCGAGCAACGCTGCACCCGCCATGCGGGTGCGTGACCCCGGCTCGTTCGCGAGACCGGCGAGACGCACCAGGAGATACGTGGTGGTCACCAGCAGCCCCACGTAGAGATCGGTGCCGTGCCCCCCGAGCGCGATCAGACCTGCCGCGAGCCCGCCGAGCCCGCCGGCTCGTGCGATCGAACCCGTGCGGGCGCTCTCGATCGACGCCAGCGCCCACGGCAGCCAGGTCCACACCGGCGCCTCGGTGGCGTAGCCCTCCCAGTCGGCCACGCGCCAAACGCTGGCGCCGGCGTACACCACGGCGCCCAGCCACGCACCGCGCTCGCCGATCGCTTGCGTGCGCAGCCACGCGCGCATTCCGAACGCCGCGAGCAGCACGTGGGCGAGAAGGGCCAGCTCCAACGCCCGCACAGGCGGCAGCACCCGGAAGAAAAGCGCCGCCGGATAGAACGGCCCCAAGTACGGAAATCTCGCGAAGGTACTGGTACCGCCGTCGATCCAGGGCAGCCACCACGGCGACTCGCCGGCATCCAGCGCGCGCCAGAACGCCAGGTTGTACGGGATCGTGAGCTCGAGGTCGTCCTCGCCGCGCGGGTGGGCGCGGCCCACGACCAAGCCGGAGTGAAGGATCAGGACGGCCGTCGCAAGCGCGACGCAGCTCCATCCCACTCGCCGCCGCGCCGTCGGCAACGGGGGGGTCGGCGCGCTGATTTCGCGGGCGCTGGAGTCGGAGGCGCGATACACGGCGGTCCGATGGTGCCACAGCAACGCACACGCCACGAGGCGAGCGGCGATTTCTTGCCGCTCCCGGGGTCGAGTGCGATGTTGGGCGGCGACGCGCGAGACGTCGAGCGCGCTACCCCTCGCCGCCTCGTCGAAGGATCCTCTCGGCTCGTGCGCGGCCCCGAATCGCCAGCGTTCATCGCGATGCAGCGTCGATCGCGCCCTTCGCTCCCGTTGCGCGCGCTGCACGCCGTGGTCGCGCTCGCACTGGCCGTTTCCAGTTGCGCGATTCCCGACCATCCGTTCGACAAGCTCGCCAACGGCACCTTCTTCACCTTCACCATCGAGGAAGAGCGCGAGCTGGGCGAGGAGTTCCTGGAGCAAGTGCGCGAGCAGCTTCCGCTGGTGCACGACTCCGAGGTGCAGGGCTACGTGCAGGCGGTGGGCGAGGAGGTCGCGCGCGCCGCGGGGCCGGGGCCGTTCCCGCTTCGGTTCGCGGTGGTGCGCGACCCGCGCATCAACGCGTTCGCCGGGCCGGCGGGATACATCTTCGTGCACACGGGGCTCTTGCTCGCGGCCCGCAGCGACGCGGAGCTGGCGGCGGTTCTCGCCCACGAGTCGGCGCACGTGCGCGGACGCCACATCGCGCTCAACATCGAGAAGTCGCAGAAGGCGAGCATCGCGGCGCTGGCCGGTGTCATCGCGAGCGCGGTGATCGCCTCGAGCGGCGGCAGCCAGGCGGCCCAGCTCGGTCAGGCCGGCATGATGGGAAGTCTCGCCACCGCCCAGGCCACCATGCTCGAGCACACCCGCGAGATGGAGGACGAGGCGGATCGTC
>CAYUSL010000824.1:0-2291 GCA_964447125.1 uncultured bacterium | reverse complement strand
ACCTCGGGGTTCACGTCGTGGGCGAGCACCTTGAAATCGTCGATCCAGCCGCGGAATCCGGCGTTGCTCTGGGTGGAGTCGCCGAGAGTCAGCTCACCCTCGTTCATCGCGAAGAGCGGGGTCGCCGAATCGAAGCGGTCGAGCGGGAAGCCGTCGTGAAGGAGCGTGACGGTGTGGCCTTGGTTCGTGATCCGGAAGCCGAGGTGGAACCACCCGGACGGCGTCGGCGGCAACGTGACTTGGTGGATGGCAGCGCCGTCGAGCGCGTATTCCACGGTGGCGTGTCCGGCGACGCGGATGGCGCTGCCGTCGGGAAACGTGGCCACGGTGCGCGGCGAGTCGTCGCCGGCGCGCGGATCGAGGAACACGCTCACGTACCAGCTCACGTCGTTGATCGAGCGTGACTGAGCGGGCACCGGATAGCGGATGGCGTTCGAGCCGGTGAGCCAGAAACCTTTGCCTTGGATTCCGCCCAGCGCGACGGGCTCGATGCGTCCCGTGGTTGCGGTCACGCGACCATAGGGCGGCAGGTTCCAGCCCAGCGACGTCGCCGCGTTCTGGACGTGGATGTCCTCGGCGAGATCCGGCACCAGCAAGTTGAAGTCGGGTTGGGCGATCGGCAGCACGAGTGTGCGCACCTGGCCGTTCCAGTACTTGGGTGTCGTGACCGTCTCGCCGCGCTCGTTGTACATCGGTGTGATCGAGGCCTGCATGTTGGACACGATGAACGCGTTGGGATCGACGTAGTCGTCGAACACGATCTCTTCGCTGGCGACGCCGGTGCTCATCAGCCACACCACGTCGCGGGGCGTGATGGGTGTAGCGTCGGGGTCGTAGTTGAAGAGGTTCATCACCGAGTCGAGGATGTTGGGATTGTGGGTGTATCCCGCCGGATACGGCCCACCTTCGTCACGCTCGCGGGGATCGATGAAGCGGCCCGAGCCGAGGCGGACCTCCACGTCGTTTCCGGCGGCGTCACGGTAGAGCTTCACCAGATAGTGCGTGCGCGGTGTGACGCCCACCGCCCAATCCAGATTGTTGATGAGGCCGTCGAGGTGCACGAACTTGCCGTGCGTCCAGAGCCCGCCCGCCAGGAAACCGCGGTCCCAGTCGATGCTCTCGTCGTAGGTCTCGCAGCCCGCGGTGACGCAGCGGCTCGGATACTCCTCGCTCGACTGCTCGGACATGCGACCCTGGACGGCGGCCATGAACACGTTGGTGCCGTCGCGATCCACCCAGGGATAGGTGCCGGAGACGTCCTCGCCGTCGGCGATGGGATTCCCTTCCGCGTCGCGGAACGGGTACGCGGCGAGACCGTAGTGGCCGATCATGTGTGGATCGAAGGGCGCGTGGGAGATCGGGTTGAACTGGGTCCACTTCGTCACGTCGCACGGCGTGGCGTCGTCGGGTAGCACCGAGTAGGCGAGGTCGTAGAAGCGGATCTTGGTCTCGCCGGTCTCGGGATTCGTCCAGCCGCGAGGTGCGCGACCCCAGCGGCCCGTGAGCAAGCGGCCGTCACGGGTGACGGCAGGCTCGGTCCATTCGTTGGTGAAGGGGATGAACGCGCCCGCGACCGGCGTGCCGAGATCGGCGCGGATGATGCGCGCCGTGGGAGTCTTCGGATCCTCGACCTCCACCTCGGCGGGTGTTCCCCAGAGCTGCGAGCCGAGGATCGTGTCCGACGTGGTGCTGATGACGGTGAAGTCGTAGCAGTCGTGGAGACCGCCGGGGCCGCAGGGCTGTGGGTTGGGATGCTCGCCCGGGGACGGGAAGGGGCGCGTCGCATCGCAGATGGCGTGGTGACCGAGACGTGTGACGGCAGGATCGAAGGCCGGCGGAAATGGCACGTCGAACGGTGCGGGCTCGGCGAGGATCTCGGCGCCGGGCGGACCGCTCATGATGGGTTCGGCGAGGCGCTCGGGCACGAACAGCGAGAACGACAGGTTGTGGGAGAGATCGAAGGTGCCAGGGGGGCCGCCCTGAACACGGATCGCGATGCGGCCGTCCATGGTGGTGCGGTGGCCGGGGACGAACGGATGCGTGAACTTCACGTCGTCGTCGATCATCGCCACGTCGCGCTGGATCGCCGGCGGCTCGGGGCGTTCGGCGCGGGTGCAGCTCGAAAGAAGGATCAGCACCGACAGGAAAGCGGCGGCTCGGACGGTGGGGTGCATCCGGTCGACCTCGGGGTGGGCTGAGAGATGGGCGCGAGCCGCGCGCGCAGGAGCGCGAACGGCATTTCAGTTATACGGCCCTCACCGAGTCGGGGTAAAGCAAGGCTCCAGAGCGGC
>CAYUSL010000823.1:0-2291 GCA_964447125.1 uncultured bacterium | reverse complement strand
GCGGGCTGGCGCCCGCCCCTACCGGATCGTGCTGCCGGGGGCGGGCTGGCCGTCCACGCCGAGAACGAGGACACGTTCGGCGCCCTTGGGACTCGCGGCGTCGGTGGCGGCGAGGACCATGCCTTCGCTCACACCCCACTTCATCTTGCGCGGCGCGAGGTTCGCGACCACCACCACGCGCTGGCCGACGAGCGCCTCCGGCGCGTAGTGCTTGCGGATGCCGGCGAAGATGTTGCGCAGGCGGCCTTCGCCGAGATCGATCTCGAGCCGAAGCAGCTTGTCGGCGCCCTCGACGAGTGACGCGGTCTTCACCAGCCCGACGCGCAGATCGACCTTGCCGAAGTCGTCGATGGTGATCTCCGGACCCACGGGCGTGATGTCGGGCGCAGGCACGGCGGTCTCGGCTGCAGCGGTCTTCTCGGTTTCCACGGCGGGCTCCTGGGCGGACGTTGCGCTCTTACGGTCGAGAGAGGTGCGGCTGGCGAGCACCACGGCCTTCACCTTTTCAGGGTCGATGCGTTCGATGCGGATGTCGGCGTTGGGATCGCCGAGCGCGCGATTCTGGAGGCCGAATCCGATCGAGTCCCACGTGAGCGGCTCGATGCCGAGCGCGCGCTCGACGCGCTCGGCCCATCCCGGCACCACGGGCTTCACGAGACCTGCGAGCACCGCCACGTAGTTGACGCCGAGGGTGACGATCGAGGCGGCGCGCTCGCGATCCGTTGCGAGGAGCTTCCAGGGTGCCGAGTCCTGGAAATACGCGTTGCCGGCCTCCGCGATTTCGACGATCGCCTTGAGCGCAGAAGCCAGATCGAACGACGCGTAGGCGGCGGCGATGGCCGGCTTCTGCGTGGCCTCGAAGCGCGCCGCGACCTCGCCCGCCTCGGGCGGCAGCGTGCCGAGCTGACCGTCGAGCTTGTCGCGTACCAGCTTGATCGCGCGGCTCGCGAGGTTGGCGATCTTGTTCACCAGCTCGGCATTCACGCGCTCCACCAGCTCGGACTTGCTGGCGTCGAGCGTCGCCGGATCGGTGGGATCGCCCCACGTGCCGAGGTGCATGTCGAGATCGTCGGGCTCGGCGCGCAGCTTCGACGCGAAGTAAAAGCGCAGGTACTGAGGATCGACGTGCTCGGCGAAGGTGCGCGCGTTGATGAACGTGCCGCGGCTCTTCGACATCTTCTCGCCATTCACGGTCAGGAAGCCGTGCACCTGGATGCGCGACGGCAACGTGTAGCCGGCGGCATCGAGCATCGCCGGCCAGAAGAGCGTGTGGAACGGCACGATGTCCTTGCCGATCACGTGCACGATGCGCGCGTCCGCGCTCTTCCAGTAATCCTCGACGCGGCGGCCGTGCTCGTTGCACCACTTCTCGGTGGTGCCGACGTAGCCGATGGGCGCGTCGAGCCAGACGTAGAAGTACTTGTCGGTCTCGCCGGGGATCAGGAAGCCGAAATAGGGCGCGTCACGGCTGATGTCCCAATCGCGCAGTCCCGCAGCCAGCCACTCGTTGACGAAGCCGCGGGTGGCGTCTGGCATGTGCTCCCGCGTGTTCACCCACGAGCGAAGGAACTCCTGACGATCGGAGATGCGCAGGAAGTAATGCGTGGAGGTGCGCAGCACGGGCGTGTCGCCGCTGATCACGGAGCGCGGGTTCACGAGATCCGTGGGCCGATAGGTGGCGCCGCAGACCTCGCACGAGTCGCCGTATTGATCGACGGCGCCGCAGCGCGGGCAGGTACCGCGAATCCACCGGTCGGGCAGGAAGCGTCGATCGACCTCTGAATAGAAGCCCTCGACGTCCTTCGTGTAGACGAGCCCGGCTGCCTTCGCACCTTCGAAGATCGCGTAAGCGTGCTTGCGCGTTTCCTCGGAATGGGTCGTGTAGAACTCGTCGTACTCGACGCCGAAGCGGCGCAGGTCGGCGTGATGCGCCCGCTGATAGCCGGCGACCATCCCCGCCGGATCGACTCCCAGCTCGCGGGCCTTGAGCTCGATCGGGCTGCCGTGGGCGTCGCTCGCGCACAGGAACACCACGTCCGCGCCCGTCATGCGCGAGAAGCGCACGTGGATGTCGGCGAGAACGTGCTCGACCATGTGGCCGAGATGGATGTCGCCGTTGGCGTACGGCAGCGCGCACGTGACGAGGGTGCGTTTTGGTGTCGAGCTCGAGGTCATGTCGGATCCGCGGAACGAAGAAGATCGATCGAGAGTCGGAGCGAGCGCGTGGGTACGACGCGCCACGCAGGAGAGCGATGCCGCTCAGCTCGACGCGGACGGCGGCGCACCGCCGG
>CAYUSL010000822.1:0-2292 GCA_964447125.1 uncultured bacterium | reverse complement strand
CCCATCGCCACCACGATGTACCAGCGCGCGGTGGTGCGCGCGTCCTCCATCAGCGTGGCGACGATGCTCACGCCCACCTGCACCGCGGTGGTGAAGCCGAAGGTGGGAGTGAGCCCGGGCAGCGGCAGGTCGTTGTCGATGGTCTTGGGGACGTGGACGACCTTGACCCGACCCGCTGCCTCGGCCTCGATGCGCTGCGACGAGTACGCGGTGTCGTCGCCGCCGATGGTGATGAGGTAGTTGATGCCCAGCTTCCCCAGCGAATCGATCACGTTCTTGAGCTTGCCGGGATCGGTGGTGGGGTTTTCCCGCGACGTGCGCAGGATCGAGCCGCCGCGCAGATGCACCCGCGACACGTCGTTGATGTCGAGCACGCGGATGTGGTCGATGTCCTTCTTCACCAGCCACTCGAAGCCGTGCATCAGCCCGATGACCTTGAGGCCGCGGTTGCGCGCCTCGATGGTCGCTGCCGAGATCACGCCGTTGATGCCAGGCGCTGGTCCGCCGCCGACGAGAATGCCGAGGGTGGGAGTGGTGGGCTCGCTCATGACGCTCTCCTTTGTCGACGCGTGCGCTCGAGTCGTTTCCGCTGGCCCGTCCATTTAATGCAGACGGTGTGCCTGGGCGAGAGGCAACCCGGCGCGCCGGGGCCGCTACCATCGGAGACGAGTCAGTCGAACGAGCTGGGCCGCGATGCTGCGTACCCGCGTTCGGGGCACCGCGCAGGTCTTCAGGTCTCGTCGAAATCGACGGCCACGTGGCCGCTGGTCGGGCGCGCCTGACACGTGAGCACCCAGCGCTGCTCGAGCTCGGTCTTGGTGAGCGCGTCGTGGAGTCGCATCCACACGTCGCCTTCGGAGAGCTTGGCGCGGCACACGCTGCAATAGCCGTCTTCGCAATTGGAAGGCGTCTTGATCCCCGCGGCGCGCGCGGCCTCCAGGATGGTCTTGCCTGCCGGGCAATCGAGCTCGCGTGTCTCTCCGCGGAGATGAATCACCACCCGCGCATCCACGGGTGCAGCGTGCTTCGCGGCGGCGCCTGTGGGCTCGGGCTCGACGCGATCAGGATCGTGGGGCGAGACGAAGCGCTCGACGTGGATGTGATCGGCGTGGACGCTCAGATCCACGAGCGTGCCCTCGATCACGTCCATGAACGGGGCCGGACCACAGATGTAGAAGTCACTCGCTTCCCAGCCGCGTAGGTACTCGAGGACCGCCGGACGGTCCAGGAAGCCCGATTCCACGTCGAGGCGGTGGAAGACCGTGAGCCGGTCGGGGTAGCGCGCAGCGAGGGCGTCGATCTCGTCGCGAAAGATGATCGAGTCGCGGTCGCGGTTGGCGTAGACGAGCTGAACGCGGCGGTCGGTGGTGGCGAGCGCGGTCTTGAGGATCGAAAGCACCGGCGTGACGCCGCTACCGCCTCCGAAGAGCGTCACCGGATTGCCGCGCGGCTTGAGGACGAAGAGCCCGGCGGGCGGCAGCACGCGAATGCGGTCACCGGCCTTGAGGTTGTCGATCATCCAGTTCGAGACTCGTCCACCGACGACGCGCTTCACCGTGACCTTGTGCTCGGTGTCCGTGTCCGGTGAGCTCGAGAGCGAGTAGCAGCGCTTGAGGCGCACGTGACCGAGGTCCACCTCCACCGTCAGGAACTGACCGGCGACGTAGCGGAAGCTCGCGGCGAGGTGCGGCGGGATCTCGAATACGAAGGAGCTCGCGTCGGCGGTCTCCGCGATCACACGCGCGATCGTGAGCTCGTGGAACTCGTGATCGGCGGCGACGAAGGCTTCGCGGCTCGCAGGATCGGCAGCGGTGGGCGGTGGCGTGGTGCTCATGGTGCGGACCCGAGAAAGTGAAACACGTTTCACTCGGAAGATAGCACGCGCTCGGCGCGGGGCGGACGCCGCCCCACGAGCTCGTCGACGTGCAGGATCGGGTCGTGAGCCTCCCACGAAACGCGGGCTGTGCGCGAGGTCAGAAGCGCGTGCAAACCGGCGAGGCGCCCGTCGCCGAGGAAGCGCACGGCACTCGGCGTGATCTCCTCCAGCCAATCACCGAGCAGCGCGCGCTCCCCCACGCTCGGCGCGGCGCCGCTGGTGCCGACGAAGAGCTGCGGCCGAGCGGCGCGATCGGTGGCGACCAAGCCGAACGCCTCGCGCACGACGGAACGCCGATCCGCGACCGGCCACGCATCCGGCGACTCGACATGCGTGGCCGCCCAGTGCCCACTGCGATCGGCGACCAGCCACAGTGAATCGCGCCCGCCCCAGTCGGGTGCGCCGCCGAGCTGGAC
>CAYUSL010000821.1:0-2299 GCA_964447125.1 uncultured bacterium | reverse complement strand
GGATCACGAACGCGCCGGCGATCCGATCGCCCTGGCGGCCGAGCATCTTTCCCGCGCCCGCCTCGCGCTCGTCGGCGTCGGCGAAGAGCCGTGCGACCGCGGCTGGTGAGGCGTTCCCGAGGCACGCGAGCGCGCCGCTCATCCGGCTTGGGTCATCGGTGGCCATCATCAGGACATTCGCTGAGTGAATGCCATGAAATGCTATCAGCCCGCCGAGATGAGAAGAATGACTTTAGTTAGCTCCGGCGTGGTCCGCGAGTGAGTCGGTGTTCTGGCGTCAGGCGGCGAGTGCCGCTCAACTCCCTCGCCACTCGAAGTGAACGAAGTCGATGAGGATCGTCGCTGCCACCGCGAGCAGATGCGAGCCGGGACGAAGGCGCGCGGCGCTCCACTCGATCACGTAGGTGTCGGCATCCGTGAAAGCCTCGATGCCGAGGCCTCGCCATTTCTTGCTCGTCGAGCCCACTTCCTGGCCAGCCTGCAAGAACAGGAACGTCCATGGCCGCAACAGCGGTCCGACGACCTCGAAGAGCGTACGTCCCTGGTCATCGAACACCTGATAGATCCGGCGCACGAAGGAGAAGCGCTGCTCCACGCGCCCCAGCGGGCGAGCGTCCGGCCCGACCACCTCGAGCCGGGAGAGCCAGAAGCGCCACGGCCGCACCAGCGTGACCACGGGCGAGCCATCGCCCCGAGTCACCTCCATGCGGAACGGCCGCTGCGCGCGCAGCAGCACCCGCGACAGCACCGACCAGCCGCCCGTGCTCACTTCGAAGGCGTGGAGCAGCACGGCACCGCTCGCGTCGTGGACTTCGTAGCGGTTGGCCTTCTCCCAGCCGGTGAAGATCTCGCCCCAGTCCTTGCGCTGGCGCAGGATCAGGCGCGTGTGAGTGGAAAGCTGGCCGTCGATCACGGCGAGGGCGCTCGGCGCGCGCGCCTTCCGTAGCTCGTCGGTGGCAACGGGTCCGGACGAGCCCACGGGGCCGATCTCGAGTGGGATGGGACGATCTTCGTCGCGCATGCTCGAATCCAAGCGCCGACGACATCCGCGCGGCAAGCGCGGCCGGCGACGGGCAAGCGGCGTTCGAGATGGTAGGCTCGACCTCCACTCTCCCGCGGGAGGCGTCATGGCGAAGCAAATCGATTTCGGGAAGCTCTCGATCCAAGATGCGTACGACCTGGCGATTCTGGTCGAAGACGAAGCACGCGAGCGCTACGAAGAGTTCGTCGAGCAGCTCGAGCTTCACCACACCCCGGAGGCCGCGGAGTTCTTCCGCCAGATGGTCGTGAACGAGAGCAAGCACGGTGAGGCGCTGGCGGCGCGTCGCACGGAGCGCTTCGGCGATGCGCCCGGCGTCGTCACGCGCGACATGCTCTGGGACGTGGAGGCGCCCGAGTACGACCAAGTGCGCACGTTCATGTCCGTGCGTCAGGCCCTCGAGGTGGCACTCGCGGCGGAAACCAAGGCGTACGAGTTCTTCGCTTCAGCCCTCGCAGAGATCGCCGACCCGGAGATCCGCGCACTCTTCACCGAGCTGCAAGGCGAAGAGCGGAAGCACCAGGGCATGGTGCGCGAGATCCTCGCGAAAGTCCCAGCGGACGGGGGCGATACGCGCGACCTGCACGCCGATCCGCCCGTCGCGCACTGATCGCTCGCTGGCGCGCGGGGGCTACCGCTGGTTCCGCGCACCTCCGATCGCGACCGCCGCGCTCGCGGCTCAGGACGAGTGCGGCCCCCCGACGGCCACGTAGCGAGGGTCGTCCCGCGGCTCGGATGGCTTGCGCAGAATCCAGATCAGCAGCGTGGCCGCGACGACTACGAGAGCGATTGCCGCGAACAACGTGGAGTACGCGGGGTATCGGCCTGCGGCCACCCAGCAGCTCATCGTGACGTAGAGCGGTGGGTAGATCGCTCCCCAACGAGAGCCCCGGTGGTCCGAGTTGGCGCGTATGGCGCCGCCGCAGCGCGGGCACGCGAGCACCGAGCTTCCGGAGCAGCCCTGCCAGATGCTGGCGCCGGGATACCGCCGAAGCAGTCGCCAGCGTAAGCGAGCGCGGCAGTGGGGACAGGTGTCGTTCACGTCGATGGCCGCCGAAGCCCCTCGTTGCCGCTCGACTGTACATGTTTTTCGCTTGGGGCGGCCTTCAGCCCCTGGCGGTGACGGCACGCGCCGCGCGGGCTCGGGAAGCCGCGCCGGGGAGTGATAGCCTCGTCCCCGTCTCGTTTCCCGAGGAGAGTCATGGCCGAGCCCGTGTTGCGCGAGCTGAGCGATGGCGTGCTGCTGCTCACGCTCAATCG
>CAYUSL010000820.1:0-2304 GCA_964447125.1 uncultured bacterium | reverse complement strand
CGTCATCGCGCCGGCGAAATCGCGCGGCCGAGCGGTGCGAACCGTGCGTTCACGAATCGCTCGTGGTTCTTGACTCTCCGTTGCACGCCGTGGCACCGTTCGCGCGTCGTCGGCTGGAATGGCGCACTCGAACCGCGTGCCTACCGAATGGATGCACGCACGCACAGGAGGCTTCATGAAGCGAACGTTGGGTTGGATTGCAGCAGCGGTGGTGGGCTCGGCGGGCTTGATCGCGGCGACCGTGATCCCGGCGCGTGCTCTCGGACCTTCGGGTTGCGGTCTCGGTTCGATCCTGATCGAGAAGAACCACAAGGTGGGCCAGGTGGTGTCGTCCACCCTGAACGGTTCGTTCGGCACCCAGACCTTCGGCATCTCGACCGGTACGTCGAATTGCACGACCGACGGGACGCTCATGGGCGAGAAGGAGCAGCAGGCGTTCGCCGAGGCCAACCTCGAGAACCTCGAGCGTGACATGGCGAGCGGCGGTGGCGAGTACCTCGCGGCGTTCAGCACCCTTCTCGGCTGCGATCCCAGCCTGACGCCGGCGGTGGGCGAGTTCGCCCAGGCCAACTACGGCAAGACGTTCCCCAGCGAGAGCACCTCGGCCAGCGACGCGCTGGTCTCGTTCAAGGGTGCCTTGGCCTCGAACGACACGTTCGCGCACGGCTGCACCAAGCTCTGAGCTCGACGCCGTCGCGCATTCCGTGACGGGGCTCGATGCGAGCGGCCCGGTCGGATTTCCGGCCGGGCCGCGCGTTTTCCGGCGATCGTGATGACTGAGCTTCGGCGCGCTCGACGGGTGGCGCGGTGCGTCTTCTCGCTGGCGTTGCTCGGCGCAACGACGGCCTGTCCGCCTGGGACGCCGCCAGCGGATTGGCTACGCGACCTGCGCGAGACGTATCGCGGTGAGCTCCTCGCGCGCAGTCGCGAGCTTGGCCTCGCCGAGTCGCGCGAGTGGCAGGTTCTCGGCCACTATCACGCCAACCGCATTTCGAGCGGCGTGACCAGCGAGGTCGATGCGGCGGCGTTCTTCCTGGCGCCCGACGGCAAGACCAACCCCCGCGCCGAGCTGGAAGCGACGCTCGCGGCGTTCGTGGAGCAGGCCGTCGACGTCGATCAGAGCGAGGAAGGGAAGCCGGAGCCGGCGCGCTGCCGATTCCCCGCGCGATTTGCGTGGCTCGACAAGAAGCTTCACTTCGATTCGCTGGTGATCCCGCACGCGCCCTGCGATCGCTTCGATCGTTGGCGGGACACCATTCGCGCCGAATCTGCGACGCTCATCTTCGCGTCGGCGTACCCGAACGGGCCCTCGTCGATGTTCGGCCACACGCTGCTGCGGCTGAACCGCGCCCGCGAAGGTAATGCCGACGATCTGCTCGCGTATGCCGTGAATTACGCAGCGCTTCCCACCACCGAGAACCCCATCCTCTACACCTTCCTGGGGCTCGGCGGCGGATTCCCCGGCTACTTCGCGACGATGCCGTACTACCTGAAGGTCCAGGAGTACGCGGACATGGAGGACCGTGACATCTGGGAATACCGGCTCGGTCTCGATCGCGCGGCCGTCGCGCGCATGGTCGAGCATCTCTGGGAGCTCGGCCACGCGTGGTTCGACTACTACTACCTGAGCGAGAACTGCTCGTATCACCTGCTGGCGGTGCTCGAAGCGGGCGATCCCTCGCTACACCTCACGGACGCGTTCCAGAAGTGGGTGATTCCCGGCGACACGGTGAAGGCGATCGTGGACACGCCGGGGCTGGTGGCGTCCTCGCGATTTCGCCCGTCGCGGTTTCGCGTCATGACGGCACGGCGCAGTGGGTTGGATGCGAGCGAGGTCGAGGTGGCCGAGCGGCTCGCCGCTGCGGACGGCGGTGACCCCTCGGCTCTCCTCGACGCGATCGTGCCCGAGCGCCGTGTCTCAGTCCTCGACACCGCTTCCGAGCTGGTGCGCTATCGCGCGGAAGCCTCGCCCATGACGGCGGCGACGGGGCGCGAGCGCGCGCTGCTGGTGACGCGCGGCAAGCTCGGTGTGCCTCCGTCCGAGGCAGACGTCGCCCCACCACCGGCTCCCGAATCCGGACACGGCTCGTCGGCGATCACCCTCGGCGGTGGCTACGGCACGCGCGGTGCCTTCGCCGATGTTTTCCTGCGCGGTGCGCTTCACGACCTGCTCGATCCCGCGGCGGGATACATGCCGGGCACACAGATCGAGATGTTCGGGGTGGAGGCGCGCGTCTACGGCGACGAGTCGCCGGCGTTCGAGCTGGATCGCGCGTTCCTGGCGCGGATCGTGTCGCTGGCGCC
>CAYUSL010000819.1:1927-2321 GCA_964447125.1 uncultured bacterium | reverse complement strand
GATCGATCGTCCACGACGATCACTTCGAAGTGCGGGTGATCCTGGGCGAGGACGCTCTCGATGCAGGCGCGGATGCGCTTGGCTTCGTTACGCGCGGGCACCACGACAGAGAGCAGTGGTGCGGGCTCGGCCAAGCGCGCGGCGCGATCGCTCGGTAAGCGAGGAATCTTGCGGTGGTGATCGACGACGATCGGCGGCCCGAGCATCCAGAGCAGCATCACGATCGTCGCGACGATCAAGAGCGCGGACACGGGCTCACTCCCGGCATCGCTTGAATCGGAGTTGCAACTTCATCGCGTACCGCCGGCCGGGCAGGAGCCCGGCCCTCCAGGCAGAGCTGCGGCTGGAACAGCACCAATCGCGCACCCCCCGAATCGATCGGCGCCGCTGGCGC
>CAYUSL010000819.1:0-1917 GCA_964447125.1 uncultured bacterium | reverse complement strand
AGCGAGGCGACTCGGGGGTGGGGCCCCACGAAAACGACGCTTTTCGTGGGGCGGGGGGCTGGAACAGCCCCCCGAGAAAACACCGCCGATGCCGGGATCGATCATTGCGTGGCGCCCGCTCAGTCCCACTCGGCCGCAGCCGCGACCCCAAAAGCATCGGGTACGGCTCGATCGCGGGCGAGGTGCAGCGCCTTCACGTGCGCGTCTGGTGCGCCTGCGGCGACGCGCTTCCTGCGGTAGGCGTCGTAGCTTCCCTCGGGCACGACGATCAGCGACGGATTCGCGAGCCTGAGCGAGCTTCGCTTCGCTTCGTATTCCAGGTTGGTGCGTTGCAGCTCCGCGTCACACGCGTGAAGCAGCTCGCGGAGCTGCGGGCTGGTCGCGAGCCCGGGTGCCTCGACGTAGAAGAGGTAGCGAGGCACCAGACCGGCGAGATCCACGGACACGGTGAAGCCGGCGAGGGAAACACCGCTGGTGCGCTGGACGTTCCGCATCGCCTCGACCACGTGGGACTCGCCGAGCTTCTCGCCGGTGATGGAGATCATGTTCCCGCCCTTGTGCAGGAATTTGAGCTTGGGGGCGCGGTTGAAGAAGCCCGTGATCTCGACCAGGTCGTTGATGTCGTAACGATAAAGCCCGGCCGAGGTGGTGAGCAGGGTGAAGTAGCGGGCGCCCACCTCCACCCGGGAGGCATCCACGGCGGCGGCGAAGTCGCCTCGATCGCGGGCATCCTCCGGCAGGAACTCGACGAAGGCCGCGGGAATCACCAGCACACCGTCGTTGCCTTGCGCCGAGAGCGGCACCGTGAAGCTGCCCTCGGTGGCCGCGTAGCCGATCTCGTGGACCGGTAGATCGTCGCCGAACCAGGGCGGGAACTGCTGCAGGTAGAACGGCGCGCTGCCGCCTTTCCAGCACAGGACTGCGGCGAACTCGTCCCACACGTCGGGGAAGCGCAGCCGCCCGTGGGTTCCCTTCGAGCGGCGCAGCTTCTCGGCGAGGGCGCGGTTGGGGCCCTTGATGCGTCTGCGGATCGCGGCCACCAGGTCGGCGTCGAGGCCGTCCATCGCGTCCGCGCTGCCCTGCTCGAGGTCACGGATCAGCCGCTCGGCGTACTCGTCGAGCTTCCGCGCGAGCAGCACCACGGTGCTCGGGTTGGCGGTGTGGATGCGGGTGATCTTGTTCTCGAGGGCGACGCGAAGCAGCAGGTAGTACTTCTTCTCGAAGTCCTCGATCTCGAAGAGCCCGAGGGGATACGTGTCGCCGTTCTTGACCCACTCGGGCTTCGCCGCCTCGATCTTGCCGGTGATCGAGCCGTACGGGATGCCGCCCGGCGTGCGCCCCTGGACCTTCGGGCTCACCATGCCGAGCTCGGCGCCGTCGGCGAGCTGGGGCAGGTTCTCGGCGAGGGCGCGCGCGAAGAGCGTCCGCCCGAGCAGGAACTCCTTGAAGTAGCTGGGCGTGATCGGGATCAGCTTGGGTTTGCCGGTGGTGCCGCTCGACTGGCCGAACCAGGTGGGGTCGTCGGCGGTGAGCACCTTCTTCTCGCCCGCCACCGTGCGGTCGAGCCACGGCGAGAGCCCCTCGAAGTCACGCGCCGGAACGGCGCGCTGGTAGTCCTCGATGCTGCGGATCGCGCCGAAGCCGTGCTCGCGGCCGAACGCGGTGTCGCGGTTTCGCTCCACGATCTCGAGGAGCTTGGCCGTGGCCGCCGCGCGCGGGTCGTGGCTCGCGTCGACGAGCTTCTTCCACGCGCCACCCGTCGCGAGCCGCGTGGCGCCGCGGAAGAGCTTGGCGCGGGTGGAGAGTGGGCGGCGCGGCGGCGCCGGCTCGAACGGCGAAGCGGAGTCGGTCACGGCGAGCTACCTCGATCGGACGGGGCGGATGTGGCGTGGAGCGGGCGGGCATTGAGCCCGCCCC
>CAYUSL010000818.1:0-2321 GCA_964447125.1 uncultured bacterium | reverse complement strand
GCGGATCGTCGGTGCGGCGAACCCGTGGCTCGAGGGGTTGCCCGTGACGCGGTAGCCGCCGCATCTTGCGGGCCATGGCCGAGAAATCGCAGCAAGTCGGAGTGCTCGTCGGGGTGCAGCTTCCCGGGGTGAACGACGAGGAGTTCGAGTCCTCGCTGGCGGAGCTGGGGCGACTGGCGAAGACGCTCGGCGTGCGCGTGGTGGGGCGCGTGACGCAGCGACGCACGTCGCTCGCAGCTTCGGCCGTGGTCGGCGCCGGCAAGCTCGCCGAGCTGGCGCGATTTACCGGTGGCACGGGAGTGGTGCCGATCGGGCCGCCCAAGCGTCGCAGCAAGGGTGTGAGCGACGAGGCGGCCGACGAGTCGGAGGAGCTTGACGAGATCGGCGAAGAGTCGGCGACGGTCGACGCGCACGAGGACGAGCTGGCCGAAGTGGCAGCGACGCCGCCGTCCGAACGCGCGTCGGTGGTGATCCTCGATCACGACGTCTCACCCTCGCAGGCGCGCAATCTGGAGCGCGCCACCGGCGCCGAGATCCTCGACCGCACCTCGGTGATCCTCGCGATCTTCCGGCGTCACGCCCGCAGCCGCGAGGCCGCCCTCGAGGTGGAGATCGCGCGGCTCACCTACCAGGCGCCCCGAGTACGCGAGAGCGGGATCGGCAAGGATCGTCAGAAAGGCGGCGTGGGCGGGAAAGGCGCCGGCGAGGCTTACGTCGAGCTCGACCGCCGCAAGATCCGCGACCGGATCGCCGAGCTACGCGCCGAGCTGGAATCGATCGAGCACCAGGCCACCACCCGCCGCGAGCGCCGAGCACGCCAAGCGACGGTGGCGCTGGTGGGCTACACCAACGCCGGGAAGTCGTCGTGGATGCGATTGCTCACCGGCAGCGGCGTGCTCGTCGAGGACAAGCTCTTCGCCACGCTCGATACCACGGTGCGCGCGCTCCATCCGGAGACCCGGCCACGTGTGCTGGTGAGCGACACCGTCGGCTTCATCAAGAAGCTGCCTCACGCGTTGGTGGCGTCGTTCAGGTCGACGCTCGCGGAAGCACGCGAAGCGTCGCTCCTCGTGCACGTGGTCGATGCCTCGGACCCGGCGTTTCGCGAGCACATGGCGGTGACTCGCGGCGTGCTGCGCGAGCTCGAGGCTGGCGACGCGCCGGAGCTGGTGTTGCTCAACAAGGTCGATCGCCTCGACGAAGCGGCGTGCGCGGCGCGCGCTGGCGAGTTTCCGGATGCGATTCTGGCGTCGGCCAAGCGTGCCGAGGACGTGGCGCGGGTGCGTGAGCGGATCGTGGCCTTCTTCGAGCGCGAGATGGTCGACGGCGAGCTCTTCGTGCCCTACGCGAAGGCGCGCTGGGTCTCCGAGGTGCACGCGCGCTGCCGGGTGCTCACGGAAGCCTACGACGAGCTCGGCACGCGCATGCGGGTGCGCACCCACGCCGTGGAGCTCGACCGTCTGCGCGCCGCGATCGACGGCTGAAGAGTGCGGGCCACGAGCCCCGCCGTTCGCGAGCAGCCGTCAGGACGATAGATCGGCGCCGAGCTCGGCTGGTGCGACGGGGTCGGGATCGTCGAGGTCGTCACGTTCGCGCGGTCGCATCAGGTCGGTCTCCGCGACCTCGGCCGGGAACTCGCCGTTCGGCCAGCGGCAAACGCGCGTCTCGGTGCCGGGGAGATCGCGCACCGGCTTGGCGAAGAGGTAGCCCTGCAAGAGGTCGCAGCCCAGCTCGATGACCTTCTGCTGCTCCTCCACGGTCTCGACACCTTCCACGATCATGCGCACGCCCATGTCGCGGCACATGTCGGCGAGCGAACGGATCACCCGCGCCTTGGTGGGGCTCTTGTGCACGTCGCGCACGATCCCCATGTCGATCTTGACGATCTCGGGCGAGAGCTGTGCGAACACGCTGAGCGCGGCGTAGCCGGCGCCGAGGTCGTCGACGGCGATCTGGAATCCCAGGCGCCGAAGCCGTGCCACGCGGTGATCGAGATCGCTGACGCCGTCGAGCGACGCGCGCTCGGTGATCTCGAGCACCACGCGGTGCGCGACGCGCGAGAGCGGGCTCGTGGGTTGGTAGAGATCGTCGTCGCGGATGTCGCTGGGGTGCAGGTTCACGAACAGCATCGTGCCGGGCGGCAGCTCGGCGGCCGCGTCCGCTGCTCGCGCCCGCGCGATCCGGCCCACTTCCCAAACCCGGCCGAGCCGTTCGGCCAACGCGATCAGCGAATGCGGGTCCTGGAGCCCCGGCTCCTCGGCACGCAGCAGCGCCTCCCAGCCGATGATGCGGCGGTCAACCCAGCTCACGATCGGCTGGTA
>CAYUSL010000817.1:0-2325 GCA_964447125.1 uncultured bacterium | reverse complement strand
TCGCCGTTCGAGCGGTCGGGACGCGGGGTGGTCTTGCCGCCGTCGATGACCTGCAGCTTGGTGAGCTTCTTCTGCACGCGGCGCTGCTTCACGAGCAGCCACTGCCGGCGCAGATCGGGCAAGCGCACGCCGCGCTGGACCACCAGATACGTGAGACCGATTCCGCCTAGATAGTAGACGCTCCACGGCTGTGCCGTGAGTAGTCCTACGACCTGGCCAGCGATGGTCAGGTAGGTGATGAAGATCGCGGGAATCGGCAGGATGAAGAACAGCAGAATCTGCGCTTGCGGCTGGAGCCAACCGAACGCGGCCACGCACGCGATCACGGGAACGCCAAAACCCGAGAAGGGGCTGAGAGCAAACGCCTTCGCTGGCGTGTCGCCAGCAGCCGGCAGCAACCCGAGCGCCGAGCACAGCAACCAACCCACGACACCCACGCCCACCGTGGAGGCGAAGAGAAACGTCTGGAAGCGGCCGGTGCCGAGATAGCGCTCGAGGTGTGGCGAGAAGAAATAGAGCGCCAAGAGCATGAACAGAAAGGACAGCGGATCGCCCGCGTAGACGAACGGGTGGGTCAGGAACTGCCACGGCGCGAATCGACCCGAACCGAGCGGCCAAAGCATCAGACTGTCGACGACGTCCTTCAGCCCTAGCCAGGAGCGCAAGAAGAGCTCGACCCCGAAACACACCGCGAGGGCGATGCAGAGCTGTTTCCCGAAAGGCGTGAGCCCCGGGCCGAAGCTCATACCGCCGCCACCCGACCAGCCGCCGCCGGCTCCGCGTGCCTGCCAGCTCATCGCGTCACTCGTCTTCCTCGCGGAGCTTGGCCAGCACCGAGAGGTCTTCCAGTGTGGTGGTGTCGCCCACCGATTCCTTGCCGGACGCGATGTCGCGCAGCAGCCGGCGCATGATCTTGCCGCTGCGGGTCTTGGGCAGCGCGTCGCTGAAGCGGATCTCGTCGGGTCGCGCGATGGCGCCGATCTCCTTCACCACGTGCTGCTTGAGCTCGTCCTTGAGCGCCGCGTCGGCGTGATAGCCGGCTTCGAGGGTCACGAACGCCACCACGGCTTGTCCCTTGAGCTCGTCGGGCCGCGGCACCACCGCGGCCTCGGCCACCTTGGTGTGGCTCACGAGAGCGCTTTCGATCTCCATCGTACCCAGGCGGTGTCCGGCGACGTTGATGACGTCGTCCACGCGCCCCATGATCCAGAAGTAGCCGTCCTTGTCGCGGCGCGCGCCGTCACCGGTGAAATAGGCACCCGGGATCTGGCTCCAATACTGCTGCTTGTATCGCTCCGGATCGCCGTGGATGGTGCGCAGCATCGATGGCCACGGCTTCCGGATCACGAGCAAGCCGCCACCGCCGGGCGGCACGGGCTGGCCTTCGCGCGTCACCACCTCGGGGACGATGCCGGGGAACGGCAGCGTGCCGCTGCCCGGCTTGGTGGGCACGGCGCCCGGTAGCGGCGTGATCATCATCGCGCCGGTCTCGGTCTGCCACCACGTGTCCACGATCGGGCAGCGATCGCCGCCGATCTCGCGGCGGTACCACATCCACGCCTCGGGATTGATCGGCTCGCCCACGGTGCCGAGCAGCCGGAGGCTCTTGAGGTCGTACTTTCGCGGCCACTCCACACCCCACTTCATGAAGGCGCGGATGGCGGTGGGCGCGGTGTAGAAGATCGTCACCCGGTGCTTCTCGATGATCTTCCAGAAGCGCGCCGGATCGGGATGATTGGGCGCGCCCTCGTACATCACCACCGTGGCGCCGTTCGAGAGCGGCCCGTAGACGATGTAGCTGTGACCAGTGACCCAGCCCACGTCAGCGGTGCACCAGTAGGTGTCCTCCTCCTTCAGGTCGAAGACCCACTTGGTGGTGAGGGTGGTCTGGACCAAGTAGCCGCCGGTGGTGTGGACGACGCCCTTCGGCTTCCCGGTGGTTCCCGACGTGTACAGGATGAAGAGCGGATGCTCGGACTCGACGGGCTCGGGCGGGCAATCGGGTGAGGCGCTCTCGACGAGATCGTGCCACCAATGGTCGCGACCGACCTCCATGTGTACCGGCGTACCGGTGCGTTTCACCACCACCACGTGGCGGACGCTCGGTGCTCCGGCCACCGATGCGTCCACTTGCGGCTTGAGCGGCACCTCGTGGCCACGACGCCAACCGCCATCGGCGGTGATGACCAGGCTCGCTTGCGCATCGTTGATTCGGTCGCGCAGCGCTTCCGCACTGAAGCCACCAAAGATCACGCTGTGGGTGGCACCGACGCGGGTGCACGCGAGCAGCGCGATCGGCAGCTCGGGGATCATCGGCATGTAGAT
>CAYUSL010000816.1:0-2335 GCA_964447125.1 uncultured bacterium | reverse complement strand
TGAGGAAAGGGTCTCGGTTCGCTGGGCGGACTTGAAGATCTATCTGCCGCGTGCAGCGCCACCCGTCTGCTGCGCCGGGTGAGCAAAGGCATCTCCACGAGCCGCGCGTCGACGCACGGCTCGTCGGACGATGGTTGCCGCAAGGAGGCCCCAGGCTGCGCTCGTGAGAGCGACGCCTAGATACAGGCGAGTCTCAGGCCGTGCGGGGAGGTGCTCCAACAAGGGGTTGAACACGAGCATCGGGATGCCGAGCACGACGAGTGCCACGTCTACGGCGCTGACCCAGAATCCGCGTGCTGGGTGGAGTGACTCCGCCCATCCGAACGCGGTGGAGAAGAGCTTGAGGAAGACCGCAAAGTGCGCCGAGGCAACGACGATGAACCAAGCCAACGGCGATGTGAAGAGGGAGCGGACCATCTTGCGCTTGCGGCCGCAATCCAGCGACGAGCTTCCGATTTCGTAGAACGCGGTCGCTGCGGCTTGGAGACGTGTGGCGGTCCGGATAGCGCGGCAGGCGGAGAGCGAAGGAACCGGGCATCTGCCCTTCTCACGCGCTGGCGGTGAGGGATTCGAGCTCGGATTCGAGCTTTTCCCAGGCGCGGGTGCGCTCGTCGAGCTGGGCTTTCACCTTCTCGAACTCGCTGAGCATGGACTGGAAGCGGGCGGTGTCTTTGTAGAGATCGGGATCGGCGAGCTGGGTCTCGATCTCTTTCTTCTTCGTTTCGAGGCTTGCCACCTCGCGCTCGACGTCAGCGACGCGCTTCTTGAGGGGGCCGAGGCGCTTGGCGTCGGCTTGGCGCTTCTCGGCTTCGCCGCGGCGGGTGTCTTTGTCGTTGTGGCCCTTCGGCTGCGCCGATTGCGGCGTCGGCGCGGCGGCGGACTTGTCAGCGGAAGACTGCGCTCGCGATGACGGGCGATTCGCCGCGGCTCGCGACGGCGCGCGCGTCTCCGGCTTCGGCAACTCGGCCTTTGCGGGCTCGATCTTCGCGGGCTCGGGCTTGGGGGCAGCGACGGCCGTGCCGCCGGAGGCGGAGGCGCCGCGTGCGTTCGCTTGGCTTTCCTTGGCCTTCAGCCGCTCCAGGAACTCTTCCAGTGAGCCGGGGTAGACCTCGAGATTGCCTTCTTCGAGGTACCAGACCTGAGTGGCGAGCTTCCGCGCGAACGCGAGGTTGTGGGACACGAAGAGAATCGTGCCGTCGTACTCGGCGAGGGAGTCGGCGAGGATGTCGCTCGATTCGGTGTCGAGATGGTTGGTGGGCTCGTCGAGGAGCAGCAAGTTCCCGGGAGCGACGAGGATCTTGGCGAGCGCCACGCGCGCTTTCTCGCCTCCCGAAAGCACACCGATCGATTTCTCGACGTCGTCGCCGCGGAACAGGAACGCGCCGAGGATGCCGCGGATCTGCGCCGGGCTCATCGACGGCGCCGCCGTGGCCACCTCGTCGAGCAACGTCCGCCGCCGATCGAGCGCCGTGCTCAGGTGCTGGGCGTAGTAGCTCACCTTCACGTTGGCGCCGAGCGTCACGGTGCCGCTGTCGGGCGGAAGCTCGCCGGCCAGAATGCGAAGCAGCGTGGTCTTGCCGGCACCGTTCACGCCCGCGAGCACGATCCGCTCGCCGCGCGGCACCATCACGTCGAGATCACGATAGAGCACCAGATCGCCGAAGGCCTTGTTGAGCCCCTCGGTCTTCACCACCACGCGGCCGGTCTGCGGCACCGGTGGAAAGCGCACCCGCATCCGCGAGTGGCTGCCGCGCAGCTCGACTTTTTCCTCGTCGAGCTTGTCGAGCTTCTTGACGCGGCTCTGCACCAGCTTGGCGGTGTTGGTGCGGGCGCGGTTCTTGTCGATGAAGCGTTCCAGGCGCTTGCGCTCTCGCTCCTGGTTCTCGGCGCGCGCTTCGAGGATCGCTTCCTCTTCCTGGCGCTGGAGCTTGTACGAGCTGTAATTGCCGCGGTACGCGCGCAGTCCCTCGGGCTCGAACGACAGCACGCGGTTCACCTGGCGGTCCAGGAACTCGCGGTCGTGGCAGACCAGCACCAGCGCGTGCGGCGCCGTGCGCAGGAACTCGGCGAGCCACGCCACCGAGGGCAGGTCGAGGTGGTTGGTGGGCTCGTCGAGGAGCAAGAGGTCCGGCTGCTGGAAGAGCAGGCTCGCGAGCGCAGCGCGCATGCGCCAGCCGCCCGAGAATTGCTCCACCGGCTTCACGAAATCGGCGGGGCGAAAGGAGAGGCCCGCGAGAATCCGCTCCGCGCGCGCCTCGGAGTAGATCGTGTCGAAGTCGAGGATCTCGTGGTGCAGCTCGGCGAGGCGGTGCGCCACCTCGGTCATCTCGTCGGG
>CAYUSL010000815.1:0-2341 GCA_964447125.1 uncultured bacterium | reverse complement strand
CCGTGGGCGAGCGAGTCGGTGAACTTGGTGGGCGTGATGTAGCGGTAGAAGATCGTACGGGGGGTGAGCTGGATCGATACGTCGGTGCGCTCGTACTGCCTGGCGATGTCGTTGGGATGGAAGGCACCCGTGACCTCGACGGCATCGCCCAGGGGCGCGACGAGCTTGGCGAACTCGGCCTCGAACTCGGGCGACACGCGCCCAGAAATCAGGAGCTTCGCTGCGTGTCCCTCGTCGAGCACCATCTTGAACGCCGGAATCAGCTCCTCGATGCCGTTGATGCCTCCGAACACCGTCCCGATCCGGCCGAACACCACCGTTCCCGTGCGTTTCGACCGGTCCGGCAGCTCGTCATCCGCGAGCGCGCGATCGGGCACCTGCGCCAGATGCACGACGCGCCGAACGCCCATCTGGGTGAACTTGTTCACCTGGTAGAGGTTGTGGACCACCACCGCGCTGGCGCGCAGCGCGAAGTGGCGCTCGGCCGCATCGAGCACCTTGATGAGCGGCCGCACACGATCCGGCCAGTTGTAGTAGTAGTGCGGTTCGATCAGCGCCATGACGTGCGGCTTGCGCTTGAGCCACGACACCAGCGCCACCGGTGGGATGACGTCGGGATTGAAGGTGTGCAGCACGTCCGCATCGATCTGGAGCAGCCGCAGCAGCAGGCGCACGTGGAACCACAACAGCCGGAACGCGGTGCGGATCGGCGACAGACGGCCGAAGCCCGCCTTGACGCGGATCCGCTCCACGTGGATGCCATCGATGTCTTCGCGCTCGGGCGCCTCGAGACTGCGATCCCACGCCAAGAGATGCACCTCGTGCCCGGCGTCGACCAGGCTCTTGGCCTGGGCGTACACCCACCGATAGCGTCCCTGCGTGGGCAGGAACGACACCGAATTCACCATCACCACCTTCATCTCGCACGCTCCCTGGTTACGAATCCCGAGCTCATCGAGGTGGCACCGCGTCAACCGGCCGTGCTGCGCGCGGCAGTCTCGAGACAGGCGAAGTGCTTGCCGCGGCGCGCGAGCGCATCGCGGTACACCGCGACCGTGGCGGCGATCTGCGCACGTTCCGAGAACCGCTCCTCGACGATCGCTCGCCCGGCCCTCCCCATCACCGATGCGAGCGCCCGATCGGCTGCGAAGCGCGCGACGGCGTCGACGAGCCCCGCCACGTCTCCGTGTGGCACGAGGAATCCCGCCGTCTCACCGGCGAGGACCTCGGGCAGGCTGCCGACCGCCCACACCGCCGCCGGCTTCTCCATCGCCATCGCCTCGAGTGTCACCAGCGAGGTGGTCTCGGTCTCCGAGCACAACACGAAACCGTCGATGTCGGCGTAGACGTGCTCCAGATCGTCACGGTAGCCGGGCAGGAAGACGCGGCCTGCGAGGCCGAGCTGGTTCGCCTGCGCGAGCAGCGGCTCACGCTCGGGTCCATCGCCGAGGATCAGCGCGGCGGCATCGACGCCGCGTCGTTGCAGCCCTGCGACCACTTGCAGGAAACGATCGAAGCCCTTCGGCGGAACCAGCCTGCCGGCCGAGGCCAGCAAGCGCACGTCCGGCGAAATGCCCAGCTCGGCCCGAAACGACCCCCGCGCCACGCGTCCGGGATCGAATCGCTCGGTGTCGACGCCATTCAGAATCGACACCACGCGCTTGGGAGGCATGCCGTCGGCCACGAGTCGCTCGCGCAGACTCTCGGTGACTGCGATCACCCGGTCCGCGAGAACGCTCGTCCAGATGTCCTGCTGGTAGATGAAGCGCCGCTCGCGCTCGTTGCGCACCGCCACCAACGCATCGCCGTAGTTGTGCACCGTCGAGATCACGGCGAGGCCCGGCACGAAGAGCGACGCGAGCCGCCCGAAGAAGTTGCCGTTCACCAGATGCGTGTGGATCAGATCCGCACCGAGGCGCCGGATCGTTCCTGCGAGCCGCGGGATCACGGTGGGATCGCCGCGACGCGTCTTGGGCACGACGTGCACCTCGAGGCCCCGCAAACGGGCGTCGGCTGCGGGCTCGTGGTCGTAGTTGAAGATCAGGCCGCCCGCCACACCGCGCTCGCGGAGCCGCGTGGCGAGCCGGATCGCGTGCACCTCCGCGCCGCGAAGCGCCAATCCCACCAGCACCTGGTACACACGCGGCTCGACTGGGCGACTGCCGGTCACGGGGGCTGCTCCTGATCTCGAGCGATCCTCTTCGCCGAACGGGGTGACGCCGGCGCGCGGCCGATGGCTCGACCGCAAGCGATGGAGCGGATGCGGCTCGGCCGAGCCGGCGGCTCAGCGCGTGAGCTCGACGAAGATCTTGTAGCTGTACTTCCGAAGCGACGGGAAATG
>CAYUSL010000814.1:0-2356 GCA_964447125.1 uncultured bacterium | reverse complement strand
AGCAGTTGATGAGCACCTTGCCGCAGTCGTCCGGGCAGATGCACATGATCGCGCCCTCGACCTGCTTCTGAACGCTGGGCTGTGGCGCGGCGCCCGCGTCGCGCGACGTCGCGAGCACCGCGATGGCGACGACGAGCGCGCCGGCGCACGCCGCCACGACCCCGAAGAAGCGCGCTGGGGCAGATCGCCGCCGAGTGGAGACGGATGCACCGCTCATGGGGCGGCGCTCTCGGTCGTGACGGTCGTCATCCGTGCGCCGCCACGGTGTTGGAGGCGAAAGCGGGCGCGTGAGCGCGCTGGCGCGTTGCCTCGGGCCACGCCCCGATGATCGTGCCGATGACCAGCACCACGCCGCCCGCCCACAGCCAGCGCACGAGCGGATTCACGTGCGCTTGCAGGGAGATCGATCCGTTCGAATGCACCTCGCCGAGCGACAGGTACACGTCCTCGCGAAAGCTGGTGTGCACGGAGGCCTCGGTGGTGGGCTGTTTGGAGGCGCGGTAGTGGCGCTTTTCGGGCTCGAGGGTCGTCACCAAGTGTTCGCCCTCGAGCACCGAGACTTTGGCGGCCATGCCGTCGAAGTCGGGGCGAGACGTATCCCGAGCCTCGTCGTAGCGCAACGTGTAGCGCCCGATCGGCAGCGTCTGTCCCGGCGTGAGCACGCCTTCCGCCTCGATGTTGAAGAGGCTCCCGGTGATGCCGGCGAAGATCATCACGATGCCGATGTGCACGATGTAACCGCCGTAGCGCCGGCGATTGCGCTGGATCAAACCGACGAAGGCCGCCGGATACGACTCGTTCGTCATCGTGTGCCGCGCGATCGTCCCGCGCCAGAACTCCTGCACGATCGTCATCAGCACGAAAACGCACAGGCCCCAGCTCATGCTGGCGGCGAGCCCGGCGCCGAACGCAGCCAAGGTCGCCGTGCACGCCAGCATCACGCCGCCCGGCACGAGGAAGGCCCGTCGCAGACTCCCCGGCGAGGCCTTGCGCCACGCGACCAGCGGCCCGATCCCGGTGAGTGCGAGCAACGCCAAGCCGATCGGCGACATCACGCGATTGAAGTAGGGCGGGCCCACGGTGATCTTCGTGCCTTCCACCGCTTCGGAAAGGATCGGGAAGATCGTTCCCCACAACACCGCGAACACCGCGGCCAAGAGCAGCAGGTTGTTGAGCAAAAAGGCGGATTCGCGACTCACCACCGAGTCGAAGCGGTTGCCGGTGGCGAGCTGGGGTCGGCGCCACACCAACAACGCGACACCGCCAGCGATCACGAATGCCAGGTACCAGAGGAAGAACGGACCGAGATCGGACTGGGCGAAGGAGTGCACGGAGCTGATCACGCCCGAACGCGTGAGGAACGTGCCGAAGATCGCGAGCCCATAGGCCAGGAACACCAGCACGATGTTCCAAACCTTCAGCATGTTGCGCTTCTCTTGGATGATGACCGAATGAAGGTATGCGGTCCCGGCGAGCCAGGGCATGAACGACGCGTTCTCGACCGGGTCCCATGCCCAGTATCCGCCCCATCCGAGCTCGAGGTACGCCCAGTGCGCACCGAGCAGGATGCCCACCGATAGAAACGCCCAACTGAAGAGCGTCCAACGGCGCGTGGCACGCGCCCAGTCGGCGTTGAGACGGCCGCTCGCGAGTGCTGCGATCGCGAAGGCGAACGGCACCGAAAAGCCGACGTAACCGGTGTACAGGCTCGGCGGATGGATCGCCATGTAGGCATTCTGTAGCAGCGGATTGAGCCCTTGCCCGTCACTCGGCACCCGCCCGGCGGCGAACGTCTCGAAGGGGTTCTCGACGAACAGCATCAAGAAGATGAAGAAGCCCATGCCGAACGCGATCGTCGCCGCAGCGTACGGCACGAGCTGCGCGTGACGCTTGCGGTTCTGGTAGAGCGCGGCGCTGCCGAAGAGCGAGAGCAACCACACCCACAGCAAGAGGCTGCCGGACTGGCCACCCCAGACCGCAGTCACCTTGTAGAGGTCGGGTTGGGCGAGACTCGAATGGCGCGCGACGTAGACGAGCGAGAAGTCATCGGTGAGAAAGCAAAACCCCAGGGTGGCGATCGCTGCGGTCAGCAACACCGTGACCGCGTGCACCCCGTGGCGAGCACTCTTCACCCACGTCGGTGAGCGCGCCCGCGCCCCCCAGAGCGCGCCGAAGATGGAGTAAACGCAACCAGTGAAAGCGAGGGCGACGACGATCCGACCGAAAACGGCCACGCGTGCTCCGATGACCGCCGATCAACTTCGTTGAGCGCCGCGCAACGCGCGCAGTCGCTCAGGAAGCGACCGGTCCGGTCGGTGGTTGCTTCGATTCGTACTTCGAGGGGCACTTCGCGAAC
>CAYUSL010000813.1:0-2368 GCA_964447125.1 uncultured bacterium | reverse complement strand
CCGTCAGCGCACGCTGGACATTTCGATCCCGGAGGCGTAGCGTAGTGGTGCGATGCCAGGCTCGGACGGGTCGCCGGGATGGATCTTCAAAGATCGGTCGTTCTCGGCCGAGGAGCTGGCGCTGGTCGCGGAGGTGGTGCAGTCGCACGGCCGGCTGAGTCGCCAAGAGCTCGCCAACACGATTTGCGAGCTGCTCGAGTGGCGCCGCCCCAACGGGCGCCTCAAGACCTGGGAGGCCAAGGATCTCCTGGCTCAGCTCGACCGACAGGGCCTCGTTTCCGCACCCGCCTTACGCACGACCAAGCCCGTTGGGACGCGCACCTCGGCACCGCGCACGGCACGCGGTGAACGACCCGGCACGAGCCTGCGCGCCACGCTCGACGAGGTGCGACCCGTCGTGCTGCGGGCACTCGCGACCCCTGCGGATCGCGCTCTGTGGCGCGAGCTGGTCGATCGCTATCACCCGCGCGGCCACCGCGTTCCCCACGGCGCGCACCGGCGTTGGCTCGTCGAGATCACGCGACCCGAGCCCACGGTCGTGGCCTGCCTGCAGGTCTCGAGCGCCGCCTGGAGGCTCGCCGCGCGGGATCACTGGATCGGATGGGACGACGCCACGCGGCGGCGAAACCTGCAGCACATCGTCGATCACAGCCGATTCCTGATCCTGCCGTGGGTCGAGATCCGGCACCTGGCCAGCCACATCCTCGGGCGCTTGGCGCAGACGCTGCCCGACGCCTGGGAGCAGAGCTACGGCGTGCGACCGCTGTTACTCGAGACCTTCGTCGACGAGGACCGCCCCGGCACCTCGTACCGCGCCGCCAATTGGATCGCGCTCGGTTCCACCACCGGCCGAGGGCGCATGGATCGGCACCATCGGCGCGAAGGTCTCGAACCCAAGCAGCTCTTCGTGTACCCGCTCCATCCGCAGGCGTGCGCGATCTTGCGTGGCGAGGCCGGCGTGCCGGAGACGTGATGCTCCTCGCCGCCCTGCTCGAGCTGCTCACGGCGTGGCGCCCGGCGTTTCGGCGCAGCAAGACGTACGAGCGCGTGATCGCGGTGCTCCTCGGGCTGCTTTGTGCGCAAGGTCGGCGGACCCTCACCCAGTCCATTCGGTTGCGTGGCTCCGGGGATCGATGGAGCGCCGACTATCGCGGCTTCTCGCGGGCGCCGTGGAATCAGCACGACCTGTTTCGGCCCGTTCTCGCCGAGGCCAGCGCCATCCACCGCAAGCTCTGCGGCGATCTCCCACTGGTGATCCACGTCGACGACACCAGCACGCCAAAGGGCGGACGCAGCGGTTTCGTTCGCTGGATGAAGGACCCGCTCTCGCCGCCGTTCCACGTGAATCTCCAGCGCGGGCTGCGTTTTCAGCACTTTGCCGCCGACCTTCCGCTTCATCGGCAGGGCTTCGATGCGCGCGCGGTGTCGGTTGCGTTCGACCTCGTGCCGTCGCTCAAGAAGCCCGGCAAGAAGGCGACCGCCGAGGAGATCGCGGAGCACCGCAAGCGAGCGAAGACCAGCACGCTCGCACATGCGGCGGTGCAACGCCTCGGGGTGCTGCGCGAGCAGCTCGCGGCGGCGGGCCTATCCAACAACGTGCTGCTCGTCGGCGACGGCAGCTACACGAATCAGCATCTGCTCCGAAACCTGCCCCACAGCGTTCATTACCTGGGTCGGGCGCGCAAAGACCTGGCGCTGTACCGTCCCGCGCCGGTGCCCGGCCGGCGGATCTACGGAGAGCGCCTGCCGACTCCCCACGAGCTGCGACAGGACGAGTCGATCCCGTGGCAGGTGTTTTCGGTGCACTTTGGGGGTCGGCTGCGCGACATGCGCGTCAAGGTGATCGACCCCGTGCTGTGGCGGGGCGGTGCGCTCGGGCGCAGGCTGCGGCTGCTCATCCTCGCGCCGGTGCCGTATCAAGGGCCGCGCCGGGTGCTGTACCGAGACCCGGCGTACCTGCTCACCACGGATGTGGATGAGAAAGAGATCGGTCGGCTCGTCCAGGCGTATCTCGATCGCTGGCAGATCGAGGTAGTACACCGCGAGTACAAGCAGACCCACGGACTCGGCCAAGCGCAGGTGTGGTCGAATCCATCCGTCCAGCGTCTCTACAGCGCCCACGTCGCCATGAGCGCACTGCTGGTGCTCGCGGCTTATCGAGCGTTCGGCCCGGCTCGCACGGAGCACTTTGCACCGCGCCCACCTTGGCGCAACCAATCCCCGACCGATCGTCCGTCGTACGCCGATCTCGCCGATCGGCTCCGCGAGGACTATCGAGCCCGACGCCACCTGTCGTGCACGCCCGCCGCCCAGCGACTCGCCGCCTGAAACCCAACGCGGGCGTCGCCGCGAACGGTCCAAACTCCAG
>CAYUSL010000812.1:0-2370 GCA_964447125.1 uncultured bacterium | reverse complement strand
CAGATGTCGCCGCGCTTCACGGTGACGGGGCCGAAGCGCTCGAAGAAGAAATCGCAGAGCGTCTTCAGGATCCCCAGCGACCCGCCGCTGCGGTAATGAAAGATCGATGCAGGCCCGGATTCGCTGCGGATGGTGAGCAGGCGCTCGGCCACGAAATCGAGCGCTTCGTCCCACGACACCGGCACCAGCGCGCCGTCCTTGCGCAGCAGCGGCGTGGTGAGCCGGTCGGGCGAATACTGGGTGGCGAGGTAATGGTTGGTGCGCCAGCACAGGAATCCGCGCGTGACCGGATGCTCGGCATCGCCGCGGATGCGGGTGATTCGTCCGTCCTCGACCGTGGCGACGATGCCGCACGCATCGGGGCAATCGCGATTGCAGGTGGTGCGAATCGTTTCGGGCATGGTCGGCGCAGCGTACCCGGGAAACGCTCGGCTCGCGTGCCTTGGCGTGACCCGCATCTTGCGATCGCGCTCGTGGGCATCGAGGTTGTGAAGATCCACGCTCGCGCTGCATCGCCAAGCGAGCCAGCACCGGGGCCACTGCATGGACGCATACCGAGATCCGAAGGTGATCGCATTGCTGCGCGACGGCGCGAGCCGCGGGTTGCGCTACCTCGAAACGCTCGACGCTCGCTCCGTTGCTCCCAGCCCTGCGGCGCTGGCGGCGCTCGATCGGCTCCGCGAGGCGCTCCCCGCCGATCCGAGCGATCCGGCGGAGACGCTCGCGCTCCTCGATGACGTCGGCTCGCCGGCCAGCATGGCCATGGCGGGCGGCCGCTTCTTCGGCTTCGTGATCGGCGGCAGCCTACCGGTGTCGGTCGCATCGAGCTGGCTCGCCACGGCGTGGGACCAAAACACCGGGCTCGCCGAAGTCACGCCCGCCACCGCGCGACTCGAAGAGGTGGCGCTGCGCTGGATGGTCGAGCTCCTCGGCCTGCCCGCTGAAACCGGTGGCGGGTTCGTGACCGGTGCCACCCTCGCCAACTTCACGGCGCTCGCCACAGCACGCCACGCAGTGCTCACCCGCGCGGGCTGGGACGTCGAGGGCGAGGGGCTTTTCGGAGCACCGCCGATCACGGTGATCGTGGGCGCCGAGGCTCATCCCTCCGTGCTCAAGGCGCTCGGCATGCTCGGGCTCGGGCGACGGCGCGTCGTTCCCGTCGCTGCGGATAGCCAGGGGCGCATGCGCGTCGATGCGCTACCGAAGATCGACGGCCCCACGATCGTGTGCGTTCAGGCGGGCAACGTGAACACCGGTGCCTCCGATCCCGTCGCCGACGTGTGCGCCGCGGCGCGCCCGGCGGGCGCCTGGGTGCACGTGGACGGCGCGTTCGGACTCTGGGCGGCAGCGGCTCCCTCGCTCGCGAGCCAAGTGCGCGGCATCGGTGACGCCGACTCGTGGGCAACGGACGCCCACAAATGGCTCAACGTGCCCTACGACAGCGGTGTGGCCTTCTCCCGCGATCCCCACGCCATGCGTGCTGCGCTCGCGGTGAGTGCTGCGTATCTGCCCACCGACACACCGAACCGGAACCCGTCGGATTTCACTCCCGAGTTCTCGCGCCGTGCCCGTGGAGTCGACGTGTGGGCGGTGCTGCGAACGCTCGGGAAGTCCGGCATCGCCGACCTGGTGGAGCGCTGCTGCCGGCACGCACGTCGCTTCGCGGAAGGTCTGCGCGCGGCAGGCTTCGAGGTGCTGAACGAGGTCGTGCTCAACCAGGTGCTGGTGGCGTTCGGCGACGACGCGCGAACGCGGCGAGTGATCGCCGCCATACAGAGCGAAGGAACGTGTTGGGCTGGCGTGACGGTGTGGCAGGGGCGTACGGCGATGCGGATCAGCGTGAGCTCGTGGGCCACCACGGACGACGACGCGGAGAAGAGCCTCGCGGCGATGATTCGGTGCGCCCGCGACGCAGGTGCGTGAGCACGGCTCACGCGACACGGTCAGCAGAAAACGGGCGCCGCGCGTCGCATCGTGGCGGCGCTGGCACCCGGCACCGGCACCAGCGAAGACGCGAAGAGCGCGGGCAATGCAAGGGCCGACGGACCCTGGGTGCGAATCACCGAGAGGCCGCGACGCACGTGCAGCTTCGCCACGAAACGCTCACGATCCGTCTGCTTCCGCTCGCTCTTGCCGAACCATCCGAGTGCCATCGTGTCTTCCTCCGTGGGGTGGGTCACCGTGTGGACCACCATCCCTAGAGGAAGACGCGTGCCAGCGCCGCAAAGCCGCAACAAATTGAAATAATTGAGCATTCTCGAGACGTATCGAGCGTGGGCGTCTCGCGCGAGACACCTCCGCGATGCGACGTCTCAGCGATGAGACAGCGATGTCTCGGCGCGCATGCTCACGCCAGACCGCTCGCCGCGA
>CAYUSL010000811.1:0-2374 GCA_964447125.1 uncultured bacterium | reverse complement strand
GCGAATCTCGGCGCTGTGCAGCTTCGCCTCGGGGTGACGCCCGACGATTGCCGGCGGCTGGTCGAGCTGCTCGCCGCCGACGCACTGTTTCTTCACCTGAATCCGCTGCAGGAGGTGGCGCAGCCCGAGGGCGACACCACGTTCGGCGGGCTGGTCGAGCGCATCGCCGCGGTGGCGCGGGCGCTCGCACCTACGCCAGTTTTGGTGAAGGAGGTGGGCGCGGGCATCTCCGCAGCCACCGCCACGCGACTTCGCGACACCGGCATCGCGGGCATCGAGGTCGCGGGCGCCGGCGGCACCTCGTGGGCGCTGATCGAGAGCCATCGCAGCGGCAACCCGGAGAAGGCACACCTCGGCCGCAAATTCGCCGATTGGGGGATCCCCACGGCGGAGAGCCTCGTCGAGGTGCGCCGCGCATGCCCGGCGCTGACGGTGATCGCCTCGGGCGGGATCCGCGACGGCATCGAATCGGCGAAGGCCTTGGCACTGGGCGCCGACGCGGTCGCCTCGGCGTATCCGTTCCTCGCTGCCGCGGAAACATCGGCGGAAGCCGTGGCCGCGCGCATCCGGCTCTTTCGCGAGGAAATCCGCACCGCGTGCTTCCTGACCGGCTCGCGCACCGTGGCAGAGCTCAGAAATGCGTCGCTCCGCCGCGTGGGCAACGAAGGGGGCGCATCGTGAGACGCGAGCAGGGCGCCGTCGAGACCTCTCGACTCAGTGGCTTCTACAAGCTCGACGTGCGCTCGCGCGTCGAGGAGGTCGCACGCCTCGCCGGACTCGACCACGGCGACCGCTGCGCGCTGCTCGAGATGGCGGGCTTCGGGCTCCGCGAAGCCGACCACATGATCGAGAACGTGATCGGCATCCTGCCGTTGCCGATCGGCATCGCAGCCAACTTCAAGATCGACGGCGTCGATCGCTTGGTGCCGATGGCCATCGAGGAGCCATCGGTGGTGGCGGCGGCCAGCAACTCGGCGCGGCGCATGCGCCACGGTCTCGGCGTCCGCACCTGGGCCAGCGAGCCGATCATGATCTCGCAGATCCAGCTCACCGAGGTGCCCGACATGGACACCGCGGTCGCGGCCGTGATGAGTGCCAAGGACGAGCTGCTCGCGACCGCCAACGAGGGCCACGACCGCCTGCGCGCCGCGGGGGGCGGTACCCGCGACCTCGAATGCCGCGTGCTCTCCGACACCCGCGTCGGCCCGATGCTGATCGTGCACCTCTTGGTGGACGTACGGGACGCGATGGGCGCCAACGCGGTGAACGGCATGGCCGAGGCCATCGCACCCCGGCTCGAATCACTCACCGGCGCCCAGAGCTGCCTCAAGATCCTCTCGAACTACACCACCGAGCGGCGAGTGCGTGCGGCGGTCGAGATGAGCGCCGAGGAGATCGCCACCGACGTGGCCGCCGCCGTCGAGGTCGCGACCGAGGTGGAGAAGGCGTCGGCGCTCGCGGAGGCGGACCCGTACCGCGCCGCCACCCACAACAAGGGCATCTTGAACGGCATCGACGCGGTGCTGATCGCGACCGGTCAAGACTTCCGCGCCGTGGAGGCCGGTGCGCATGCGTGGGCTTCACGAAACGGGCGCTACACGGCGCTCGCGACGTGGACACGCACGGCAGGCAACGGCGTGCGTGGCGAGCTCGAGCTGCCGCTCTCGGTGGGAATCGTGGGCGGCATCACCAAGGTTCATCCGGTGGTGAAGGTGGCGCTCAAGATCCTCGGCGTGCAGTCGGCGTCCGATCTGGCGCGCGTCGCCGCGGCTGCAGGGCTGGCGCAGAACTTCGGGGCGCTGCATGCGCTCGCCACCGAGGGCATCCAGCGCGGTCACATGTCGCTGCATGCGCGCAACATCGCCGCGGTTGCAGGAGCAGGGCCTCACGAGATCGCGGACGTGGCGCGAGCGATCGTCGCTGCAGGTGCGGTCAACGAGGGTGCCGCGAGGGTGGCGCTCACCGAGCTGCGGGCACGACGGTGATCGGTCGCGGTCGTGCTCCCGGCAAGGTGATCCTCGCGGGGGAGCATTTCGTGGTCCACGGCGCGCCCGCGATCGCGCTGCCAGTGCGGGCGGTATCGAAGGAGATCGAGATCGATGCCGACCTCGATCCCTACGACCACTCGCTCGAGCTTGCGATCGTCGATCCCCACCCCGAGCACGAGACGCTCCAGCAGATGCTGTTGCAACTGTTGGAGGCGCTCTCGATCCCGAGCACCGGCGAGATCCGCGTCACGGTGCGCTCCACGCTGGCGCCAGGCGCCCACCTGGGATCGAGCGCCGCGCTCGCCGTGGCGCTGGTGCGCGCGGTGCTGGATTTCCGCGGCCTCGAATACCCGGACGAGGACGTGGCCGCGCTCGCGTTCGACCTG
>CAYUSL010000810.1:0-2374 GCA_964447125.1 uncultured bacterium | reverse complement strand
GTGAGGTAGCGCGCCAGCAGGTTGAGCGCGCCGATGAGCAGCAGCAGCACCAAGGCCGTTGCCCACGCCTTCTGGTGCCAGTCCTCGTAGGGGCTGATCGCGTAATTGAACATCTGGACGGTGAGCGTCGCCGTGGGCAGATCGGGACGCACGTTCCAGTAGGCGTTGTTGAGCGCCGTGAAGAGCAGCGGCGCGGTCTCGCCTGCTGCGCGCCCCACCGCCAGTAGGATCGCCGTGACGATCCCGCCCAGGGCAGTGCGCAGGATGACCGAGAGGCTGGTGCGCCACTCGGGCACACCCAGCGCCAGCGCCGCCTCGCGCAGCGTGTTGGGGACGAGTCGCACCAGCTCTTCGGTGCCGCGCGCGAGCGTCGGGATCATGAGCAGCGCGAGCCCCACGCCGCCTGCCAAGGCCGAGAAGTGCCCCATCGGCCTGACCACGATGTCGTAAGCGACGATCCCGACCACGATCGACGGCACACCGGCAAGGACTTCGGCGGTGAATCGCACCAGTCGCCCGAAGCGTCCGTCACCGCGTTCAGCCAGGAACACTCCCGCGCCGATCCCCAGTGGCAGACCGATCGCGCACGCCAGTCCCACGATGACCAGCGTGCCGACGATCGCGTTCCCCACTCCGCCGCCTGTTTCGCCGACGGGTGCCGGCAGATGTGTGAAGAACGAAAGCGAGAGCCCGCCCACTCCGTTCGACACCACCAGCCACAGTGTCGAAAACAGCGGCACGAGCGCTGCGAGCACGCACGCGCCGCACGCGAGCGTGACGAGTACGTTCACGAGCTTTCGAACCCAGAGCCTTCGCATCGTCTTCGACCGTGGCGCCCGCATGCGACGCGGCGCTCGTCGCTCACACCGCGACGCGCCCCGTGCCGCCCACCGCACGCATGAGGAGCCGCGCCAGCGAATTGAGCACCAGCGTGGTACCGAAGAGCACCAGCCCCAGCCCAGCCAGCGCACCCAGATGGATGGCGCCCGTGGCCTCGGCGAACTCGTTGGCGATCACCGCCGGCAGCGAGTAGCCCGCGGAGAAGAGCGAAGCCCGGATGATGGGCGAATTCCCGATCACCATCGTCACCGCCATCGTCTCGCCGAGAGCCCGGCCCAAGCCGAGCAACCCCGCGCCCAGGATTCCCGCGCGGCTGTACGGCAGCACCACCATGCGAATCACTTCCCAGCGCGTGGCACCGAGTGCCAGCGCACCCTCGCGCAGCGCCAGCGGCACCGTCTTCAGCACCTCGAGGGTCACCGACGCGATCGTGGGCAGGATCATGATCGCCAGGATCACGCCTCCCGCGAGTAGCCCCAGGCCGATCGGTGGCCCCTGGAAGAGGGGCAGAAATCCCAGCGTTTTGGCGAGAAACGGCTGGACGTGGCTGCGCAGCACCGGCACCAAGACGAACAAACCCCACAAGCCGAACACCACACTCGGGATGCTCGCCAGCGTCTCGACCGGAAACGAGATCCACGCCCGGAGCCGCGGCGGGATCATGTCCGAGATGAAGAGCGCCAAGGCGACGCCCACCGGCAGCGCAAGCCCGATCGCCACCGCGCTGGTGACGAGGGTGCCGTAGATGAAGGGCAGCGCGCCAAATTTCTCGGCGACCGGATCCCAGTCGCTGCCGACCAGGAATCGCCCCACCCCGAGCGCGTGAGAGGCCGGCGCAGCCAGATCCGCGAGCGACCACACGATCAGCCCGCCGACCACCAGGACCGCACCGCCGAAGGCGCCGATGATCGTGCCCCAGGCCCGATCCCCGGCGTTGTGACCGAAAAACGACGGCCGGCGCGGCGACGGCATCTCCGTCGCCGAACCGGCCGCGAACGTGCTGGACATCGCGGTCACGCGTGCTCGCTCACAAGGACGCGGGCTTGCCGGCAACGGTCAGCGTCTTGAGCGTCGCTTCGACCTTGCTCACCACCGCGGCGGGAAGCGGCGCGTAGTCGAGCGCGGGCGCCATCTTTTGCCCATCGTGGATCGCCCACCACAGGAAGTTCACGAGCGCGGTCCCTTTCTCGACGTTCTCCTGATTCTTGTAGACGAGCAGGTAGGTGAACGACGCGATGGGATACGCATCCGCCGCCGGCGAGTTCGTGATCGACACCCGGTAGTCCGCCGGCATCTCCACACCCACGGCGGCCGCGGAGGTGGCTTCGATGCTCGGATCGACGAATTTGCCAGACGCGTTCTTGATGGCTGCCTTGGGCAGCTTGTTCTGATTCGCGTAGGCGAGCTCGACGTAGCCGATCGCGCCCGGGGTCTGCTTCACGAGACCGGTCACGCCCTCGTTGCCCTTGGCGCCGAGGCCCACCGGCCAGCTCACGCTCTTGCCGGCGCCGACCTTGGTCTTCCACTCGTCCGA
>CAYUSL010000809.1:0-2377 GCA_964447125.1 uncultured bacterium | reverse complement strand
CATGCAGCTTCGACGGGGACGCCGTCGACCAGCGCCGCATGCCGGGCGTTGGCACGACACCTGCCCTTCCCCATACGAAGTCGATACGACGGGTCGTCGCCACGCCGGAGGCGTCGTCGCTGCACGGGTGCGTCAGCGCGCGATCGCGGCAGGGCAGACGACGGTGAACCGAGGTGACGCATCCGGAACCTCACGTGGTTGGAGGCCGTCTGCCACGCGACGGGCCTCGAGTGATCCAAGGGTCGAGCGCCCATTCCACGTGCGCATCGGTGACGCTCGGACGTGCGCAGCGCTGCTCTCGAGCCCAGGAAGCGAGGGCCCCTCGATGAAGCTGAGCCACACGTCGTCCGGAGCCAGCCGGCGTCTCTGAGTCTCGGACGCCCATCGCACCTACGAGTTCAGCGAAACGCCGCATCGTCGTTCGCGCACTGAACGAACGACGCACGCCCCGTTCGAATTCGAAACTCCGCACGAGCACTGGATCGACCGTCGAGTTCGATACGCGACCCATCGACTCGCCGACTTTTGCGACGTTCTCGCAGCACGCGAGCGCCGAGAGCACCCGGGGCGTCCTTGGCACGGCATCTGCTCTACGCGCGTCTCTGCGAAATCCCAGTGTCCTCAGCCACGCATCCTCAGGTCGGCCTCACCCGCCAAGGTGAGCTCGTACGCGCCTCTCTCGGAGGTCCAATGTCGCCTTCCCCCAATACACATCACCAACAGTTCAGCCGCATGCTTCTGGTGCTGTCGCTGGTGCTTGCCTCCAGTGGGACTGGGGCCGCAGAAACGGAGAAGCCGTGCGACTTCACGAAACCAGGCCAAGCCCAAAGCGCCGCAAAGGATGATCGCAACGCCGCCGGCAAGGCCGAGACCGACGCGGCGTCGGCCAAGAGCAACGCCGGGAAGGAAACCAGCCTCGCCAAGGCGGCCGAATCGTTGCTCGCCGCCGCAGCCGAGTGGAGGCTGGCCGCGGATGCTTCGGTGGCATCCGCCGCGGCGTGGCAGAAGCCAGAGGACGGGGCATCGAAGGACAAGGCGTGCGAAGCACAAAAGGCCAGCGCCAAGGCGAAGAGCGGATACCAAGAAGCGCTCGAGAAGTACGACGCGCAGAAGCCCGAGCAAGTCGAGATCGAAGCCAAGAAGGCCCTCGACAACGCCACCAAGAAGCTCGAGGAGATGAAGGACGACAACGCCAAGGCCGAGAAGAGCAAGAAGAAGGCGCCCCATCCCAAGAGCGTGATCGCCGCCGGGGAGGTGCTGAAGGTCCGGGCGAGTGAGTGGCTTTCGGCCGCGACCGCGTGGAAGAAAGCCGTCAACGACGACAAACAAGAGCAGAAGGCCAAAGAAGATGCAGTCACGTCGGCGAAGAAGGCGTACGACGACGCGGCGGAGGAGCTGGTCCGCGAAACGGACGCTGCAGCGAAGGCCAAGGAGCCCGAGATACACACCGAGCACTTGTTCCTTCACGCCGGGCTCGTGAGCCTCGCCCCGTTCGACATCAAGTTCCAGAAGCAAGAAGACGCGCCGAAAGAGGAACCCACCGCGGAAGCCGTCGATACCGACGCAGGCGCATCGGCGACGCCAGCGCTTTTCGACCTCGATCGCTCCGGTGTGGCCGCGCACGCGTACACGGAGCTGCGGATCCGATACCGGCAGGCGTGGGACGACGCCCGACTGCCGCTCGCCGAGCAGCGGATCGAGGAGGCCGAAGACGAGCTGGAGCAGGCCGAGACGCTGTTGCGGGAGCAGGAAGCGAAGGTTCCCGGTGTTGCGAGCCTCCGCGCTCAGATCGATCAGCTCCGAGACCTAGCCGACGAATCCACGATCCGCGACGATCTCGGCCTCGAACCGCGACGCCGCTCGCAGCAAGCCGAGCTCGAGCGCCAGCTTGCATCTCTCGAGCTCGAGAAGAGCGTCGAGTCCGGCGCGATCCGCCAGGCCGCGGCACGAGTCGATCACGCCAAGCGCGAGCTCGCAGCGGCCGAAGCCGCCCCCCGGAGCGACGGAGACGTTTCCGACGGTCGCGGCTGGAGGGGCTTCTGCCTGCGCCGCGAGCTCGACGAGGTCGGTTTCGCGCTTCCGACTTCGGCCACGTTGTCACAGCTCGCCCGCTGCGTGGCGCAGGACTTCGACGCTCGCTTCGGCTACACGTTCGCCGCCGACGCCGATGCCACCGGTTCGACCGTGGTGGGCTCGGGCGATGTGAACGGGAGCGTTGCCTACGGCATCCCGCTCTTCAACGGCTACTATTCGCCACGCGTGCGGCTCCGGGACGGCACGCCCATGCGCCTCACCACCACCGGTGATCTCGAGATGCTGTTCGAGGCGGTGACGGATCGCGGGATTCTCGACATCCACCAGCGCTGGGTGGTGGGCG
>CAYUSL010000808.1:0-2388 GCA_964447125.1 uncultured bacterium | reverse complement strand
AGGTGCTCTACTTCCGCGCGATCGATTCCCACTGGCGTGTGCGGACGACACCCGTCGTGGCAGCCTGGCGCGAGATGACTGTCCCAGGTTCACTCACGGTCGGCGTGCAGGCGACGCTCGACGTGCTCGCGCGCACCGAGATTCACGACATCGAATACGTGCGCGGATTCGGTGATGCCGTCGCGCGGTACGCCGAGCGTGATGCTCGCGCACCCTTCTTCGGGTTACTTGCGGCCACCCGCGTGCCGCCAGGTCGATTCGTCACCACGCGCCGCGCGCAGTGCGCTTCTTGTCACGGTGGCCACCTGAAGGTCTTCGGACCATTCAACTGGGTGGCTGGCCAGCAACCGCACTACGAGCTCACCCCACCGCTCGCCGTGTCGATGGACGACGAGAGTCGCTCGTGGGAGCAGGGCCGGGTCGTGAGCTCGCTGTGAGGACGCCGGGAGCGACGAGGGGGCCCCAGCTCCCGGGACCCCCTCGATTCGCTCGCCGGCGAGGCGAGCGGATGTGCGGCGAAGGATCAGTCTTCCGTTGCCATCACGACCGGCGGCGAGCGCGCAGGGTCACGATCAACCCTGCGGCAGCGGCCAGATACACGGCGAAGTCGAGCGGTGCACCAGCGCGCTCGGGCACCACGCCGCCGTTTGCGGCCTGGGCGAGCTGCTGCTGGCAGCCACCGGGCGTGGCGGCGTTGCAGTCGTCGTCGATGCCGTTGCTGGGGATCTCGGTCGCGCCAGGGTTTACGGCGGCGTTGCCGTCGTTGCAGTCGGTGGCCGAGCCAGCGGGGCACGAGGCACTGCCGGGGTTGCCGTAACCGTCACCGTCGTTGTCGGTGCAGCCGCCGCCGCCGCCACACGAGGCCGGCACGGCGAAGCCGTTGGTGACGTTCACGGTCAGGCCGGTAGGACCGGGGTCGGCGTCGCTACCGAGACCGCGCTTGGCGAACGCGGTCCAGAGCAAGCACACGTCCTCGCCGCCGTGGTTGTCCTGGGCGGCCTGGATCATCGCGTCGCGAACTTCGGTGAAGGTGGGATTGCAGGGCGTGTTCTTGAGACCTTCCTCGGTGTAGAGCATCGCGCGCTGGTTACCGGCGTTGCCGGTGCCGTCGTAGAGGTTGGTCGAGAAGCCGTGGGCGTTCACCAGCGCCCAGTACATCTCCCATTGGATCGAGGCCCACACCTCGCCCACGAAATGCACTTCGGGCAGGAGGCCGTTGATGTCCTCGTACGTGTGGGTGTTGACGAGCATGTCGGTGGTGTAGACCTGTTCGCGGATACCGGCGCCGTTGGTGGCCTGACCGAGCACGTAGGTGCCCATCGGCCGCGGCGTGGTGCCGGTGTCGGCGGGCCGGGCGGTGAATGCCAGCGCCCACCAATCGCTCAGGCCTTCACCGGGCTGCTGGCGACTGTTGAGGCAGCTCGAGTTCGAGGGCCCGCCCACGGTGCGGATCGACACCCCGTGACCGTATTCGTGGACGATGATCCCCGAGTCCAGATCGCCGTCACGACGAGGCGTGGTCTGGGTCCACAGGTACATCTGCATGCGGCCCGGCGAGCCGTCGGGAGGCGCCGAGAAGTTGGCGTTGTTGCACGAGCCGGTGGTGCAGTTGCCGTCCTGGGCCTCGGCGTTCACCGCGTCGCTGCCGGTGCCGCCGTTGCCGAAGTTGTTGGTCTGGAAGTTCCCGGCGGCTTCGTCGAAGCCGAAATGGTAGTGGACGTCGTGGAGGATGTTGTTCCAGTAGAAGAGATTGGCGACCGCGCCCGACGTGTACGCGTTGGGGTCCGCGCTCGCGAAGTTGATCGGGTAGTTGAAGTCGCAGACCAGCGACGCACCGCAGCTCGGCTCGCTCGCCGGGGGCGCGTTGTTCTTGTCGAGGTCGTCGTAGGCGTGGACGTTGTTGCCCTGCATCGTGGTGAAGCTGGAACTGCCGTTGGCGTGCCAGCCGAGCGGCGAGGCCGTGGCGTCGGCGGGATTCGAGACCAGCGTGCGGCCGTCGGCCGGCGGGGTGGGTGTGGTGTGGTTCGGGCTCTCCACCGGTTGCGGGTACACGCGGTACTGGGCGTCGCGCGTCCAGTCGCTGCGGGTCCAGACCTGGTTGGTCGAAGCGTCGACGGTGAAGTCGTAATGGTGCTGACCGTCGGGAGTCTTCACGGCGAAGTTCCAGACTTGGCGGACCTCGCCGACACGCACGGGCAGCCACATCGCCTCAGCGGTGATCGGGCTCGACGAGAGATCCAGGCCGAGGTGCTTGCCGGCGGCGTCGATGGCCGCGGACGCGGGCCGGGTGCTGGCGGCGCGTGCCGCCGAGCTGGCACTCGCGATGCTCGCCACCGCGCCGTTGCTGACGCTCACGATGCGCCCGTCGCGATTCACGTGAACCTGGAT
>CAYUSL010000807.1:0-2392 GCA_964447125.1 uncultured bacterium | reverse complement strand
GACGTGGAAGGGATGAAGCTGCTCTTCAAGCAGTTCTCGTTCCCGGGCGGCATCCCCAGCCACGTGGCGCCGGAAACTCCGGGCTCGATCCACGAGGGCGGCGAGCTCGGCTACTCGCTCTCGCATGCTTTCGGTGCTGCGTTCGACAACCCGAATCTCGTGGTGGCGTGCGTGATCGGCGACGGCGAGGCCGAGACCGGCCCGCTCGCCACCGCCTGGCATTCGAACAAATTTCTGAACCCGATCCACGACGGTGCGGTGCTGCCCATCCTGCACTTGAACGGCTACAAGATCGCGAATCCGACGGTGCTGGCGCGCATCCCCCGCGACGAGCTCGCGAGCTTGCTCACCGGCTACGGCTGGAAGCCCTATTTCGTCGAGGGTTCGGACCCGATGGCGATGCACCGCGAGATGGCAGCAACCTTCGATGCAATGCTCGACGAAATCGCCTCGATCCAGCGCACCGCACGCGCCAGCGGCGTCGCCTCTCGCCCGCGCTGGCCGGCGCTGGTCCTCGTGACGCCCAAGGGCTGGACCGGCCCCGCAGAGGTGGACGGCAAGAAGGCCGAGGGCTCGTGGCGCTCGCACCAGGTGCCGTTCTCGGAGATCGCCGGCAAGCCCGAGCATCTCACGCTGCTCGAACGCTGGATGAAGAGCTACCGTCCCGACGAGCTCTTCGACGCCAGCGGACGCCTGCGCCCCGATCTCGCCGCGCTCGCCCCGCTGGGAACCAAGCGCATGGGCGCGGTTCCGCACGCCAACGGCGGGCTCTTGCGCAAGGACCTGCGCATGCCCGATTTCCGCGACTACGCCATCGCGGTGCCGCGACCGGGCGCTGTGGAAGCGGAGGCCACCCGCAGCCTGGGTGCCTTGCTGCGCGACGTAATTCGCCGCAATCCCACGAACTTCCGCGTCTTCGGGCCGGACGAGACCGCGTCCAATCGCCTGGGTGCCGTGTTCGAAGCGACGCAGCGCACGTGGCTCGGCGATCGCCTGCCCGAGGACGATCAGGGCGGCGAGCTCTCACCGGACGGTCGCGTGATGGAGATCCTGAGCGAGCACACCTGCCTGGGCTGGCTCGAAGGCTACGTGCTCACCGGCCGCCACGGGCTCTTCTCGACCTACGAGGCCTTCGCCCACATCATCGACTCGATGTTCAACCAGCACGCGAAGTGGCTGCACGTGACCAAGAAGCACATCCCGTGGCGAGCGCCGATCGCGTCGGTGAACATCCTCTTGAGCTCGCACGTGTGGCGCCAAGACCACAACGGTTTCTCGCACCAGGATCCCGGCTTCATCGATCACGTGGTCAACAAGAAAGCCGACGTGATCCGCGTGTACCTGCCGCCCGACACCAACACGTTGCTGGTGGTCGCGGATCGCTGCTTGCGCAGCCACGACTTCGTGAACGTGATCGTGGCCGGCAAGCAACCGGCGCTTCAGTGGCTCGACATGGACGCAGCCATCAAGCATTGCGCCGCGGGCATCGGCATCTGGGATTGGGCGAGCAACGACGCGGGCGGCGAGCCCGACGTGGTGCTGGGGTGCGCCGGCGACGTGCCCACGCTCGAGACGCTGGCGGCGGTGGATCTGCTCCGCCAGCACCTGCCCGAGCTCAAGGTGCGCGTGGTGAACGTGGTGGACCTGATGACGCTGCAGCCGCGCGAGGAGCATCCGCATGGGCTTTCGGACGCCGACTTCGACACCATCTTCACCACCGACAAGCCCATCATCTTCGCGTACCACGGCTATCCATGGCTGATTCACCGTCTCACCTATCGGCGCACCAACCACAAGAACCTGCACGTTCGCGGCTACAAGGAAGAAGGCACCACCACCACGCCCTTCGACATGGTGGTGCGCAACGACCTCGACCGCTTCCATCTGGTGGCCGACGTCATCGATCGCGTACCCAAGCTGGGCTCGATCGCCGCCTACGCGAAGCAGGCCATTCGCGATCGCCTCACCGAGCACCGCGAGCACATCGCCCGCGTGGGCGACGATCTCCCCTCGGTCAAGGGGTGGCGCTGGCCGGCATGAGGCTCGTCTTCTTTCGTCACGGTATCGCGCACGATCGGGCGGCGGCCGATTGCCCACCCGATCCAGAGCGCGCGCTCACACCCAAGGGAATCGAGCGGACAACACTGTCCGCGCGGGGCCTGAGCGCTCTCGGCGTCGAGCCCGCGCTCGTCCTGACCAGCCCCTACACCCGTGCGCTGCAGACAGCACGTATCGCAGCGCACGAGTTGGGCGTCCGCCTGGATCACCTCCACGAGAGCGATGCACTTCTCCCCGAGGCCGAGCCCAAGGCGCTCTTCACCTTGCTGGCTCGCGAGAAGGCCGGCGAGATTCTCTGCGTCGGGCATGCGCCCAACCTCGACCGCGTGCTCGC
>CAYUSL010000806.1:0-2397 GCA_964447125.1 uncultured bacterium | reverse complement strand
GATGGCGAAGAATCCGCTCCACACCCCGTTCTGCGAGATGTTCGGGATCGAGTACCCGATCATCGCCTTCACCCACTGCAAGGACGTGGTGGTGGCGGTCACCAACGCCGGCGGCTTCTCGGTCCTCGGCGAGGCGATGCACACGCCCGACGAGATCTCCGCCGACATCAAGTGGATTCGCGACCGCATCGGCTCGAAGCCGTTCGGTGTGGACCTGGTGCTGCCGGCTTCGGTTCCGCCGGCGGGTGGTCTCGACGAGCTCAAGTCGAAGATCCCCCAGAGCCACCGCGACTACGCCGACATGATCCACAAGAAGTACGACGTGCCGGCACCCAAGGGAAAAGAAGCGCTCCACCAATGGGGCGGTCTCAACCAGCAGATGGCGCGCGCTCAGCTCGAAGTGTTGCTGGAAGAGCGCGTACCGCTGCTTTGCTCGGGTCTCGGCAATCCTGCGTTCATCCTGGACGCAGCGCACGCCCGTGGCATCAAGGTGTTCGGGTTGATCGGCAAGACCCGTCAGGCCAAGCGCGAGATCGAGGCCGGCGTCGACGGCATCATCGCCCAGGGCTTCGACGCCGCGGGTCATACGGGCGAGATGGGAACGTTCAGCATCGTGCCCGAGGTCGTGTCGATCGCGCAGGGCAAGCCCGTGATCGCGGCAGGCGGCGTCACCACCGGCCGTCACCTCGCTGCGGCGCTGTGCCTGGGTGCAGCCGGGGTCTGGACTGGCACCCTGTGGCTGGCGTCGCGCGAGAGTGACATCGACATGGTCATCAAAGAGCGGCTGATCGCCTCGACCGCCGAAGACACCGACTTCTCGAAGTCGATCTCGGGCATGACCATGCGCGTGCTCAAGTGCCCGTGGACCACCGAGTGGAAGAAGCCCGAGGCCCCCACGCCGCTGCCCGCGCCGTATCAGATGTTGCTCAGCTCGCCCTACATCCAGGGCGCCAACGACAACCGTCGCGGTGATCTCATGACCGAGGCGGCGGGCCAAGGCGTGAGCTTCATCACGGCGATGAAGCCTGCGCGCCAAATCGTCGTGGACGTGGTCGACGAGGCGCTCACGACGTTCGAGAACCTCACCGGCGGCGACGACTGAGCGTGGCAGAGCCACTCGATCCCAGCACGGACCGGGCGGTGCCCGGGTTCGACTCCAGCGTCGCCGGCAAGCGTGCCGAGTGCGACGGCGGCGGGCCGATCCTGGGCACGCGCTTCGCCGGCCGCCAGGAGTTCACCGGAACGCTGAGCGGCGAATTCGTCGACCACGGCGATCCGCCGTGGCGCTGGTACCTGCTCGAAAACCTGGAGCGCAAGCCGGACAACTACACCGACGACTGCGTGTGGTGCGAGTCGGGAAGCGTGTTTCTCGTCGACGAGCCCAACCGCGTCCCGGGGCGGCCCTGAACGTCTCGGCCACCGAGGAACCGGTGGGCCCAGAGCCCATGTGGGAGAACGAAGCATGAGAATCGTGGTGTGTGCGAAGGAAGTGCTCGATCCCGATGCGGTGAACAACTACGCCCTCGCGGGCGGGCTGCAGATCGGAGCGGACGGCAAGACGCTCACCCAGACCGCGATCCCGCGGCTCATGAACGCCTACGACGAGCAGGCGATCGAGGCGGCGTTGCGATTGCGCGACGGCGGCCTCGCCGCGAAGCTGGCTGTGGTCTCGGCCGGGGCCGATCCGGCGAGCATCCTGCGCCAGGCGGCGGCGCTCGGCGCCGACGAGACCGGCCACATCCAGGTCGACGCGGCCGCCCTCGATCTCGCCGCGATCGCCAAGCTGCTCGCCGCTTACGTCACCAAGTCGGGCGGCGCGGATTTGATCCTGTGCGGCCGCCAGGCCTCCGACGACGACCAGGGCGTGGTCCCCGCGCTCCTCGGCGAGCTCCTCGGGATGCCGGTGGTGACCGTGGCGCGAGCAGTGGCGATGAGCGGCGACAAGGCCGTTCGCGTGACCCGCGTGACGCCAGACGGCGACGAGACCGTGGAGGTCACCCTGCCCTGCATCGTCACCATCTCGAACGAGCTCGGCACGCCGCGCTACCCGACCACCGCGCAAACCATCAAAGCGCGGAAGATGAAGCCCACCGCGTTCACGCCCGACGCCTTGGGCGTGAGCGCCGCCGAGCTCGCACCCAAAGTCGTGCTCACCAAACAATTCGTGCCCACGGTCCAGGGCCAGTGCGAGTTCCTGAGCGGCGGCTCGCCCGCCGAGCTGGCGCAAACGCTCCTCGCTCGCCTGCGCGCCGACGGCGCGATCGCGTGACGGGCTGACGAGAAACTCGCGATGCTCGTCTCTCGTCCAGCCCGTCGATGTTGCTGCGGGGGTCTGTTCCAGACCCCCGCCCGTCGCGGCAAAGCCGCGCCGGGTCCCACCCCCAAGTCGCTTCGCTT
>CAYUSL010000805.1:0-2407 GCA_964447125.1 uncultured bacterium | reverse complement strand
GGCCCCGAACGGGCCGTGGTCTCTCGGCGGCCCAGCGAACGAAACGGAGACACCACGGGTCATCGAATGACCGCGCCCGCTGACGCAGCCTCGCAGCGCTCCGGATCGAGCGTTGCTCGAATCGTGCGTGCATCGCTCAGATGCTGAATGCGTAATCGAGCGCGAGCCAGAACGTGCGCCCGTCCTGCGGAACCGAATCCTCCGGAAGCTCGATGCCGGCCGGCTCCTCGTACCGCTGGTCGATGAGGTTGCGAACGGTGAGGCCTACGCCAATCCCCGGCACGAAATCCTCGGCGCGCAGCGTGAGATCCAGGAGGTAGAGCGCATCGGCGCTCTTGCCGGCGAGCGTCGTTCGCTCCGAAACGAACTCGAACTCGCCGTTCAACGTCAGGCGCTCGTCGATGATCGGCGCGCCCGCAAGCAGCTTGCCGAGGTGGGTGGGCGAGTTGGCGCGCGAGTCGTGGGTTTGCGCGTTCTCGATGCGCTGGATCGAGTAGCTGCCGCGCGCGTACCATCCTCCAGCCCAGTGGCCGTCGAGCGCCAGCGATGCGCCCAGGGCATCGCTGTCCGCACCGTTCGCGAACGTCGGCGGGCCGAAACCCTGGGACGGCTGCAGCGTGATCAGGTTGCGAAGCTCGTAGTAGTAGACGGAGCCGATGAGACGCAGCGCCGTCCCGATCGATTGCTCCGCGACGAGCTCGTAGGAATCGATGGTTTCGGCGTCGAGCCGGCCACTTCCCGACGCGCGCGGCGCTGCGATCTCGAAGGCGCTCGGCGCGCGAAATGCTTGGCCGTAGATGGCCTTGAGCGTCGTTTCGAGCCACGGGCTGAAGATCAGCGCTGCGCGTGGGCTGAGGCGCCCCGGCACCGTGTCGTCGGAGTCGTAGCGCAGCGAGGTGTGCAGCGCGAGCGTGGGCAAGATCGCGAGCTTGTCCTGGACATATGCGCTCCAGAGCCACGGCTCGCGCTCGGACTCCTGCAGTTGTCGTTGGATCTCGAGCAGCGTGTCGCGGGTGTGCTGCTCGAGGTACCACGTGGTGGTCGCACCGAGCATGATGCGGTTTCGATCGATCGCCGTGGTCTCGACGGAGAGCTCCGATCCCAGGCTCTGCGATCGCGCCGAACTTCGGTTCGTGACCTGGTAGGTGCGCTTGGGGAACGGCCATTCGATCCCCAGCAGACCGTCTGCGGAGTGCTCGAATTGGTCGAAGAAGAGACGCGCGGAGATCTGCCACGCGGAGGAGAGGTCCGGGGCCATCGACACCTCGGCCCAAGTGAACGCGTCCTCCGTGGTGGTCCGATCGGTGGGAAAGACGCTCCCGAAGGGGGCCGTCGGCACGGTTTTGGTGCGCGAGCCGTGGCCTGCCATCGCCTGCACTTCTCCGAAGCTCCCCTTGCCGAGGAGATCCAGCGCCCGTCCGTCGTCCGCATCACGAGCCATGCCATCACTCGACTGGTACCCGACGAGGTCGGGGATCAAGAGGTGCTGGTCACCCTCGCTCGATGTGTAGGCGCCGGCGGCGATCAGCTCGGCTCCGCCCGCCCAGCGCCCGCCCACGGTGGCGCGTGCGTCGTAGGTCGACTGGCTGCCCACTCCACCTCCCGCCGCCACTCCCTGGACGTCGCGCCCTCGCTGCGTGATCACGTTCACGACACCGAAGAAGGCGTTGGTTCCATAAAGCGAGGCGCTCGGGCCGGGCACGACCTCCACGCGGTCGATCTGATGGACGTCGACCGGAAACTCGTCGCCGGCCGGCGCAGCCCCCCAGACGCCGTCGTTGATTCGGTGGCCGTCCACCAGAAAGAGGAGGCGGCTGGTGTAATCGCCCGGGGGCAGGAAGCCCCGCACGCCGACGTGTGTGTAGTCGTGGTCGTAGGACGTGAAGAAGCCGGGCACGCTGCGCAGGATCTGGCCGAGTGTTCGATAGCCGTGCCGGCGAATTTCTTCGGATGTGACGATCGTCACCGCGGACGGCGCGTCGGTGATCGGTTCCGGACGCTTGGACGCGGCGTACACCTCCGGGATGGCTTCCAAGAACATCTGCTCTGCATAGGGGGCAGCGCTCGGCATTGCCTCGGCAGCGTCATCGGGCGCCTGGGCGGCCGCCGCGCGCGCGAGTCCCAGCGCTGCTGCAGCTACGCAGCACAGTGAACGAATCGTCGCGGGCGAGGCCCGGCGAGCATGCGTCGAGAGCGTAGGACGCACGAGGACCCTCTCCGTGCACGTAACGACCTGGGCGGAGCTAGTGAAAGGCCGGCGGGAAGCATCGACAGCAATCCGTGCGCCACATCCTGCAGAGGGCCATCGTGCACGAAGTGATGAGCGAGTTCGCGAAGATCCCGCGGCTTCTCGTCCGCAGCGATCGCGCCACATGGAGCCTGCGGGCCGGATTGGACCACCCGCATC
>CAYUSL010000804.1:0-2426 GCA_964447125.1 uncultured bacterium | reverse complement strand
GGCGGCGAGCGCGTGGGTCAGCACGGCGATCGAACGCGGCGGCAGCACGAGCTCCGGGACCTGGCCCCGGGGGATCTCGCGGCACAACGTGTCCACCTGGATCGGCCTTCCCGGCAGGTTCTCCGCCATCAGCCCGGGCCCGGTCACCCAGGTGAGCATCGCATCGCTCGCCGGCGCAGCACCGCGGTAGTCGATCTCCACGCGGACCTCGCTCTCGTGATGGCGATTCAGGAGGAACACCGCGGCACGGGACGCATCAGCGGATGTCGTAGCGGAGACCGAGACCAGGGGCGCTCGCTCGACGGGTCGGATGCCCTTGAGCCGCTCGGCCGAATACGTCGGTCCTTGCGTGACCACGCTTGCGACTCTCCGCTCCAACCCATGCAAGGTGAAGAGGCGGAAGACGTGGAAGAGGCTGGTGCGCGCCACCCGATCGCGATCGGTGATCACCGGCGAGGCGATCAAGTTGATGATCGAGGACAGGTTGGCGATCCGCACCAGATCGGCACGCCGCTGGAAGGCCATCAGGATCGCCGCTGCGCCCAGCGAATCTCGTAGACACGGGCGCGGGCGGATGGCCTGCGGGAAAGTCCACCACAGGTTCCACTCGTCGACGGCGAGCGGGACGGCGCGCCCGGCCACGCGCCGCACCGTGGCCTCGTGCGCTTCGAGCTTGGCGAGGACGCTCTCGCCGATCGAGAGCGCCGAGTACCAGGCGCCCACCGACGTCGGCGGCGCGCTCAGCAGATGAGCGACGCGATAGTCCTGCGGCAAGTACGAGTGGACGGACAGGTAATCGGTCTGATCCGCAGCGACCTCCAGCACCCGCTCGTTCCAGCGGCTGCGCAAGTCGTCGTTGCCGTTGAGCACGGTCTCGACGGTTGGATCGACGGCACGCATCGCCTCGCGGTAGCGCAAGTAGCGGCGTGCGTAATCGCGCGCGGTGGTGTGGCCCACCTCCCACACCCCGAACTGCTCGTTGCCGATGCTCCACAGCCGGCACTTGGGCAACGACGGGTCGTGACCGGTGGCGTGGCGATTCACGTACTCGACCCACGCTGCCGCTTCTTCGGCGCTGCCGGTGCCGGCGTTGGCGCACAGATACGGCTCACAGGCCCAGTCACGGCAGAGCGCCAGGAACTCGTCGGTACCGAGCTCGTTGTGCACCGGCGGCCCCCACTTCTCGCCGAAGCGATGGCCCCAGAAGCGGTTCGGATAGCTCCGCGCGCGGTGCACGCCCACGCCGTCGCGCCAGTGATAGACGTCGGCGAAGCAGCCGCCGGGCCAGCGCAAGAGCACCGGACCGAGATCCCGGCACGCCTCCCACACGTCGGTGCGATACCCGAGCTCACCGCGCGGCGCCATCGAGCCCTTCTCGGGGAAGAGCCCACCGGCGATCATGCGCCCGATCTCTTCGAGAAAATGCCCGTAAATGCGCCTGTCGATCGCCACCGTCGGCGCACCGAGATCCACCGCGACGCGGGTCGTCGTGAGCACGCGATCCCTCCTCGCCGAGGTCAGCGACGACCGTTCGACGACTTGCGAGCAGCGGTGCTGCGGGAGCCCATCCCGTGCGAGCGCAAACCGCGCTCCCACAGGTACTCGCCTTCGCCGCCGTGCTTCGCCACCCACCGCCCCAGCACGAACAAGAGGTCGCTCAAGCGATTCACGTACTGGAGCACTCCATCGGACACCGGCTCGTGGCTCGCGAGCGCCACGATCTTGCGCTCGGCGCGCCGGCAGATGGTGCGGGCCTGGTGGAGAAAGCCGCTCACGCGACCCCCGCCGGGGAGGATGAACGATTGCAGCGGCTCGAGCTCCTCTTGGCAGCGATCGATGAGCTGCTCGAGGCCGTTCACCTGCTCGGCGGAGATTTTGTTCATGCCCGGATACTCGCCGTCGGGCGGGGTCGCGAGCTCGGCGCCGAGGTCGAAGAGCTCGTTCTGCAGGCGGCGGAACACCTCGTCCAGCCAGCGGTGGTCGTCGCCTTCCTTCGATCGTTCGCCGTTGAAGACGCGTGCCAAGCCGAGGGCGGCGTTGAGCTCGTCGATGTCCCCGTAGGCTTCGATGCGTGCAGAGTCCTTGCGGACACGTTTACCGCCGACGAGGCCGGTCTCGCCGTGATCACCCGAACGGGTGTAGACGCGATTGATGTGGATGGCCATGGTTGCGATTCGAGTAGGCGACGAGCGCGCCGAGACTGTCGAGCAAAGAGCGCGTCACGCTAACACGCGTTCGGCGGAGGCGGGAAACCACGCGTTTCGAGCGCCCGCAACACCCAACGAGGCACGTCATGGACGACTGGCGGAAGCACTGGGTGGACGATCCCGAGGGCATCGACCGCATCGTGCGCGCGTCCCAGCGGATCGCGGTGCTCGGCATCAAGCCCGAGAGCCGGCGCGGACAAGCGGCGTTCGACGTGCCGG
>CAYUSL010000803.1:0-2430 GCA_964447125.1 uncultured bacterium | reverse complement strand
CCGAGGAGCGCGACCTTCCGTACCTCGACGACGGCATCAATGGGCATCCGCCCGGCAGCGAGTACCGCAAGGTCGCGGAGCGTGTGGCGGACGCGATCGTTGCGCGCGGCTGGCTGGCGTCGCACGGGTGATGACGGGCTCGAGCCTGCGCGGGCTCACGGCTCGCCGGCTCGCGACGGGTGTTTTCGGACGCGTCGCTTCCAAGCGAACAGGATCGCCGGCGTCACGACGGTCACGGCTGTGATCGCGGCCCCCGCGGCGAGCCCCGGCGCACGGTAGCGGAACTCGACGCGATGATCGCCCGCGGGCACCGGTGCCGAGAGCTGGCGGGCGAACGGCATCGGAATCGTGTCGGTGATCGCGGCTCCCTGCTCGCCGTCCGGGATCACCGTGTAGGTCCAGCCCGGCTGCCAGTTCTGATCGACGACCACCCGCGCGGGCGCCTCCGCACGTGCCTCGACCACCATGCGATTCGGGCTGAATTCGACGAACCGCGCGTCGCCCTCGGCGCCGATCACCGTGACCTCGCCGCGATAGTGCGGGCTCTCGGCCGGCAGCGCGTAGATGTCGACGCGCGCGGTCTCGTAGCAATTCACGATGCCGAGGTTCGCGCCCAGCGCGGGCAGATGCGCGCTGCTGGTGTAGAGCTGGGGAGCCTCGGGCGCGAGCGCCTCGGAATAGCCGGCGATGTGCAGCGCCGCTCGCTGGACGAAGGGTTTCTCGGCGTGGACGGGGATCGGTGCGAACGGGAATGCGGATGCGAAGAGCACGCCGTTCACGGCGATCAGATCGATCGTGACGCCCACCAGCGCTGCGGCGCAGGCCACGTCCGCCACCCAGCGACTCCGCTTCGCGAGGAGGGCACGCACGCGATCGAGGCCGATGGCGGCCGCCAGCGCCAGCGCCAGCGTCACGATCACGCGCCAGCGCTGCGCGATTCGCATGTTGCCCAGGACGGGCAGGTCGCGCAGCGCCTGCCACAGGCTCAACGGTGCAGCGCGGACGCCGAGGGTGATCCACGCGAACACCAGGCACGCGATTCCGAGCGGGATCTCCCGCCGGCCCATCGCCCACACGCCCAGCAACGCGAGCGCCACCGGTACGATGCCGACGTAGGTCGCGTTTTCGTCGATTCCCCAGTCCACTCCGTGCCACAGCCCGCCGCCGGGTTGATGCCACGTCCTTCCCGCATCCGCTGGGTGCGCGTCCAGATAGGTCATGACGAGCGCTTCGATGCTCATGCCCGACTGATCGTCCGGTGAGCGCGGATAGTCGTGAAGCTGGACCAGGGTGGGTACGAGCTTCACCGCGGAGAGCCCGAAAGCGATCACGCCCACGGCCACGAGCGCGCTGAGCGGCCGCGCGCTGCGTTGCCTCACACAGACGACCGTCTCGTGGACGATCAAGAACACGACGGCGATCGCGGCGACGTAGGCACCGCCGCCGAGCACCACCAACGCGAGCGCCGCGCCAGCGAGCCATCGCCACCGGGCTTCGTGCCGCCCACGCTCCACTCCGAGCAGCGCCCACGGCAGGTACGAGGTGGTCATGTACCAGGTCATGCCGAGCATGAGATTGAAGGCGTAGGCGGCGTTGAGACGGAACACCACGGCGGCGAGCGCTGCGCCGAGCCGGCTCGCACGGTGATGGCGGGCCAGCGCGTACATTCCGGCCAGCCCGATGAGCAGATGGAGGGCGACGTCGACCTTGAGGCCGGCTGGCGCTCCGAATGCCAGGACCAGCGCGAAGAACGGAGACGCGACTCGCGATTGCGGGTTGGCGAGCTGGACGGTGCCGCCGCAGTAGTACGGGTTCCAGAGCGGAAGCTGGTGGAACTCGACGAGCGTTCGCCGCGCGGCCGCGTGATAGAAGAGGTGCTGATCCCAGTCGGAAATGCCCCAGAAACTGGGATGCGCGAAGATCGGGGCGACGAAAGCGAGCCCCGCGATCGTGAGGGCCACGCCCACGCTGGCCGTGGGAGCCCAGCGCCGCAAGCTCGCGGCGATCGTGCTCACACGTACCCTGCGGACGGCGGCGTGATGCCGTCGATCAACGCGGCCAGCGGCGTCTGAGCGTCCGCCCGTGCTCGATGAGCAGGCAGCGATCCTGCACCACGTCGATGCCGGCCCGCGCCAGCCGCTCGGCGGCCTCGTCGTTGCGGATGCCGAGCTGGAACCACACGGCCTTGGGATGCGCAGCGAGGATGTCGTCGACGTGCGGCGGGATGTCCTGGGAGCGGCGAAACACGTTCACGAGATCGATCGGCCCTTCGATCTCGCTCAGCCTGCGCCGAACCGGTCGACCGAGGATGGTCGTGACCTCGGGGTAGTAGACCGGCACGGGCACGATCTCGCAGCCCGCTTCCGCCATGTACGCCGGCACGTCGAACGCCGCTTGTCCGCGCCGGCTCTCGGGCTTGATGCCGAGCAC
>CAYUSL010000802.1:0-2431 GCA_964447125.1 uncultured bacterium | reverse complement strand
TTTCCGCGGCCTCGAATACCCGGACGAGGACGTGGCCGCGCTCGCGTTCGACCTGGAACGCATCGTCCACAAGAACCCATCGGGGATCGACAACACCGTGGTGGCCCTCGATCGCCCGATCTGGTTCCGCAAGGGGGCGCCTGCCGAACCGATCGCGTGTGCGATCGACGCGACGCTGTTGCTCGCCGACACGGGCGTCGTCTCGAGCACCGCCGCGGTGGTCGCGCGTGTCGGCGAGTTCCGGGTGAACCAGAGCGAGCGTTTCGCCGGGATCCTGGCCCGCGCCGAGGCCAACACCTCACGCCTGCGCGACGCGCTGGCGCGCGGCGACGCAAGCACCGCGGGCGCGTGCTTGAACGAGAATCAGGCGCTGTTGGCCGAGATCGGCACCAGCTCGCCCGAGCTCGAATCGCTGATCGCCGCCGCGCGCGGGGCCGGTGCGCTCGGCGCCAAGCTCACCGGTGGCGGGGGTGGCGGCAACGCCATCGCGCTCTGCGCTCCCGCCAACCTCGACTCCGTCCGCGAAGCGCTCCTCGCCGTGGGTGCCGTGAGACTGATCGAGGTGCCCTTCAGCCGTGGTTCCACCTGAGTCGACATGCAAGCCACAGCCATCGCGCATCCGAACATCGCGCTCGTGAAGTACTGGGGAAAACGCGACGCCGCGCTCAACCTGCCGCGCGAGGGCAGCCTGTCGCTGACGCTCGCCGGCATGGAGTCACGCACGGCGGTGCGTTTCGATCGCACGCTGGCCCGCGATCAGCTCGTTCTCGACGGCACGACCGCGCCCGAGGCTTCGTTGCGGAAAGCCGTGCGCATCCTCGACGAGGTTCGCCGGCGCAGCAGCGGGCGCCTGACGGGAACTTATGCGCACGTGGAGAGCCGCAACGACTTCCCCACTGGCGCAGGGCTGGCGTCGAGCGCCAGTGGCTTCGCAGCGCTCGCGTGCGCGGCGGCAGCCGCCGCCGATCTCGCGCTCGAGCCGAACGAGCTCTCGATCCTCGCGCGCCTCGGCTCGGGCTCGGCGTGTCGCTCGGTCCTGGGCGGCTTCGTCGAGTGGCGGCGCGGGGAGCGCGCGGACGGTCTCGACTCGCACGCCGTCGAGGTCGCGCCGTCCTCACACTGGGACGTGGTGATGCTGGTGGCGGTGGTCGCAGAGGGACCCAAGGCCGTGTCGTCCACGGAAGGAATGGAGCGAACGCGCGCCACCTCGCCTTTCTACGAGGCGTTCCTGGCATCCATCCCCGGCGATCTGGAGCGAGCGCGCGAAGCGGTACGGGCGCGCGATCTCGCGGCGCTCGGCGTGGTGATGGAGCGCAACTGCCTGCGCATGCACGCCGCGATGCTCGGCGCCGAGCCCGCGCTCGTCTACCTGCGCGGCGCTTCGCTCGCCGTCACCGAACGGGTCCACACGTTGCGACACGGCGGCACCCCGGCGTATTTCACGATCGACGCGGGCCCGAACGTGAAGGTGCTCTGCGAAGCCGCGAACGCCGACACGGTGATCCGTGCCCTCGGTGCGATTCCCGGCGTGGTCCGCGTCATTCGCGCCGTACCCGGACCGGCAGCGAGCGTCGTCGAGCGGGACGTCTGACGACGCTGGCGACGCTCCCGGCCACGCCCCTCCGCACACACTCCCCATCCACGAGGACTCCGCCATGTCCGATGCCAACGCCGCTCACCAGCAGAAGGTCGCGAAGATCGCCGAGACGCTGCGCGCGCTGGCGAGCCAAGGCGAGCACGCCCACATCGAGAAGGGAGGGGTCCACCACTTCGTGCCGCTGCCCAAAGACCCGCGCTTCGGCGGGCGCGTGGTGGACGCGTCGTCGCTCGATCAGGTTCTCACCGTCGACCGCGCGCGCCAGGTGTGCGTCGCCGAGCCGGGGGTCACCTTCGCCGCCCTCGCCCGCGCCACCCTCGCCCACGGGCTCCTCCCCACGGTCGTCCCCGAGCTGGAAGGCATCACCGTGGGCGGCGCGATCGCGGGCTGCTCCGTGGAAGCGATGTCCTACCGCTACGGCGGCTTCCACGATTCGTGCAGCGAGTACGAGATCGTCACCGGTAGCGGTGAGATCCTCACCTGCTCGCGCGACGAGCGCCCGCTCGCGTTCGAGATGATCCACGGCTCGTACGGGACGCTCGGCGTTCTCGCCAAGGCCACGTTCCGGCTCGTGCCCGCCAAGCCGTTCGTCCACATGCGCTACGTCCGGCACACGAGCTTCGGCGCCTTCGAGCGCGACCTGCGCGCCCATTGTGCAGCCGGCGAGGACGACTTCATCGACGCCATCATCCACCGCCCCAACGCGCTGGTGCTGTGCCTCGGACGATTCGTGGATGCAGCGCCCTACACGTCGAGCTATCGGCGGCTTCACATCTTCTACAAGAGCACGCTGGCGCGAACCGAGGACTACCTCGGCACCTTCGACTACTGCTT
>CAYUSL010000801.1:0-2436 GCA_964447125.1 uncultured bacterium | reverse complement strand
TGGTAGCGGGGCCTGGATTTGAACCAGGGACCTTCGGGTTATGAGCCCGACGAGCTACCAGACTGCTCCACCCCGCAACGTGAGCGCCAAGTGTATGGGGGCTCCTTGAGTGTGTCAATGCGAGCCCTCGGATGGTGATGGCGCGACAAGACCGAGCTGCGCGAAGGCGGCCGCACCCACGGGGTGCACGCCACGTCACGACGAACCCCACATCCGCCTCGAAGCGCTCGACTAGACTTCCGCCCCGCACCGCCCTCGTCCGCACATGGCTCCGTGATGACCTACCAGTCGACCCAGTTACGAACACACCGAGCTGCGCTCGTCGTGACCGCGCTAGCCCTCGGTGCCCTGTCGCTTTGGCTCGCCTGGCTCGCGCATGCGGCCGGAGCCAGTGGCAGCGCCCACACCTTCCGCTTCACGCCTTGGCCCATCGTCGGGTTCATGACCGTTGCGGCGTGCGGGCTGCGCCTCGCCGTGCCACGCACAAGCGAAGCGCTCACATCGACGGGAATCCGCTTCGCACCACCGGTGCTCGGCCCGGTCGTCGTGGCACTCCTCGTGGCATACGTGCCGATCCTCGACCTCGAGTTCCTCGATCCGGAGGACTGGTACCACCTGATCTTGGTTCGGCAGTCGGAGCGCCTCGGCTGGGCGTCCGCGGCGCACGCTGCGTGGTCGTATCTGCGCGGCCACCCGGGAATGTTCATTCGCTCGCTCCATCTCGGCGTGTGGACGGTCGAGGACGGTCTCTTCCAAGGCTGGGCGCCGGGGTATCGGATCGTTCACCTCGTCCTCCACGGTACGGCCGCGCTCTTGCTCGCGCGACTCGCTCGACGCCTCGGGCTCTCACGGGCCGCGGCGCTCGTGGCCGCGCTCGTGTTCGCGCTGGCCCCGCTCGCGCGACCACTGGTGCGTGATCCAACCGGTTTGCCGGAACTCACACTCGGTGTGCTCTACGTGAGCGCGCTGCTGCTCTGGCTACCGGGCGCGCGGCGCGCCTCCATGGCGCTACGTTGGGCGATCCTCCTCGTCCTCGTGTTCACACGCGATCTCGCGTTCACGCTCCCCCTCGTGGCCGCTGCGTTGGCGGTGGGACTCGACCTGGACGACGCCACGGCCCCGCCACGCCCGATGGGCGCCGCACGCCCGCGGGCCACAGCGCGCGCGCTCGCACCGACGCTCATCGTTCCCACGCTACAAGGCTCGCTGGCCCTCGGCGAGTTGCTCCTGGATCCCACTTCCGGCCGTCCTCAGCCGGGGCATCCGTGGGGCGAATTCGGACTCTTCGCGGAAGGGTTGCGCATCAGCCGAATCGGTGCGGCGTTCTTCCATGACCTACCTCGAAACCTGTTGCTGCCGGTTTGGGACAAAGACCCGGAATCGCGGCTCGCGCCGTTGGTCGTCGTCGCCACCGTGTTGTGGCTCGCGACTGCGCTCGTGGCGGGACGCCGGCACCGCGGCGTCGCCAGCGCAGCGCTGGTCTGGATAGCCGCGCCGATGGTGATGATCTTCCCATTCACGAGCTGGCAGGGACCGGAGAGCGGCCACCTGCTCTACCTGTCGTGCGCCGGACTCGCGCTGCTGGTCGCCAGCCTCTGGGCCAGCATCGATCCTGGGTGGGCGCGGGTCGCCAGCACGTTCGGTGTGATTGCCGCGCTGCTGGCTTGCGTCGCGTTCCACCTGGAGCGCGCAGCGCCCGAGCGACGCGAATCCGACCAGGCTGCAAGTGTCAACGCGTGGATCGACGCGATCGAGAGCAGCGAACCCGCTCCGCGCTCGGTGCTGCTCATCGGCGGCACGGAGCCTGGCGTGGATCGATGGAAACGAGCGCTGCTGGCACGCTACGCGCGGCATCACGTGTGGAGGCACCGCTACGCGATCGTCAAGGACGCGACCTGGCTGACGACGGGTACCGGAGAGCCGCGCGCACCGTTGCCGACGGTCGCTGGTTTCGACGGATCAGGCGACGTACTGCGGTGGCACCCGGCACATCCGGAACTGCCGACGGGAATGCGTGAGGCTGCGACGCCACCACCGGGATGTAACCCGCTCAGGATCGCGGGCGCGACGTCGCCGCTTTGCGCGCTCGAGCCGGCGGCGACCTTCGATTCGCTGCGCGGCGTGTTGCTGTCGATGTAGTCGGCGCGCGCGGGGGACCTGCGGGACGCGCGGATCGGCGCGGCGCGGCGACGCCCTTCCCAGTCAGCTTCGCCGCCGTCGGCTCGCGATCGACCAGCGCCCGCAACGTCGCGATCTCGTGCTCCGCGAGCCGGCGCCAGCGCCCCACAGCGAGGTCGCCCAACCGCACCGGGCCATAGGAGATCCGCTGAATCCGCAGCACCGGGTGCCCGTGCGCCTCGAGGAGTCGTTTCACGAAATGATGCCGGCCCTCGCGCACGGTGACGTCCAGCCACGAGTTCTTCTCCAGTACCGAGA
>CAYUSL010000800.1:0-2439 GCA_964447125.1 uncultured bacterium | reverse complement strand
GTCATGCCGGTGCCGAAGGCGCCGCTGAGCGCGCCGGCCCACAGCATGTCGTGCACGCCGACGTTCTCGGGATCGGCGGCGAGCGTTTCGGCGGGTCCGCGGAAGTCCACGCCGGCTTCGCCGACGAGCGTTGCCTTGCCGTATCGACCCATGTGCTCGGCGAGCAGCGGCAGCGCGTGGCTGAAGTCGAGCGGTAGCCCGGCGACCGAGTAGAGGTGCACCTGCGTGAATGCGATCTCGGGCAGCAGCCAGAGATCGCGGAGCAGCGCCGTGCCGAGGAAGAGATCGAGGAGCGCAGGTGTGCCGCTCAGGCTGGTGGTGATCGGCCGGCGTGCGGGATCGAGATCCTGAATCACCCGCGCCATCGATTGGTGCCACGCGACCAGCGCCGCTGCGCCCGGCGAGTCGGCGAGGTCCACTTCGTTCCAGAGCTCCCACGCCAACAGGTTGGTGGCGTAGCCGTAGCGCGCCACCAGGTAGCGCAGCCGGCGCTCGAAGAGCGTGCGCGCCACGGGGTCGGTGAAGAATTGCGCTGGCGCGGCGAGCGGCCCACCTTTGGCGGCGTTGTAGGGATTCGCGTCCCATTCGCTGTTGGTGGTGAGCGTGAAGGCGCCGTGGTTCTGAATCGAGAGCAGGAGCGCAATGCCGAGGCTCCGTGCTTTTTCGAACACGTGATCGAGCTGCCATGCCCGGTCGAGCCGTGCCGTGTAATCGCCGAGCGATGATGCGCTCACGCTGCCGTCGGGCGTGCGCTCGGTCCATTCGAGGGCGAAGGCCCAGCTCGGCATCCAGAGCCGCGCGTACGTGGCGCCTTCCGAGGCGAGCCTTTCGAGCCAGTCGTCGTACGCGAACGTGCCGCGGCCGTCGTACCAGCAGAGATTCTCTCCAATCGCGAAATACGGAGCGCCGTCGTCGTGACGCAGATAACGCGGATCACGCTCGCTCACGCGCAGGAATCCGTGCTCCTCGGCAGCCGGTGCGCCGACCTCGATGAAGCTCCACTCGCTGGTGTGATCGTCGACCTCGCCACTCGCCGTCACCTGATGGGCGACGAAGCGCCACTCGAAGTGGCCGGCTTCGCTCGGCGCGAAGCGCACCATCCAACGGAGATCGCTCGTTGCCGTGAGCGACTCGCGACCGTCGACGAGTGCCCGGGTGTAATCGCGGGTGACGAACGCCGGCACCCGGACGATGTCGCCGGACGGCTTGCGCAGCTCACCCCACACGTCGGCGTGCTCGGGATCGAAAGGGTTCGCCGCGAGCACGGGCAGATCGAGCACGCGCTCGAGCTTCTGCCACGCGCTGAGATCGCTCGGCAGGCCGTCGCCGTTCGGCGGGGACGACGCGCCGCAGCCGGCAAGGACGCCGGCGACGAGCGTCGCAGCAACACCAGCGAGAAGCTGCCGCGCCGCGGGCGCGCGGGACCGCTGCGCGCCGAGGGGTTGCGGCGTGTCCCTGCGGCTCACTTCGGGATCTTGAGCTTACGCAGGTCGGGCGGGCCGGGCGGATAGCGCAGGTCGAGGTCTTCGAGGGTGTGCCGGAGCAGTCGTGCGACCAAGTGATTCCGGAACCATTTGCGATTGGCCGGGATCACGTACCACGGCGCCCACGGCGTCGAGCAGCGCCGGAGCGCCACCTCGTAGGCATCCATGTAGTGGTCCCAGAGGTTCCGCTCACCGATGTCGCCCACCTGGAACTTCCAATGCTTGGTGGGATCGGCGAGCCGCTCCTCGAGCCGCTCGCGCTGCTCGTCGCGACTGATGTGGAGGAAGAGCTTGAGGATGCGCGTGCCGTTCTCGGTCAGCATGCGCTCGAAGTCGTTGATCTGCCGGTAGCGCTCCTCGATCACCTCGGGCGAGGCCCAGCCGTGGACGCGCACCACCAGCACGTCTTCGTAGTGGGAGCGATTGAGCACGCCGATTCTGCCCTTCGGGGGGCAGCGTTGGTGCACGCGCCACAGGAAATCGTGCGCCAGCTCGTCGGGAGTGGGCTTCTTGAACGAATGCACTTCGAGTCCCAGCGAGTCGAGTGGCCCGAAGACCTTGCGGATGGTGCCGTCCTTCCCGCCGGTGTCCATGGCTTGCAGCACCACCATCACCGAATGCGAGGCCGCCGCGACGAGCTTTTCCTGAAGCGCTTCGAGCGCCACCAGATCGTCGGCGAGCAATGACTCGCCACGCTCCTTGTCGATCCCGCCGTCGTCGTCGGGGTCGAAGCGCCCGAGATCGACCTTCTTGCTGTTCGTCGTGACGCGATAGCGCTTGCGGATGCGTGCGTCGAGCTTCGTCATGCAGGCAGTATCACCGAAGCCGTCAGCCTCGTTCCACCACCGTCACGAGGAAGGTGCGAAAGGTGCGGACACGGCGCGCGTGGAGAGAGGGGCGGGCGACCGCGCGCGCCGCGTCCGCGAGGGGGCTTCAGGGATTGCACGCCTCGGCG
>CAYUSL010000799.1:0-2444 GCA_964447125.1 uncultured bacterium | reverse complement strand
ACAGCGGCAGATCGGTGAACTGGTCGTCGAAGAGGCAGGGATCGAACGCGAGCGCCGTGGAATGACCCGCCTGTCGCGCCACCGCCGACAGATACTCGATGCCGAGATTCTCGAAGGCGGGATAGACGAAGACGACGCGCATCGGGGTCCGTCAGGTGGGAAGCACGGGCTCGGCGACGCCCCGCTCCAACGCATTGTAGCTGCAGAGCAACGAGTACCCGTTCTCGGTGAGGTAAGCCTTGTCGCAGTCCGAGGCCTCGCGGAAGTCCATCGTCTGCCGATCGAGAAGCGCCTCCACCACCACGAAGGAGAGGTGCGGCAGGTAGGGCGTGTGATCGATGCGGAAGAAGTTCCGCGCCAGCGGCCAGAGCCGCGGCACGGCTCGCCAATGCCTCGCCAGCGTGAGCGGGTTGAGGAGCCGGTTCAGCGGCACCAGAGCTTCGCCGTCGTGATAGTAGGCGAGGTGCAGCAGGCACGAGCGTGGCTTGTAGTCGGGATTGCCGGTGAATCGATGGATGAGCCGCAACGCCCGCAGGAACCACAAGAAATCCCGCTTGGCGATCTGACCGGAGGTGGCGCGCTCGATCTCCTCGATCACGTCCACGACGCCGATCTTGGCGGGCTCGTCGGTGAGCTCGTTGCGTCCCTGTCGCGACGACGGGAGGAGCGAGATCGTGAACACCTGCGGAGTCTTGCGCGCGAACTCCAGCAGCTCACCGATCTCGTCGTCGTTCTCGTCCTTCTCGATCATGCAAGCGAGCAGCACCTTGAAGCCGAAGCGAATGCAGTTCTCGAGCGCGCGCCGGCGCACGCCCGACATCGGCCGGGCGCGGAGCTTCTCGAGGGTGGGCTCGCGCATGCTGTCCCACTGCAAGTACACCCACTCGAGCCCCGCTTCCTTGAGCTCGCGGCAATAGCTCTCGTCGACCAGGCGGATGCCGTTGGTCTCGAGCTTCACGATGAAGCCTTCGCGCACCAGCGTCGCGAGAAACGGCACCAGATCCTTGCGCAGCGTGGGCTCGCCACCGATCAGGTACACGACGGGCTTGCGCCCCGGGATCGCCCGCAGGCTCGCGAGCAGGGCATCCACGTCCGGCTCGCGCGTGGGTGTGTAACGCGAGTCGGTGATGCAGTTCGGGCACGCCATGTTGCAGGCATCGGTGACGTCGATCAGCAAGGACCGCAACCCACCGAAGTCTTCGAATCGCTCTTTGCGCAGCAGTCCGTCGGCGGGCGGCGAGGTCAGGTTGCGCACCTCGCGCACGAAACGCTGATCGCGTGAGAAGAAGAGATCGAAGAGCCCGTGCTCCGGACAGCGCTTGCGCATGTAGAGGTCGTCGCCCCGAACCACCAGCTCGGCGTCGAGGAGACGCTGGCAATTGGGACACACGCTGCGCGTGCGCTCGGCCACGAGATCGAAGGGGCGCGCCGGCTCGGCAGCCGCCACGGGCGCGACGTCGAACACCGTGCCCGGCTTGAATGCCAGCGAGCGGGGCGCGCGCAGCGCGGCGCCGTCGCGAATGGAAGATGCGGCCGATGACGCCGAGGACGGTGCGTTGGTCACGAAGCCACGTGCGTGCGCGCGAGCCGTCGGCCCATCCAACGCGGGGGGAACGCGGGCGGGAGGGAACGGATTGGCGGTAGGCCCGTAAGGTACGGCTCGCAAAAAACCGGAGTCAAGGTGAGGGGCGCGCCGCTGGGACGCGGTTGACGCGCTCGTACACCGTGAACGTCTGTCGCAGGTAGAGCAGATCGCCGGGCAGCGCCGCGCCCGGCCGCGTTTCGGGCGGGATCGGGTGCCAACGCGGGCCGATCTTCGCCACCGCCCGATACGCGTCGCCGTGCACGAGGTCGTCCACGAAGCGCGGCGCCGTGGAGCCGCTCACGCCCGCCACCGTGGCGTCACTGAGCGCGATGAAGTCGAGACCGAGCCCCAGATAGCCCGATGCGTCGAAGTTCTCGCGCAGCATCAACTCCTCGACCGTGAGCACTCCTCGCGCCGGGCTCTGGGGAAAGCGGGGGATGTAGGTCCAGTCTCCGTAGAACGACGGTGTGATGCCGACCCGTCCGCCGTCGGGTGCCCGCTCGGCGAGGAAGCGGCCGGTGCGGTAGCGCGCATCCTCCACCAAATGCATCTCGAGGACGTACGCGAGTGGGGTCTGCAGCATCGACACGGCTAGCCCCGCGCACGCCGCCACGGTGAGGGGACGCGCCACGCCGCTGCCGGCCAATCGCGTAGACGCCCACGCTAGAGCCTCGTCGAGCGCGCCGCCCGCCAACACCGCGATCACGGGCGAAAGAAAGAGCACGTAGCGAAGCATGTCGCCGTCGAGCATCCCGAGCAGCGCGGCGCCGGCCGCGAGCGTCGTCACCACGATCCAGCGCGCGCTGGGGACCCGGCGCGCCACGGTGAGGAACGCACCGCCGTACGCGAACGCCGTTGC
>CAYUSL010000798.1:0-2445 GCA_964447125.1 uncultured bacterium | reverse complement strand
ACGTCCTGGCTCAATCCGTCGAGATCGGGGTGGAAGTGGGAATCGACGTAACGCGGCAACGCGTCCCACTCGCGCGTGCTGCGCGCTGGGGCATCGGAGGTCGTCGGGACGGTCGGGAGCGCGGTCATGTTCCAGTCCATGCGCCGCATGGCGCAGCGCGTAATCGCCGCAAGATAACCGAACGATGCACGGCGGTGCGCGAGCATTGCGCGCGCTTCAGCGTCGGGAGCCACGCCCGCGACCGAGCCGGAGGGGCAGCCGTCTCGCCCGACCCTTCGACAGCGGTTGCGACGAGGCATCTGCATGCTTATGCTTTTATGCATGCGAACGACCATCGAGCTGCCTGACGAAGTGCTTCGCATGGCGAAGCGTCGTGCGACGGACGAGAACCTGCCGCTGCGGCGGATCATCGAAGCCGCGCTGCGCAGCTACCTCGACCTCAAGCCGAGATCGAAGGGTTACCGGCTTCGTTGGTCGGTCGAATCGGGACGCATCCAAGCTGGCGTGCGACTGGACGACAGAGATGCGCTCTTCGATCTCATGGATGGCCGAACGTGATCGCCATCGACACCAACATCCTGGTGTACGCGCGACGCACCGAGGCACCCCATCACGTCGCGGCACGGCGACTGCTGCAAGACCTGGCCGAGTCGGATCGCCCGTGGGCGATTCCGTGGCCTTGCGTCTACGAGTTCATTCGGGTCGTGACACACCCGCGCGTGTTCGACCCGCCATCCGAGCTCGAGCTGGTGCTGGACGATCTCGCCGCGCTCTTCGCGTCGCCGTCGCTGACCCTGCTCGGAGAGGGCGCGCGACACGCCAGCCATCTCGAACGTCAGGTCCGCGCCGGTCGAGCATCGGGCAATCTCGCTCACGACGCGCACATCGCAGCGCTCGCCATGGAGCATGGGGTCCAAGAGCTCTGGACCTGCGACAAGGACTTCAACCGGTTCCCGGGTCTCAGACTTCGTGACCCCTTCGTGCGATGACTCGGCGGCCGCGCGCGAACCGCCAGCGCCCAACTGCCGCAAGCGGACCGAGCCGTGGCACGGCTCGACGCCACGAGCGCTACTCGGATTTTCACTCTGCAGCCAGCGCGTTCACGGCACTCGTCGAAAACGCAACGCGTCTCGACAAAGCGAAGGTCGTCGATCGTCTCGAGGCGGCGCTGGTCGGCCTCGACTACGCCTACCGCGCGCTCCCGAAGGCGCCCGCAACCTCACGCCAAGACCAGGCGCGCTGGACCATTCACTACCTGACGCAGGAAATCGAGTGCTCGCTGCGAAAGCTACGTCGAGCGGGCGATCTCGATCGGAAAGCGCTCGAGCACTTTCGCAGACCCTCCGGGGTTACGCCGCACGTCGTCGATCGCTTGGCTGACCCCGAGGTCGGCCACGCGCTCTGGGCACGTCACGAGGAGAGTCTTCGCATCGCGCTCGGCGATGCCGATCGGTTCTGGTACGTGCACGACCCGACCGACCCGTCCGATGCGAAGCCCGTCGGGGCGAGCCTCGCCGATCACATCGCCGACGTGTACGTCGATCTACGCCGCATCCTCGCAGCCTTCGCCACGAATGCCGATCCGTGCTCCGCACTGACGCTGACTCACGTGAGTTTTCGCATGAATTGGGGCAAGCGAATCGCCGAGATTCTCTACGTGCTTCGGAACCTCGCCGCGAACGCGGACGAGTCGATCGGCCAGACGCGGGGTGCCGCAGGCGATCGCGTCCGCCGTGGCGCGAGACCGGCGCGGCCTGAGCGGCGCGCACGCAAGCCCGGGCAAAGCGCGAAGCGCACACGTGCTTCCAAGATCACCGTCAGGCCAGGTCGATCGTAGCGCGCGCAACCTCGTTCGACGGCGTCGCCGGCGCGGAAACGCGCCCATCGAGCGCTCATTCCAGAATCTCGAAGCGACATAGGCCCGACTCGGTGGGCTGTTCGAAGGTGATTTCGTAGCTGCGGCTCGGCACCAGTCGGACCTGGCAGCGCTCCGCGGGGCCCGAGGTGTAGGCCGGCTGCGAGCGGTCGTGTCGGTTGCGGGCGTCGCGGTGACGAGCGACGACGCAGTCGATGATCGCCTCGCGGCTCGTGGCGCCGCAGCGTTCGCTCCGACCACGCGCGACGAGCGAGTCCAACTCGTCCGCGACCTCACGGTTCAACGCCACGTAGTTCGCGTCGCAACGGCGGATTCGCTCGCTGTGTGAATTGGCGACGAGCCTGCGCGCTGCCACGGCGAGCATCGAGCAGACGAGAACGACGGGCATCGCCAGGCGAGCGACGCGGCGGGCAGCGGCACGATTGCACCCGGGCCAGCTCGATCCCACTCGCCGCCGTGTCGCCTCACGCTCCTGCAGCGAACCAGGTGCGGATCTCGCGGCGCAAGCGGGCGTTGCGGAACGGCGCCGCGGGTGTACGGAACCGATCGCGGCGCACCAGCCGGAACGA
>CAYUSL010000797.1:0-2448 GCA_964447125.1 uncultured bacterium | reverse complement strand
CCCAGCCCGGGGTGAGCGCTCGCGCGAGCTCGGTGCGCAGGCAGCACGTTGCGCGCACGCTGGCAGCCCACTTTCTCGGCGCGAAGCCGCGGGCGTAGCGTGTCGCGCTGTCGAGCGAACGCCACGGCGAATCTCCCACTACGTCACAACGGCGTCACATGCTAGACACGGGACCGAACCAGATTCATCGTCGCCATGTCCACACTCTCTCGCTGGATCCTCATCGTCGACGACGAGCCCGATCTCGTCCGCACCCTCGAATACACGCTCGAGCGCGAAGGCTTCGAGACCAAGAGCGCGCGTAACGGCAAGGCGGCGCTCGAGCTGCTGACGCGCGATCCTGTGCCCGACTTGGTGCTCCTCGATCTCATGCTGCCCGACATGGCGGGCACCGAGATCTGCCGCAAGATCCGCCAAGACGCACGCACCCGGCGCGTGCCGGTGATCATGCTCACCGCCAAGACCGACGAGATCGACCGCGTGGTCGGCTTCGAGGTCGGCGCCGACGACTACGTCGCCAAGCCCTTCAGCGTCCGCGAGCTGATGCTGCGCGTGCGTGCGGTGTTGCGGCGCGCCAGCCCCTCCGATCTCGAGAGCGACGAAGAAGCAGACGAGGAGCTGCGATTCGGCGCATTGCGGATCGACGTGCCCGGCCATCGGGCGTGGGTGGGTGACGAGGAAATCACGCTCACGGCACTCGAGTTTCGGCTTTTGGTGACGCTGCTCAACCGCAAGGGCCGCGTGCAGACCCGCGATCGTCTCCTCGACGACGTGTGGGGAATCCAGGCAGACGTGACCACGCGCACCGTGGACACGCACATCAAGCGACTGCGCGAAAAGCTGGGCGCCGCCGGCGACTACATCGAAACCTTGCGCGGCGTGGGCTATCGCTTCCGAGCGGACGCCGCCGGCTAGTCGTCGATTTGGCGCCTGACCCGCTCCCTCTCGGTCAGGCGGCGCTCTCTACCCGACACTCGTCACCTCCGAGCCTCACGCCCAAACCCCCATGAAGCTCGGCATTCGCGGCAAGCTCTTCGCCGTCTCGGTCGGCCTGATCGCAGTGGTGGTGCTCGCCTCCGGGTTGGTGCTCGAGAGCGAGCTGCGCGGCTGGCTGGAATCGCGGCTCGAAACCGAGCTCAAGCTGATGGCCACGCAGGCCGCGGTGGCGATCGACGTCTCCCAGCGTCCCGTCACGATCGAAGCCCTCGATCCGCTCGCCGACCAGCTCGGCGCGGCGATCGGCGCACGCGTCACCATCCTCGCCCACGACGGCACGGTGCTCGGCGACTCGGACCTCGCACCCGAGCAGGTGCGCACCGTCGAGAACCACGCCAACCGTCCCGAGCTCCGCGCCGCCACCGCGCGGGGCCTCGGCGCATCTCGCCGCTACAGCGCCACCATCCACACGGACTTGCTCTATCTCGCCGTACCGTTCGGCGGCGGCGCCGGCTTCGTGCGCGTGGCGTTGCCGCTCCACGACGTGAACGCGGTGATCACGCGGCTGCGCTGGCTGCTGCTGGTCGCCGGTGGCGTGGGCCTGGGAGTGGCGGTGGGCATGAGCGCGCTCGCCTCGCATTGGGCCACGCGCACGGTACGTGACCTGGTGGCGAGCGCAGGGGCCATCGCCGCCGGCCAGCCGGGAGCGCGGATCGCGATCACGTCGCGCGACGAGCTGGGCGGCCTCGGCGGCTCGCTCAATCGGCTCGCGGAGCAGCTCGAGCGCACGGTTGCCGCCCTCGCCGACGAGCGCGATCGGGTGCAAGCGGTGCTCGAAGGAATGAGCGAGCCGGTGTTGGCGATCGACTCCGTGGGCTCGGTGACCCTCGTGAACCGTGCCGCGCTGGCCCTGGTGGGTGACGCACGCCGAGCCGTGGGCCGGCCGCTCATCGAGCTGTTGCGCGTGCCAGCCCTCGACGACGCGGTCCGCGCAGCGCGCGACGGCGCCACCCCGGCCCCGGTCGAATTCCAGTTGGGCAGCGAGCGCTCGCGAGCGATCCTGGCGCGGGTGGCGGGCCAGCCGGGCGGCGGTTGCGTCGTGGTGCTCCACGACGTCACCGAGATCCGCAGGCTCGAGAAGGTGCGCAGTGATTTCGTCGCCAACGTCTCGCACGAGCTGCGCACGCCCGTGGCGGCGATCCTCGCCAGCGCCGAAACGCTCGCGGGCGGGGCGCTCGACGATCGCGAGCGCGCTCCAGAGTTTCTCGACGCCATGGTGCGAAACGCCGCGCGGCTCGGGCGCATCATCGACGATCTACTCGACCTCTCGAAGATCGAAGCCGGCGCCTATCCGCTCGCGCTCCAGGACGTGAGCGTGCCCGCGGCCGCGTGCAATGCGCTGGCGCTGGTGGCCGACGCCGCGCGCGCCAAGCAGATCACGCTCGCCTGGGACGAGAGCGCCGACGAGTCGTTGATGGCGTGGGCCGACGAGCACGCGATCGAGGACGTGCT
>CAYUSL010000796.1:0-2452 GCA_964447125.1 uncultured bacterium | reverse complement strand
TCGGCATGGACTTGCAGCAGGCCGGCGATGCGCCGCGCTTCTATCACACGGGCTCCTCCGAGCCGACCGGCACGCACATGACCACGGGCGGGCTGTTAGCGCTCGAACCCGGTGTGCCGGCGACGGTGCGCGCCGAGCTCACGCGACTCGGCCACGACGTGGTCGACATGCCCACGCCGGTGTTCGGCGGTTACCAGGCGATCGCGCGCGATCCGGTGACCGGTGTGCTTTCCGGTGCCACCGAATCTCGCAAGGACGGCATGGCGGCGGGGTACTGACATGGACCACTCGCGAATCGCTCGCGTCGCGCCGCTCGTCGCTCTCGTCGTGGCCGCGGCGTGCTCGCACGACTCGAAGCCCACAGCGACCTTCACGCGCACCGAAACCCGCGTCGACTGTGCCGAGCGCGATCCATTGAAGCGGCCCTTCTTCGGCGATCTGCACGTCCACACCGCGCGCTCGTGGGACGCATACGGCTTCGGCACGCGGCTCCTGCCCGCCGATGCGTATCGATTCGCCCGCGGCGAGGCCGTGGACCTTCCGCCCGTCGACGCAGCCGGTCACGGCACTCGCCGCACCCAGCTCACGCGTCCGCTCGACTTCGCGGCGGTGACCGATCACTCGGAGTTCATCGCCGAGGTGCGCGCGTGCCTCGATCCGTCGTCGGGTGTCTACGACGTCGAGGCGTGCCAGGTGTATCGCGCTGCCACCTTCGCGAGCCAAGCGGTGTTCGGCATCTCGCTGGTGCCGCGGGCGCCCAAGCGCCTGCCGGCGATCTGCGGCTCGCAGGGTGTCGATTGCGCGGCGCTCGCCAGCGACATCTGGAGCCAGGTTCGCCAGGAGGCCGAGGACGCCTACGACCGCACCGCCGCGTGCAAGTTCACCTCGTTCATCGGCTACGAGTGGACCGGCGCCACGGGGATCGCGAACCTGCACCGCAACGTGATCTTCCGGAACGACGACGTGCCGCGAGCGCCGATCTCATACTACGAGCGCTCGAGCCCCGATGGTTTGTGGCAATCGCTGCGGGAACAGTGCCCGGATGCCGGTGGGCGCTGCGACGTCCTCGCGATCCCCCACAACTCCGACCTCTCGAACGGCAACATGTTCGTTCTCGAGAGCGACGCTCCCGGCGGCGTGGACGAGCTGCGCGAGCGCGCCCGGCGCCGCGCCGAGATGGAACCCTTGCTCGAAATCTTCCAGCACAAGGGCGACAGCGAGTGCAAAAACGGGCTCACGGGATTCGTGGGTGCGCCAGACGAGCTCTGCGATTTCGAGAAGCTCGAGCCGTTCGAGGGCGTGTCCGATTGCGGAGACGGCACTGGCTTCGGCGGCGTGATCGGCACCGGGCTGGGCTGCCGTTCGGCGCGCGATTTCGCCCGCGGGGTCTTGCTTCTCGGGATGCAGCAAGAGGCGCGCATCGGCGTGAATCCGTTTCCAGTGGGCTTCATCGCCAGCACCGATACGCACAACGCCACCCCGGGCAACGTCGACGAAGCCACGTTTCCCGGCCACCAAGGCGCGCAGGACGCGGCACCCGAGCAACGCCTCCAGCCCTCGCCGATCAACGGCACCATCCTCAACAACCCTGGCGGGCTCGCCGGCGTGTGGGCCGAAGAGAACTCGCGCGACGCAATCTTCTCGGCGCTCAGGCGTCGCGAGACCTTCGGCACCAGCGGCCCGCGGATCGTGCCGCGCTTTTTCGGCGGCTGGCACTTCGACGAGTCGGCGTGCGCAGCATCCGACTTGGTGGCACGCGGTTACGCGAGCGGCGTGCCGATGGGCAGCGATCTGCCGCGCCGTCCCGAGTCGGCCACCGCGCCGAGCTTCGTGGTGAGCGCGCTGCGCGATTCGCTGGGTGCACCGCTGGAGCGCCTGCAGATCGTGAAGGGCTGGCTCGATCTCGACGGTGTGGGCCATTACCGCACCTACGACGTCGCGGATTCGGGCGCGCTTGGTGCCGGTGTGAATCCCGATACCTGCGAGACCTTCGGCACCGGCGCCGACAGCCTGTGCGCGCGCTGGGTCGATCCCGACTTCGATCCGTCGACTCGCGCCTACTACTACGCGCGGGTGGTCGAAAACCCGACCTGCCGCTGGAGCACCCGCGAGTGCAACGCGCTCGCCCCGAGCGAGCGCCCCGAGGTCTGCAGCGACGAGCAGCACGTCGCACGTGTGATCCAAGAACGTGCCTGGACGTCGGCGATCTGGTACCACCCCGAGCCGTGAGCGGCCCGATCCAACCCGGGCGTGCGGCCCCGCGAAGAGCGCGCTCTTCGCGGGCCGGGGGTTTGGAACAGCCCCGATCTCGCACCCCGATCGAGCCCCGATCGGGATCATTCACGAACATCGCGCTGCGGCCGCGACGGAGGGCGGCCCTCCATGCCTCTTGTACGCGTGAACCGATGGAGGGCGCCGCTCCGTCGGCGCCTACGCGCTGTCGCGGGCACGA
>CAYUSL010000795.1:0-2455 GCA_964447125.1 uncultured bacterium | reverse complement strand
CTTCGATCAGAACTGCCGGGTCGAGTCCAACAATTGCGAAGACTGGCATCCCATGAAGGGGCCGATGCTCACGCAGACGTTCCAGCGCTTGCGCATCGATCTGCCTTTGCACTGGCGAGGCGACCGCGAGAATCTGGCTGCGTTCGGTCCTGCGTTCGTGTCGCTCTTGGGTGACGACGCCGAGCCGGCCGAGGCGCAACTGAGTGCCCTCGAGAAGTTCCTCGGTGACACGCATTTCCCGCCCAATCCCAACCGCCAGCTCGATGGCTCCTTGCGGGATGACCTGCTACCGAACGGCGGGAATCCGCGCACGGGTGAGCACATCTTCAACGAGGTGCCGTTGAACGAAGGGTTGCTGCTGTGCCCGGCATGCCACGCACAGCCCTCGGGCATGAACGGCCAGATCATCCCCGGGCCGCAGCTCTTCCTGCCGCAGCAAGCGCGCACCGCGCCGCTCCAGACGATCTACGAGCGCGCCGGCTTCGACAGGCAATCGCTTCACAACACCCTTGGATTCGGGTTCCTGCACGATGGAGAGGACGACTCGATCATCACGTTCCTCCGCCGGCCGATCTTCGCGCTCTTTCAGCCCGGTGAGGCCGGCGACCAGCAACGTCGGGACATCGAGGCGTTCTTGTTCAGCTTCTCCACGGACACTCCCGCTGCCGTCGGCGTCCAGTTGACGGTCAACGCGGGAAATCGCACCGATCTCGCGGTGCTCGGCAGGCTTCAGGAGATCCAGAACGTCGTCGAGGCACAGCCGGACGCGCTCGGGCTGGTGGCGAAGTATCGAGCCGCCGAGGTGCAGCGCGGCGCCGTCTACCTCGCCGCGGGTGCATTCCAGACGGATGCCGCTGCCGAGCAACGTTCGACGGCCGATCTGCTCGGTCAGGTCGCGGACGGAAGCGAGCTCACGTTCACGGTCGTGCCGGCGGTGGTGAAGACCCGGATCGGCGTAGACCGGGATTCGGACGGAAAATACGATCGCGACGAGGTGCTCGCCGGTACGGATCCTGGCGATCCGAACTCGTGAGCCCGCGCGCGGGGCGCACGCGACGGCTACCTACCCGCCGCGTGGGTTGGTGCCATCGCTGGGATCGGCCTCTGCTGCGCGGCAGGGCCGCGCGACGTGGTGCCGCCCCAGGGCGTGGCTTCCCCCAGCGAAGGCGTGGTGCCAGCCGACGCGTCAGCGCGCGATCGAGTAGTAGGCGACCACGATCAGCGCCGTGGTCGCCACGTGCGAGCCGACGAACACTTTGAAGGGCAGTCCGCGCCGCGTGAACTGGGTCATGTGCGACTTTCCCGGCTCGTACAGGGATAGAGCCGTTCGCCACACGTACGTTCCGAGCGACTCGCCGAACGGAATGTACAGATCGAGCCATCGATCGACCTGGTTCAGGTTGTTCAGGCCGTGGCGATGATGGATCGCGTGGCCTTTCGTCGAGGCGAGACCGAGGCGTTCGAGGGTGGTGTAAAACCAATAGGTGGCGAATCCATAAAACGCTTTTCGGTTCGCCGGTGGGTTGTGGTACCACTCGTGCACCGTCGACTGCATCAGCGCAGGGATCGCCTGCGCCGCATAGATCGTGACGGCCAGCGCCGGATCGACGAAATACGCCAGGGGAAAGAAGATCAGCCCGATGGCGAGGAACTTCAATCCGGATTTGACCGTGAACGATGCGCGAGGGTCGATGAAGTAGGAAATCCGCGTTTCCAGCCAAGTCTCGTGGAACACGTGGACGTTTCGATAGTGGTGGATGAACGCGTGGTGCCACAGCGTCTTCATCTGCGGCTCGGGCGTTTCGATGAATTCGGCGTGAAAGCCGACGTGCCCGCAAGCGAACGCGATGTTCTCGAAGTAGTAGCCGAGCGCGAGGGCGGTGAGCGCGAACCACGGATTGAACTGGAAGCTGTACGCCAGGCCGGCGACGGCGGTCAGGACGATCGTGCAATAGATGGCGAAGAAGACTTTCCGCTTGTTCCCGGTGAGGCGGCAGGGCGGCACTTCTCGATCACCCACGATCAGCGTACGGCTGTAGGGCTTGATCGCTGCGGGAGCGCTGCGGTCCGCGACTTCGATGAGCGGTGCCAAGCTCGACTCGAGCATCATGAGCTTCTTCCCGTCCGGTGAGGTGTTGGCGCGCGGCCGTGGCTGCGAGAGGAGTCGACGCGGCGACGTCGCCACACGGTGCGCGCTGGGCTCGGCCATCTTAGCTCCGCCGCGAAAGAGCTCGCCACGCGACGCCGAGCCGCCTCAGCTTCCCGCCGAGCCTGGGCGGCAGCACGTCGGACCCGTTCCGGTGGGTCGGGGTGTCGCGCCGACGGCGGAGAGAACGCGCCGCGACGCGTCTGGTACGCCACACCGTCGCTCGCGTCCAGCGCCGACCCACGGTGCTCGGGCGTGGGTTGACTCGACTTGGTCGGCTGGTATGCTCGCGGCGGTTTCGCGCAGCAC
>CAYUSL010000794.1:0-2456 GCA_964447125.1 uncultured bacterium | reverse complement strand
ATGTGCGGGAAGAGCGTGCGGACGTCGAGGCTCGCCGCCAGGATCGGAACCAGGTCCTGCAGCGCCTCGTAGCTCGCCACCGGTGAATCCCTCGCGTACCGCCCACACACGCGGCCGCCACGCGCGCCGAGTCTATTCGCCCTCCCCGCGGCCACGACAACGCGAGGGAGGTGAAGCGCTCGGTCGACCCGCGCGCGGGTGATCCTGTCGCTCTAGCCGATGAAGCATTCGGGTGAGCATCGGCCGCGCGGCATGCGGTGATGCGCGGTGGCGTTGTGCCAATGCCGCTACTTCGGCGGGTTACGGGGGAAGGTGATCTTGGCGCGATGGAAGGTGCCGAGCTTGGACCAGAGCTGGGTGGGGTCGGCGGCGGCGGCCATCGCGAGGATCTTCGCGGGCTCGTCGGTGATGTGCACGAAGTCGGGGCCGGTGGTGCCGGCGAGGGTGCCGGCCTCGATCGCCTTCTTGGCCGGCTCGTCGTCCATGTACCAGATCGTGAGCGCGCCGCTCTTGCCGAGTTGGAACTTCACGAACAGGTAATCGGCGCCCAGCTCGAATTTCTCGGAGAAGCTACCGAGCATGCGCTTCTCCCGCAGATTCCAGTAGTGGACGCCGTTCGCTACGCCTGGGGTGAGGTCGAAGTGCATCGGGATGAGGCCGGACTCGTCGGTGCCCACGAGGAGCAGGTCCGCGCCCCCGGCGTGGGGCGCGATCTCGAGCAAGGCGTCACTGCCGCCGGACAAGCGGGCGGACCACACGCCGATCAATCGCGGGTCGAGCGCTGCCGGGGAGCCGATGGGCTTCGCCGAGCGCGGCGGCTCGCACGCCGTGCCGGCAACAGCGAAGACGATCAGCACCATCGCTGCACGAATCCACGCGCCTGCAGCGGTCGAGCTGGACGGCCGCGATCGGCTCATGGACGGGTGAGTGGCACGACGGCGGTGGTGACGGGGCGCTTGATCATGTCGATCCACGGCTTCTCCGCGCCTGGCTCCCAATGGGGCGGGAACATGTAGAAGAGGCGCATGTGGTACGTGCCCTCCTCGAGCGGAAAGAGGTCGAATTTGTAGGCGATCTCGCCGATCGAGCCGGGGGTGCTCTCGGGCGGGTCGGTGGCGGCCGCGTCGTCGGTGTAGGTGAGATGCGTGACCGGCACCAGCGGCGGCGGCATCTCGACCCACCACAGGAACGTTCCGGGCGCGCCCGTCACCAGATGCCAGTCCGGGTTCTGGTCGTCGAGATGGCGCTCGTCGGGCGTGGTGACTCCGTCGATGGTGTGCCACGCGTCGGCAGCACCGGCGGCGGCGCCCGGGCGGGGCCGGTAGTAGCGCATGCCCTTGGCGCTCTCGTTCCAGTCCATCGCGAGCTTGAACCAGGCCTCGCGGGCGATGCTCGGGAAGTGGATCGTCTGGTCGACCTGCACCGGCGCGAGATGGAAATCGGGGAAATACATGGCGTCGACCAGCAGCGTGGGCGCGACTTCGATGCCGGCGAAAGTGAGCCGGTTCCGCTCCTGGCGGATCACGCGAATCGGGCCTTCGAGGTAGGCCGTGACCTCGTCGTCCCACTCGTCCTCGTCGAAGCTCACCGCGAACCAGAGCAGCGTCTTCACGTAGGTGCGGAGCTTGAGTCGATCGACGAAGTTGCTGCCGGTACCGCCGGCCTTCTTCGGGACCGAGGCGCTCGAGAAATAGACCACGTCGTGGCCGGGCGTGTAGCCGAGCGAGTAGCTGCGCGCCTCGATCACGTCACGCGCGCGATCGTAGTGGACGTAGCGCACGTCGCTTCGCGGTGCGGCCCCAGGGAACACGAACAGGTACGCCCAGCCGAGGCCGCCGGAGACGGGGTCGCGCACCTCGATCTCGGCGCCACGCTCTGCGTGCTCGGGCCAAGCACCACCAGTAGCGAATCTCGCGCCCGTGTCGCCGGCCAGGAACACCAGCTCGTCGTGCAGGCCGAGCGCGCCTTTGGCCTGTGAGGCGTTGGCTTCTTTGCCGGCCGTCAGCACGTAGCGCGAGCCGTCGGCGGTCTTCTCGTCGATCTGGAACGGGATGGGCGCGAGCGCTCCATCCGCACCGATTGCGAAGAGGCCCAGACGCTCGAGCCGCTGGCCGCCGAGGCCGGTGAGCGCTTCGCCGGTGACGATCACCGCATCGGGAACCCGATGCAGCGTCTTCGGCGATGGTGCGGATGCTTGCTGCGCGAGCGCCTGCTCGGCAGTGCTCGCCACGCCGAAGAGCAGGGCGAACGCAATCGAGAGTCGGTGTCCCACACGCCCTCGATCGCCGGCTCGGGTTCGCATGCGTCGATTCTCACTCCCACCGCCACGGCACGGTAGAGGCTCGAGTCCGAGCCGGCGCGTCGAGCGCAGAGAGAGGGCGTGGGTGTCGCGGAAGGTCCTGAGCAGACTCGGCAGAACTTGCCGGGTCGTCACGCAGCCTCGGCAAGCGCGCTCC
>CAYUSL010000793.1:0-2456 GCA_964447125.1 uncultured bacterium | reverse complement strand
TGCTCGCACGCCGCCACGATCTCGAGCGCGCCCCCGCCGCCCTCGGGCGTGCCGAGCGCCAGCACGCCCAGCTCGGCGAGCGCAAGCCAGAGCTCGCTCGGGAATCGACCGGTGCAGGCGTCGATGGCCGCAGGCGTGGCCTTCTCGCGCGCGAGCTTGGCCACCGACTCGGCGATCGCTTGCTGCTCGCCGTTCCACCGGAGATCGAGCGTCATGGGCAGAACATCGACGCTATGCGCACAGGTTCAAGCGCTCAAGCCCCAGCGCAGCGAGGCGAGCACGCGCCGGTGGCCCGACACCCCGCCCAGCTCGAGGCTCAGCGCCTGCAGCCGAAGCGTCCACGCGTGCAGGTCGTACTCGCGGGTGAAACCGATGGCGCCCGAGAGCTGGTGAGTCTCGCGGGCGAGGTGGGTCGCCGCGTAGGACGCGTGCGCCGCCGCCACCGCCGTCGCTTCCGCAGGTGCGTCGTGGTACGCGGCTTCGTACGCGAGCCAGCGGCTTCCTTCGACCAGCACCTTGCACTCCGCCAGCCGGTGCTGCACCGCCTGGAACGAGCCGATGGTGCGACCGAATTGCTTGCGAACCTTCAAGTACTCGACGGTGGTGGTGAGCGCTGCGTCCATCGCGCCGACGATCTCGACGGCGAGCGCCAGCCGCCACAGGCTGCTCAGGCGCGCGCTCGCGCCGTCGCCCAGGTCTTCGCCGCGATCGGTGAGGTCACCGACGATCCGGCCCATCGGGTAGCCGAAGTCCGAGCGCACGGGCTCCGTGTCGCCGGGCTCCAGCGCGATTCGCCGCACGCCGTCGTCGTCGCCGAAGATCAGCGTGCGTGCCGCCGCGGCGTAGCGCACCGGTTCGCCCACGTCCCAGTCGAAGGCGAGCGCAACCGGGGCCTCGACTTCATCGGTGCCGAGCCCCGCGGCCACGATCGCTTGCGCGCCGAACGGCACCACTCCAGCGTGGCGCGACACCGCTTCCGCCACCAGCGCGGCTTCGAGAAGGCCCATGCCTTCTTGGCGAGCGATGGAGGTGAAGCCGCCCTCGACCAGTGCAGCGAGCAGCACTGCGTCGTGCGTCCCTGCGCCGCGCAACTCCACCGCGCGCTTGGGGCCGGCGTGCTTGGCGAGCAGCGTCTCGACCGCCGAAACGATCGCGCGCTGGTCCTCGGTGGGTTGGAAGTCCATCGCGCGTGCCTCGCCCGTCACTCGTTCGGCAAGCCCAGGACCCGGCTCGCGATCAGATTGAGCTGCACTTCGGTGGCGCCCACCGCCACGCCCGCGGTCATGGCCAGGCGGAAGTTGGCGTCGGCGAAGGTGCCCGATTCCAGCGCTTCGGGGCCGAGAAGCTCGAGCGTCAGCTCGCCCACGTGGCGATCAGCGCGGGTGCCGGAGACGCGCGCGAGCTGGGTGTCTGCGCTCGGCGGTGCGCCGTGGGCGCGCTGGTCGATGACGCGGTAGTTGAGAAGCCGTGCGGCTTCGCAGATCGCGCGTGCTTCGGCGAGACGGTCGATCACCAGCGGATCGTTGGTGAGCCCGCGTTCGCGGCAGAGCTCCACCAGCCGATCCAGCGTCCGCGCCGCGCGGGCGTAGCGCGCCGCACCCACGCGCTCGAACTGGAGGGCGTAGCTCACCACGTCCCAGCCTGCGTTCTCCTCGCCGAGACGCGCTGCCGCCGGCACGCGGGCCTCGGTGAAGAAGACCTCGTGGAAGTAGCGATCGCCGACCACCGATGGGATGTCGCGGACCTCGATGCCGGGCGTGCTCATGGGCACGAGCAGCACCGAGAGCCCGCGGGTGCGCTTGCTCGCAGGGTCGGTGCGCACCAAGAGGAAGCAGTACTGGGCGTGGTTGGCGTACGACGTCCAGATCTTGCTGCCGTCGATGACGTAGTCGTCACCGTCGCGGCGGGCGCGGGTGCGCAGCGCCGCCAGGTCGCTACCGGCGTCCGGCTCCGAGAAACCCTGACACCAGAGCACCTTGCCAGCGGAGATGAGCGGTAAGTGGTGGCGCTTCTGCTCGGGGCTTCCGAAACGCATGATCGTCGGCCCGATCCAGTTCACGTTCATGTACTGGGGGCCGCGGGGCTCGCCGATCGCCCAGCATTCCTCGCCGATCACGGCGTGGCGCCACGGATCCGCATCCTTGCCGCCGTACTCGCTCGGCCAGTGCTGCGTGAGCCAGCCGCGCTCGGCCATGCGCGCGCAGAATCGGTACGAGAACGCGGCTTGGGCGTCGCTTCCGGGGCCGTGCTGGGCGATCGTCTCCCAGTCGGCCGGGAGCGTCTCGCGCAGGAAATCGCGGAACTCGCGGCGGTGCGCGTCGTCGTCGGATGACCAGTCGAATTCCACGCGGAGCGCTCGGGGCGGGCGAGTGAGGAGAGCGGGCGGCACACGCCGCGGCGCGAAGGGCGGATCGAATTTGACGATCCGTCAAAAACGAAAAGGTGTCAACCCGCCG
>CAYUSL010000792.1:2313-2460 GCA_964447125.1 uncultured bacterium | reverse complement strand
GTGATGCTGGTGTGCCTGCCCATCGCCCGCCGCATCTGGCCGTCCCGCTGAGCGGTTCCGCGCGAGCGCATTCGCGCAACGAAGCGCGAAGCGGTGGTGTCTCACTTCGGCCTCGCGCGCGAAGGATCGCGCGCGCTCCAGCCTCTC
>CAYUSL010000792.1:0-2213 GCA_964447125.1 uncultured bacterium | reverse complement strand
GAGGGCCGCCGGTCTCTCGGCGGCCCAGCGCACGAACCCGAGACACCCCCGCCCGTCGCGGCAGAGACGCGATGGGTCCCACCCCCGAGTCGCTTCGCTTCGCTCGCGGCTCGCCTGGCGGCTCGCGGCGAGATGGACCGCGAGCGTGGAGACTGGGGCGCAGCTCGGTCGTCAGGGTGCTTGATCGTGGGCTTTTCGAGCCCCCCGCCGGTCGGGTGGTGTCTCACTTCGGCCTCGCGCGCGAAGGATCGCGCGCGCTCCAGCCTCTCGAGCACAGGGCGGACAACAGCAGTCTTGCGCAATTCCGGCTGGAGGGCCGCCGGTCTCTCGGCGGCCCAGCGCACGAACCCGAGACACCCCCGCCCGGCGCGGCAGAGACGCGATGGGTCCTACCCCCGCGTCGCTTCGCTTCGCTCGCGGCTCGCCTACCGGCTCGGGGCGAGATGCGCGAAGAGCTCGCGACGCACCGCCGGGTTGCGGATCTTCCACACGACGCCGTCGGTGAAGTAGTGGTGGATGTTGACGATGTTGCCGACCATGAAAGGCAAGTACTTGAGCGGACCTTCGGACGGCGCGACCGCCTCCACACCTGCGTAGATGAACCAGCCGCTCGCGACGATGGCGCCGACGAAGAGCGCCATGTGGAGCGCCAATCGGGAGCCCGTGCTGGCTACGGCATCGCCGGCGTGGCGCGCGTGAAAACGGTTGGCCTCCACGCGCAGCGGGAAGAGCATGTACTGGGTGGCGTGAGAGAGTTGCACCCAGTAGATCGCGTTTGGATAGCGGCCGAGGGCGGCGTACCACAAGCAGATCGCGACCCACGGCACGTACACCCGGAGCGGTAGCGCACGCCCGGTGCGGCGCCGCATGAGCACGAATCCGGTCGCGCCGAGGCCGATGGCCACCGGCGTCAGCGCGGTCATCATGCGGAAGAACGACGCCAGGAGCCGCGGATCGGGGCCTAGCGATACCAGGCTGGGTGCCGTGAAGAAGCCGAAGAAGTGCAGGTTCCAGGCGATCTGCCAGACCAGGAAGATCCACAGGCTGCTGCGGATCAGCCGCCGCTCGATGGGCGCGATCGACACGTTCTCCAAGAACGCCGAGGTCGCCACCATCCCCCACGCCTGGCCGGTGTAGTGGACCGCGAGGTAGCAGGAGGTCACCAGGCCCGAGAGGTCGAGCAAGAGTCGCGTGCGTCCCGAGACCGCCAGCGCCACCGCGCCGTAGACGACCAGTGCGATCGGCACGTGGATCGCCGCCCAGCGATGCCGCTCGTAGGTCTCGCGCGACCCGTAGAGCAGCACCCAGGAGGCGGTGAAGTGCGGCCAGTTGAGTAGTGCCTGGAGGATCACCATCCGGCGAAGCGAGAACTCCCGACCGGTTTCGCTGCCGACGAGCAGCAGCGCCACGAACAGCACGATCGAGAGGCCGCCGATCGCCAGCGTGTCGATCGCGGGGCTCAAGACCGCGCGGCGCGGTGGGCTGGGGATCGACGCGGCGATGCTCATCTCGACGACGTTGGGATGCGCGCGCTGCGGAGCACGCACCAACGACGCCGGATCATAGCGCGAGCCGTCGCCACGCCAGTGTGATTTCGATCAACGTCGCTTCACCTTGACTCGCGGAGAAGCGTTCGCGTAGGAATAGCGCGCCGCGTGGGTCCGCCAGCGGCGAACGCGCGCGCTCGAGGCGGGCAGGAAGCGCTCATCCGTGACGACGATCGGCTGGTCACGCCCGCGATCGCGGTTCGCCGCGGCGCTCGCCACGTTCCTGGTTTGGACTGTTGGCGACGCGCACGCCCAGCGGGTGCGCATTCCCGTCAACGCGCCGACCCAAGAAGAGCTCGAGGCGATCAAGCCTCCCCAGATCCTCGAGAGCGCGAACCCGGATTGGTTCGATACCTTCGGCGACTTCATCGAGAAGAAGATCGCGCGTGCGGAAGAGCTCGACATCTACGGCAACACCGGGCAGCTCCCCGAAGGCATCTTCGGCATCAAGTACACGTTCCGATATCTGGCCGCCGACCAACGTTTCTTGGGCAACGGCGAGAAGACCTCGCTCATTCCGCCGATCGCCTTCAGCGACGGCGATGGCAACGAGCTCGTCTCCATCAACCTCAACGGCAAGGGTTCGGGCTTCGTCCACATCTTCAACTTCTCGGTCGGCCTCACCGATTGGATCAATCCCTTCCTGGAGATCCAGTTCGCCGACGT
>CAYUSL010000791.1:0-2463 GCA_964447125.1 uncultured bacterium | reverse complement strand
AGCGCGGTCCGCACGGCCGTGTCGTCGGGTTGGGGCGGGGTGGCGATCGGCATCGGGGTCACACCTGCGGTTTGGGCGGGTCGGCCAGAGGCTGCCTATCCTGTTTCGGCGCCCATCTCGCGCCAAGCAACGCCGCAGCCTCGAGGTCGGGAAACACGACCTCGGCGGTCGACGACGCGTGACAAGGCGTGTGCTGGAGCCAGTCCTCCAATCCGGCGAGCTCGTGGTGAGCGTCGATGTTCGCCGCACGGTAGTGGGGGATGAGCTTTGCGAATTCGACCACGATGCCCAGCACAGATCGATCGATGGTGGCTGCCGTGACGACCGGCCGCATGGCCCGCACCTCCGCGGTGATGAGCTCGGCTTCGATCCCGAGACGGCGGAGTCGCTCGGACACCACGGACTCCAATCGTCTCGGCAGCGAGCGGACTTCGCGCGCGGGCAACACGATCGGAAGGAGCGAGGTCGAGCTGACCAGGAGCAGCAGTGGCTGACGCCGAACGACGATCCGATTCACGTACCAGTCGCCCAGTGCCGTGTCGCTCGGGGCAGTCGCGGCGACTGTCGGCAGCGAGGAGTGCAGCTTTCGGGTGGGTCTCAAGATCACCATCGGTCGACTCGCGGTTGGAGCATCGGCTTCGTCACAGCTCGAAGGCTCTTGGTTCCTCGACGCGACGTGGGTGCCAACGGAGCGTTGCTTTCCTCGATCTGCGCAGGTGAACCTGCGGGCGACCATGCCTCGTCGCGGCCGCGCCGGTGTTCACTTCGGCGCGGCGGTCCCTTCGCAGGCGTCACGGGCCAGGCCGATGTACTGGTGATCGTTCACGAGCTGAATCTGCTCGGGGCAATGGGTCGTAGTCGCGCCCGGCGCCTTGGTGTAGGTGCCGGTGAGCGTCGTGCCCTCGTCGTTCTCGCTGACGAACCAGAACTTCGCCTTCGCATGCTCGCCTGCGAGCTCGATGCGGATCTTGTAGTCCAGTTGGCCGTCCTTGGCGTCTCTCAGCACGCCTTCGAGCACGCTGCCTTTGTGCTCGAGCGCGCCGTTCGCCTGGTTCACTTCCCACGTTGCGCCGCGCGTGACGGTGACGAGCTCCCACTCCTCGCGGGCATGCGCAGCACCGGCGACCAGCACAGCGACGATTGCGCTCAGGACGACACGCACGAGCTTTCGCACGACGACACCTCCGACGGATCGCAGGATTCGCATGTGAGTGATCGGTCATCCGCGCGGCGGGTCGGAACGCACGCGGTTCAGGCTCTCGTTCGCGAGGTCCGCCTCGATTCCACCGCCGAAGAGCCCGTCCTGCCAAGCCGCAGTCTCGTGAAGATACGTGTCGAGCCACATCGTGGCGTAGCGCTTGGCGACGGTGTGTTGGTCGGCGGCAGAGATCGTGGCGGCGCAGTCGATCGGAATCGTGTCCACGATGGCAGCGGTCCAGAGCCCGAGCGCCGCCTCGTCGAAGAAGCCGATGTGGTTGGCGCCGGTGATCTCGAGGAGCTGCCGCTCAGCCGGGATGGCGTCGTAGTAGAGGTCGACGCCGCCGCGGCCCAAGTTGGTGAACGCGAGCAGGCTCGGCGGGCGCGGGTTCACGAGGCAGTCCTCGGTGCCGACCTGGATCTGGGTCGGCGCGCGAACGTGCGCGGCGGCGTCGAGGGTGTCCTGGAAGAGGAAGCGGCCGAGGTCGTTGATGCCGGGCGCGAAGGCGACCACGGCGCGCACGCGTGGATCTGCGCTGGCAGCCGCGATTGCGCCCGCGCCGCCTGCGGAGAGCGCTACCAGGCCGATGTGTGCTGGATCGACGCGTCCGTCGAGTGCCCCCGCCGAGGCGCCGGCGTTGCCGACGAGTGCGTCGATTCCGCGCTGAAACCCGCGCGCCCATGCAGCCATGTCGAGGGAGAGCGTGTTCGCGGGAGTGAAGGTGAGCACCGCGTAGCCGTGGCTCGCGAGGTGGTCGGAGATCCACGACATGATCGCGCCCGACGCGGCGAGGCCGTTCGAGAGCACGATGCCGGGCATCCGCGCGGGCGGCTCGGCCGGCGGTGCGCCGCTCGCCGCCGGCTCGTTCGCGATCGGCAGGTACGTGAGCGCCTCGTATGTCCCGAAGTCGGGCACGTCGAGCGTGGCGGTGCCGTGCTCGACGGCGAACCGGCCCGCGACGCTCGGATCGCTGGGCACGAACACGGCGCCGTCACTGCCGCCGGACGAGCATGCACCGAGCGCGAGGAGGCTTGCGAGCCCGAGCCGTGCGGCCGCGCGGCGACGACCGATCGCGGAACGCTTCGTCATCGCATGGATGCCCATCGTGCGGCGATTCATCGCACGGATCGGGCCGCGATCTCCACTCGGACGTGGCGCGGTCGGGGGGGCCTCGTGTGAGGGAAGGCTGAGCACGAGGCCCGAGAACCGCCTGGGTCTCGTCACGGCCGATCGAGCCGGATCATCTCGGCGAACTGCCGATCACG
>CAYUSL010000790.1:0-2473 GCA_964447125.1 uncultured bacterium | reverse complement strand
CGTCTCAGCGCGTCGACGATGGTTCGCCGCGCCTCTTCCTTCTTGGCGATCGCGACCCCGTCCTCGAGGTCCATGACGACCACGTCGACGTCGAGCTCGGCGGCCTTCTCGATCTTGCGCGGGCTATCGCCCGGCATGAAGAGCACCGATCGGCGCAAGTGCATGGGGCAGCGCTCAGGCGGCAGGTGCGGGTTTTTTCTTGAGCAACACCGTGCGCTGAAAATCGATCACCACGGTGCCGTCTTGATTGCGCCCGATGTGACGGAAACGAACGACACCGCAATCGGGGCGCGACTTGGAATCGCGCTTCTCGACGATCTCGGTTTCCACGTAGAGCGTGTCGCCGTGGAACATGGGATGCGGATGCTTGACCGTCTCGAACCCGAGGTTCGCGATCAGCGTGCCCTCGGTGAGATCGGAGACGGTGACGCCCACCGCCACGCCCAGCGTCAGGATGCCGTTCACGATGCGGCGCTTGAACTCGGTCTTGCTGGCGAAGTCTTCGTTGAGATGCAGCGGCTGGGTGTTGAGCGTCAGGCTCGAGAACAGCACGTTGTCCATCTCGGTGATGGTGCGGCCCACGTTGTGCCGCATGGTGCCGCCGATCTCGAGGTCCTCGAAGTACTTGCCGGCCATGTTTCCGCGCCTATCGGTAGGGAGTTCCGAGCGACGGTGCGCGCCCGGGCATGCGAGCGCGCGAGGGTAGCCGATCGCCCGAAAGCACGGCTACCGGCGCTCGCGCGCGGCGCGCCGGACCCTCGCTCACCGCAACACGACGCTCACGCGGCGTCGGCTGGCGGCCCCATGGACTTGCTCGCCTCTTCCATGCGCCGCGCAATCTCCTCGGGCGGCACGTCCTCCACGTGAGTCGCCACCGCCCACTCGTGGCCGAACGGATCGCGAAGTTTCCCGAAGCGATCGCCCCAGAACATGTCCGTCGGCGGCTGAGTCACGGTTGCGCCTGCGCTCACGGCGCGCGCCATGAAGGCATCGACGGCGGGCACGTAGAGCATGATCTGACAGGAAACCCCGCCCAGCGATTGCGGCGAGCGCGCGTACATGCCCGGCCACTCGTCGGCGAGCATCACGATCGAGTCACCGATCTTGATCTCGGCGTGGCCGAGCAATCCGTTGGGTGTCGTCATGCGCATGATCTCGGTGGCCCCGAAGGCCTTCTCGTAGAACGCGATCGCCTCCGCGGCGCCGTGGATCGAGAGGTAGGGCGTGACGCTGTGGAAGCCCTCGGGGATCGGGCTGGGGGTGGCGGCGGCGCGAGCGGCAACCGGAACAGCGGATTTCTGCGGGGACGCTTGCGCGCGTGGCTTCGCAACCGCCTTCTTCGCGGGGGCGGCTTTCTTGGGCGCAGGCTTCGCGGTCTTCGCGACGACCTTCTTCGCGGGCTTGGGGGTCGGCTTCTTGGCGACGCTCTTCGCGGGCTTCTTCGCGCTCTTCTTCGTGGTCTTCTTCATGATGGGGCTCTCCTCGTGGCGAGATCTTGCGCCCCGTTCCCGGAGACGGTCAACGCCAGCGGGTACGATGGGCGTCACCTCTCCTGGAGGAATCCATGTCGATCACCGCCTTGATCACCGGCGCCAATCGCGGCATCGGGCTCGAGCTCACACGCCAGCTTCGCGACCGCGGCGCGCGTGTGATCGGCGTCTGCCGCGAGCCCAGCGCCGAGCTCGCCGCCACCGGCGCACACGTGGAAGCCGGGGTCGACGTGACGGATCCACGAGCGGTCGCCGCCCTCGCGGGGCGGCTCCGTGGCCAGACGCTCGACCTGCTCGTCAACAATGCCGGCCTGCTCGCGATGGACAGCCTCGACCAGCTCGATGAGGACGCCATCCGCCGTCAATTCGAGGTCAACGCGCTCGGCCCACTGCGCGTGACCGCAGCGCTCGCGCCGCTCGTGCGCCATGGCGGCAAGATCGCGTTCGTCACCAGTCGCATGGGCTCGATGGGCGACAACACCTCGGGCGGTATGTACGGCTATCGAATGTCCAAGGCCGCGCTCAACGCGGCGGCGGTGTCCATCGCCCACGATCTCGCGGCACGCGGCATCGCCGTCACGATCCTCCACCCCGGTTACGTCCGCACCCAGATGACCGGCGGTGGCGGCGACATCGAACCCGCCGAAGCTGCGCGGAACTTGTTGGCGCGCATCGACGAGCTGACCCTCGCGTCCAGCGGCCAGTTCCTGCACGCCAACGGCTCGCCCCTGCCCTGGTAGCCGCCCCCGAGCCGGTGGTGTCTCACTTTGGCCTCGCGCGCGAAGGATCGCGCGCGCTCCAGCCTGTCGAAGCAATCGTGAAAATCGGGCTTTGCGCACATTTCCGGCTGGAGGGCCGGGCCCCGAAGGGGCCGTGGTCTCTCGGCGGCCCAGCGAACGAAACTGAGACACCGCCCCCGAGCGCGGGGCCTGGCGGATTTGGTACAAAAGTAGGGAGCGCTGGACGTGCGTCCGCGCGCGCCC
>CAYUSL010000789.1:0-2475 GCA_964447125.1 uncultured bacterium | reverse complement strand
CGGCTGGGTGCGCTTCCTGTAGTCGAGGTGGGCGCGCACGCGCTCGCGGATCGCCGCGGCGTCGTCGCGGCGAAGCGCGAGACCCACGCGGGTCACCACCGAGCCGCGCGGCAAGCGCGTGTGGCGATAACCGAACGCGAGATCCGCGGCCGGCACGCGCGAGCGTTCGCCGGCGGCCGAGACGATCTCCACCCAGCGCACGACGTTCCGCATCTCGCTGCCGTGGGCGCCGGCGTTCATCACGAGGGCACCCCCCACGGTGCTGGGGATGCCAACGGCGAACTCGAGCCCAGCCCAGCCGTCGTTGGAGATGCGGCGCGCGAACGCGGTGAGACGCACGGCCGCGCCCACGGCGAGGTACCGCGTGCGAGCGCCCGCGCGCTCCTCGACCACACGCTCGAAGTCACCGCCGAGGACCAAGATCGCGCCCGCGGCGCCGTCGTCGGAGACCAGCACGTTCGAACCGGCGCCCAAGATGCGGACCGGCACACGCTGCACGCCGGCGACGCGCAGGACCGCGACCAGCTCGCGCACCGAGCGCACCTCGACCCACCCGTCGGCGGGACCGCCGATCTTCCAGGTGGTGTGGGGCGCGAGCCGCTCGTCGAAGCGCAGCCGCGCGCGCAACCGCGCGGGCAGTGCGCGAGCGAGCGCGCTGCGGCGTGCCTCGTCGAGGCGCGCGAGCGGCGCGGCGACGGCATCAGATGCAGCCATGCGCCCTCCGCCGCGAGGCGTGGAGATCGAGGCTCGATCGTGCATCCATCGATCACGAGCCCTCTCCGCGCAGGCGTTCGAGGAGCTTGGCTCCCACGCCACCGATCGAGCCCGCGCCCAGCGTCAGCACCATGTCGCCGTCGCGCACCGTTTCCACGAGCACGTCGAGCACGTCGTCGAGGCTCGCCGCGTAGCGCACGTCGCGGTGGCCGTGCAGCCGGACGCCCTCCGCCAGCGTTTCGCCGCTCACGCCCGGAATCGGTTCCTCGCTGGCGGCGTAGACGGAAGTGACGACGAGAACGTCGGATTGGTGGAAGGCGCCGTGGAACTCGTCGGCCAGGTCGCGGGTGCGGGTGTAACGGTGTGGCTGGAACGCCACCACGATGCGCCGCTCCCAACCGGAACGCGCCGCTTCGAGGGTGGCGCGGATCTCGGCCGGGTGATGGCCGTAATCGTCCACCACCAGCACGCCGCGCTCCTCGCCCAGCACCTGGAAGCGCCGCTCGATTCCCTGGAACGACGAGAGCGCATCCCTCACGGCAGCGAACGGAACGCCCAGCTCGTCGGCGATGGCCACCACCGCCAGCGAGTTCTGGACGTTGTGCAGACCTGCGAGGCCGAGGGTGACGGCACCCAAGTCTTCGCCGCGGCGGCGCACCACGAAGCTCGAGCGGCGCGCGGCGAGCTGGACGTCGGTGGCGGTGTAGTCGGCTTGCGCCGAGAAACCGTACGTGACCCAGCGCTTCTCGATCTCCGGCAGGATGCCCTGCACGGCGGGATGGTCGAGATTGAGGATCGTGAGCCCGTAGAATGGCACCTTGTTGAGGAAGGTGACGAACGCGGCGCGCAAGCGCTCCATCGTGTGGTGATGGTCCATGTGCTCGCGGTCGATGTTCGTGACCACGGCGATGGTCGGCGCGAGATGGAGGAAGCTGCCGTCGGACTCGTCGGCTTCCGCCACCAGGAACTCGCCCTTCCCCAGGCGCGCGCCAGTGCCCTGCCCCATGAGCCGTCCACCGATCACCACCGTGGGATCGAGCCCGCCCGCTTGCAGCACGGCGGCGGTGAGCGAGGTGGTGGTGGTCTTGCCGTGGGAGCCGGCGATGGCGACGCCGTACTTCATGCGCATCAGCTCGGCGAGCATCTCGGCGCGCGGGATCACCGGGATGCCGCGGCGGCGCGCTTCGACCACCTCGGGGTTGTCGCGCTTCACCGCCGTCGACACCACGACCACCTGCGCCTCGGCGGCGACCACGTTCTTGGCGTCGTGGCCCTGGTGGATCGTGATGCCGAGGCTGGCGAGCCTGCGCGTCACCGCGTTGTCGGCGAGGTCCGAGCCGCTCACCCGATAGCCGAGATTCGCGAGCACCTCGGCGATGCCGCTCATGCCGCTGCCGCCGACGCCCACGAAGTGGATGCGATGTTCCTTGCGATACATCGCTCACCTCGTCCCAGCGGCGGCGAGATCGGCGCATGCTCGCGCGATCTGCTCGGCGGCACGCGGCCGCGCCACCGCCAGCGCCGCGGCGGCCATGCGGCGCCGCCGCTCGTTGTCGTCGAGCAGCCGGCCGATCTCGTCGGCGAGCCGCGTGCTGGTCGCTTCCGCTTGCGTCACGCACACCGCCGCGCCCAGCGACTCGTAGGCGCGAGCGTTCGCCTCCTGATGCGCACCTGCGTGTGGATACGGCACCAGCAGCGCGGGCACACCCACCGCCGCCAGCTCCGAAAGCGTGCCGGCACCGGCGCGCGCCACCACCAGGT
>CAYUSL010000788.1:0-2478 GCA_964447125.1 uncultured bacterium | reverse complement strand
CCCTGACGAACGATCCAGTTGACACAAGTCGATCCATAGAAGACCCCCGAGGAAAAATCGACAATCTGGAAACGCTCGCGCCCGCGAGTGTTTCCAGATTGCTAGTGCGCCTCGCGCACGACACCGGACTTCTTGATCACACGATTGGTCCACCAGCGCGTGGCCCACGCCGTGGGGCCACTGCCGCCGCGGGCGCTCTTGAGCTGACCGAAGAGCGCGCCCACCGCTTTGGCGGCCTGCGGCTCTCCATTCACCTGAACCTGGCCGCTGGCGTGGACGGTAGCCCAAGACGCCACCCCGGAGAGCAACCGCATGAAGAGCTCGTCGGGCAAGGTCACTGTGCCTTTGGGCGAGGCGTGATGACCGGATTCGAGACGAACCGTGGCACCGTCGACCACCACCTGGAAGGCGCCGCCGGCTTTGCCGGTGACGTCGAAGTTGATCGCGCCCGCGAAGCCGGTTTGCTGGATCGCGGTATTGCCTCCGGGCAGCGCCCCCTTGAGCAAGCGCGTCCAGAACGCAGCGCTCGACACGAACGCATCGAAGCCTTCTTTGCTGTGAATCGTCTCTTGATAGGCCATGGCGCGGAATCTATTGACCGTCGCCGAAACGAGTCAACCGCTCGGCACACCGCGCGGAGGCCTGCGCGCCGACCGTTGCCGGGCGGAGACCGCAGAAGCACACTGAGCCGCCGCGTCGCGCCGTCCGGCGCGAGAATGGAGCTCGATGACCTTCAACGATCGCTTCTTGCGCGCCTGTCGACGCCAACCGGTCGACCGCACGCCGGTGTGGATCATGCGGCAAGCGGGGCGCTATTTGCCCGAGTACCGCGCTGTGCGCGCCGGCATCCCCTTCCTGACGCTCTGCAAGACCCCCGAGAAGGCCGCCGAGGTCACCCTTCAGCCCATCGACATCCTGGGTGTCGACGCGGCGATCCTCTTCTCCGACATCCTGATTCCCCTCGAGCCACTCGGCATCGGTGTGCGCTTCGACGAAGGCGGACCCGTGCTCGAGCCGCCTGAGCTACGTCTCGAAGCGATCGAGCGCCTCGGCATTCCCGACCCCACGGACACCGTCCCCTTCGTCCTCGAAACCATCCGCATCTTGCGCCGGGAGCTCGAAGGCCGGGTGCCGCTCATCGGATTCGCGGGCGCGCCGTTCACGCTCGCGAGCTACGTCGTCGAGCGCGGCGGCAGCAAGGATTTCCTGAAGCTCAAGCGGCTGTGCTTCGAGGAGCCGCGGGTCGCGCACGCGCTGCTCGGCAAGCTGGCCGACACCGTCGGCGCGTACTTGCGCGCGCAGATCGAGGCGGGGGCTCAGGCCGTTCAGATCTTCGATACCTGGGCGGGTATTCTGTCGCCGCGCGACTACGACGAATTCGCGGGCCCCTACGTGCGACGTGTCATCGAAGCGCTACCAAGCCCCGGCGTACCGGTGATCCATTACGTCAACGGCGGTGCTGCGCTTCTCGAGCGAATGCGCGCCGCGGGAGGCGACGTGATCGGAATCGATTGGAAACAGAGCCTCGCCGACGCGCGCCGGCGCCTCGGCCCAGCCGTGGCGGTGCAAGGCAACCTCGATCCGATCGCGCTCTTCCTGCCCGAAGTCGCGCTCGAAGCACGCGTTCGCGAGATCTTGCTCGAGGCTGGCGACGCACCCGGACACGTGTTCAACCTGGGTCACGGGATTTTCCCGCAGACCTCACCGGAACGGGCACGCTTTCTCGTCGACTGCGTGCATCGGCTGAGCGAGAGACCCGCGCGATGAGCTCGGAGTCGCTGCCGCGCGTCACCGCGGAGCTGTTGGCGCGTTACGACCGCCCGGGGCCGCGTTACACGAGCTACCCGACCGCGGTCGAGTTCCACGACGCCTTCGGGCCCGACGAGGAGAGCGCGGCGCTCGAACGCGCCAACGCGTTTCCCGGGGAACCGCTCTCGCTCTACTTCCACATCCCGTTCTGCGAATCGATGTGCACGTTCTGCGGCTGCAGCGTGGTGATCCGCCGCGACCACGAGGCGGCGGCCCCCTACCTCACCCGGCTCGAGCGCGAGATCGAGCTGGTGGCGGCGCGATTGCCGGATCGCCGCAAGGTCGTGCAGCTCCACTGGGGCGGCGGCACGCCCAACTTTCTGAGCGAGAAGCGGATGGGCTCGCTCTTCGAGACCATCACCCGCCACTTCACGCTGACACCCGACGCCGAGGTGGCCCTCGAGATCGACCCGCGCACGGCGAGCCCCTCGCAGATCGATTTCCTGCGCGGCCTCGGTTTCAACCGCGTGAGCATGGGCATCCAGGATTTCACGCCCGAGGTGCAGCAGGCGGTGAACCGGATTCAGCCCGAGTCGATGACCCGCGCCATCTTCGACCGCGCTCGCGAGCGCGGCTTCGAGAGCATCAACGTCGATCTCATCTATGGTCTGCCGTTCCAGACCGAAGAAACCTTTCAGCGCAGCCTCGACGCGGTGGTGGACATGGCGC
>CAYUSL010000787.1:0-2487 GCA_964447125.1 uncultured bacterium | reverse complement strand
CGGCGCCGCTGGCGCCGGGCGTGATCGCCGGTGCGCGTGGATACCTTCGCGCCGATTGGCTGGAGGGGCGTCGGTCCCTCGACGCCCCCGCTGTTCGTTTGCTCGCCCTCGTCCACTGCAGCCAAGCCGCAGCGGGGCCCACCCGAGGCGTCTCGCTTCGTTGGCGCGGCGCCGCTGGCGCCGGGCGTGATCGCCGGTGCGCGTGGATACCTTCGCGCCGACTGGCTGGAGGGGCGTCGGTCCCTCGACCCCCCCTGACGGCTCGGGAAACAGTCGGGGGCTTTGCGCTCAATCCCAGCGAAACGACCACACGTCGCTGGCGAGCAGGCTCGCGGCGAGCGCGGGCAGGCTCTCGTGCTCGGTGAGCACCAGCTCCTCGCAGTAGAGGAAGTGCTCGCGCGCCAGCGCCAGCGCTTCACCTCGGCTGCGTGGGCGTCGCTTCACCTCGACCTCGAGGCGGTCGCGTGTCAGGCCGACCAGGCTCGCGCCGAAGCGATCGCTCCAGCGCTTGAGCATCGCGACGTGAACGTGGGCGGGCGGGCAGGAGTTCCAGCCACCGAAGCGCAGGATCGCGGGCACGTCCCACGCGTGTGGCGACTCGACCCAGAGCAACGTGGCGTTGCCTGCGCGCCGCCGTCGCCAGAAGGGCGCTTCGGCGAGGCGGTGCGTGGTGGGTGCGACGGGTGCGCTGGGCCAATCGCCGTCGAGCTCGTCGAGAAGGTCGGGGTCGGTGGCGATCTCGGTGGCGAGCCACTCCTCGACGTCGAGTGCCAATCCGTCGCGCACGATGGCGTCGGTGCTGTCGAGCGACTCATGCAACGAAGCTCGGTGTGCGGCCTCGTCGTCCGGTCCGCCGAGCACCAGCGGCCACGCGCCCGCCTCGTTCGTCACCGTCTGCAGCGCACGCCAGATCGCGAGCGCCGAACGCTCCGGGACGAGGGAACGCCAGCACACCGGCGCGACCTCGCCTGCGGCCCACTCCTCGAAGTCCCAGAGCACGCCGTGGGCGTCCAAGACCGCACGCAGCTCGGGGCGAAGCTCGCGCGCGGCGCTCGCGCCCACCCCCACGAAGTCGGTGGTGGGATCGTCGCTCGGGGCCGGTGAGGTCGGCGCTCCGTGCGCGCCGGCTTCGCGCTTGTGGTGTCGTTCGCTCGACGCCATGCCCCCGCTCGCGATCGCCGCTCTGGCGTGTGCGCGCACACTACCCTCGTGGCCCGGCACCGGCCAATCGCGCGGACCCGCCAGAGCTCACCGCTCGAACGGAGACCGCGTTGTGCGCTGCACTGCGCGTTTCTCGGTGTCCTGCTAGTCTCGACGCCTGTCGCTGTCGACTGGACCGTGCCGCGCCGTTCGGAGCACGGCGCTCGGCACGCCGGATCGGGACGCGGTGAGCGCCATCACGCCCTCGGATCGGATCGCAACCGTTCCCAACGCGCTTAGCGCGCTGCGGCTGGTGTTGGTGCCGGTGTTCGCGGCGCTGGTGGTGCGCAACGCCGCGCTGCCTGCGTTGATCGTGTTCACGGTTGCCGCGGCGAGCGACCTGCTGGACGGCTTCGCGGCGCGGGTGCTGGATCAGCGCACCCGTCTCGGCAGCTACCTCGATCCGTTGGCCGACAAGTCGTTGGCGCTCGTATCGCTGGTGCTGCTCGCGTGGCGAGGCGCGCTGCCTTGGTGGATCGCGGTATTGGCGCTCGGTCGCGACGTGTCCTTCCTCTCCTACTACGCGTGGCTGCACACGGCGGGACGCACCCTGTCGCGCATTCGTCCCTCGCTTCTCGGCAAGGCGGCGACGTCCTTCGAGCTCGCCGCCATCGAGGCGGCGCTGATCGCGGCGCTCGCGGCGCATCCGGCGTGGGCGGTGGCGATGCGCGACGCGCTGTGCGTGGGTGCCGCGCTCTTGATCGCGAGCTCGGCGGTGCAGTACGTGCATCACGAACGACGGATGATTCGCGACCTGTTGGCACGCCGCCGCCCCCCGGGTGCGTGCGGCACCCAGGCCCACGATGGCTGAGTCGCTCTTCGCCGCGATTCGCCGCCGGGACCCCGCGGCGGTACTCGACGCGCTCGGCGGCGTGCCCGGCGTCGACGCGGGCGCGGCGCCGGATGCCGAAGCCGAACCGACCGATGGGGAGCGCGGCTTGGCGCTCGCTGCGCGGCTCGCTGCCGCCGAGATCGTGCGGGTCTTGCTCGATGCGGGCGTGCCCGCCGATCCCCGCGCGAAACGCGAGCGTGCCGCGCTCGCGTGGGCGGTGCTCGGTGTTTCGCGTGCCGACGCCGAGCCCGCGACTCTCGACGCATCACGTACGGCTGGCGACACGGACGCACGCGATTCCGCGTGCGTCGAGGTGATCCGGGCGCTGATCGGTGCCGGTGCCGATCCGAATCGCGTCGACGCGACCACGGCCACCGCGCTCCATCACGCAGCAGCGAGCGGTCGGCTGGCGGCGATCCGTTGCCTCGCCGAGCTGGGGGCCAAGCTCGACGTTC
>CAYUSL010000786.1:0-2488 GCA_964447125.1 uncultured bacterium | reverse complement strand
TCCGAACGCACGACGCAGCACCAGGTCGTCGAGCTTACCGGCGAGCTTGGCGCCGAGGAGCGCGCCCACCAGGATTCCTCCCGCGAGCAATCCGGCGTACACGAGGTTCACCTGACCACGCTTGTAGTACTCGAGCACGCCCAGGACCCCGACTGGTAGCAGCAACGCGGCCAGCGAGGTGCCGTTGGCGGTGTGCTGATCGAGCTTCGCGATCAGCACCATCGCCGGGATCATCACCACCGCACCGCCGATGCCGAAGAGCCCGGACACGACTCCACCCACCAATCCGATGAGCGCCATCTGCCAGTAGAGCATCCGTCGTCCCCAATCCCCTCCCGCGGGTCGGCCCCGCGTGACGCCTTCAACGTAAACCAGCCGCAAGCGAAACCAGCGCTCGGCACGCAAGCGCGCGCCGGGCGCCCTGGCTCTTCGCCGGACCGCCGACGGATCCTGCGAGGGCGACCGCCGCGGCCGGTCAGCCTTCCTTCTTCTTGAGCGCCGCGTCGTTCTCGCGGATGAACGAGCGGATGTCCTCCGCCATGTCGAGCAGCTTCTCCCATTGCTCGCGGTAGAGCGTCACGGGAAAGCGGCCCAGCCCGTACACGGACAGCGCTCCCTTCTCGCTGACCTTGAGCGACAGGCCCTTCTGGTTGCGGCGCTTGAGCGCGTCGTTCTCGGCGCGCAGACGATCCAGCTCGGCTTGCATTTCCTGGTCGGACATGGCTTCCCCCCGAACGAGTTGTGATACAGGAGCCTTCCATGAGATCGCCGCGAGCGGAAAGGGTGCGAGTCGGTCGCACGGCGCTCGGGGTGGCCATCGCGGTCTGGATCGGTCTCGCGACGAGCTGCGGTGGCGCGAGCCACTCGGGCGGCGCGGGTGGTAGCGCCGCCATCGGCGACGAGCAGGGGCGCCTCAGCTTCGAGGCGCCCACCCAATCGTTCACGCTCACCCGCGGCGACGACGTGCTGCTGCGACTGCCCCTCGACGCGTTCACGTTGGGCGCCGTCGACCGCATCAACAACCAGCTCAACTACGACCCCTACTGGCTCGGCAACCCGCTGTATCAGCCTGCGGGCCTCGCCTGGCTCGCCCCGACCTCGGCCTCGCTGGTCGAGTCGTCGGACGCCGGATTCACCGTGGCGCTCGCCTACGAGCGCGGCGCGACCGCCACGCTGCGGATGGACGCGCGCGCCGATGGCCGCTTCGAGGCGCACTTCATGCCCAGCGCCGACGGTCCGCCCATCGCCTTCTTGCGACTCGCGCCGCGGGTCGACGCGACCGAGGCCTTCTACGGCCTGGGCGAACATTTCGACGCCGTCGATCAGCGCGGCAAGGTCCGCGCCATGCAGCTCGAGGCGAGCCTTCGCTTCGAGAGCTTCTACAACGAGGTGCACGTGCCGGTGCCTTTCCTGATCGGCACGCGGGGTTGGGGATTCTTCGTCGAGAGCCGTTACCCGGGTGTCTTCGACGTCGCGTCGCAGACCTCGGACGTGGTCGAAGCCACGTTCGGCACCGGCGCCGCGTCGAGCGCAGGCCTCACGTTCCACCTCTTCTCCGCAGCACACCCGCTCGACGTCACGCGCCACTACTACGACGTCACCGGCTACCCGCGGCTGCCCGCGCCGTGGGCGCTGGGGCCGTGGCTGTGGCGCGACGAGAACCGGGATCAAGCCGAGGTGGAGCGGGACGCCGAGACCATCCGCGATCTCGACCTCGCTCACTCGGCGCTCTGGATCGACCGCCCCTACGCCACCGGCGTCAACACCTTCGACTTCAATCCGCCCCAATTCCCCGACCCGGCGGCGATGATCGAACGCCTCCACGCGCTGGGATTCCGCACCGCGCTCTGGCACACGCCCTACCTCGACGAATCCGACCCCTCGACCGCCGAGCTCCGCGACTTCGCCAGCCGCAACCGCTTCTATCCGCCGCGCAGCGGCCTGCTCTTCAACGGCTGGGGGCGGCCGATCGATCTCACCAATCCCGAGGCGTACGCGTGGTGGCAGAGCCTCATCCGTCGCTACACCGACGCCGGCATCGAGGGCTTCAAGCTCGACTACGGCGAGGACGTGGTTCCGGGCGCGCTCGGCATCCGCGACAAGTGGAACTTCGCGGACGGAAGCGACGAGCGCACGATGCACGCGGGCTTCCAGCTTCCCTACCACCGCGTCTACGCCGAAACGCTGCCCGAGAGCGGCGGTTTCCTGCTCTGCCGCCACGCCACCTACGGCGACCAGGTGAACGTGAGCGTAATCTGGCCGGGCGACTTGGACGCGACCTTCGCACGCGCCGGTGATCCCGCGCGCGACCGCGACGGCGAGCGCTATGCCTCGGTGGGCGGGCTGCCGGCGTCGATGATCGCGGGCCTCACCCTCGGCCCGTCGGGATTCCCCTTCTACGGCTCGGACACCGGTGGCTACCGTCACTCACCGCCCGACAAGGAAGTCTTCGTGCGCTGGTTCGAGCAAACCGCGCTCTCGAGCGTGA
>CAYUSL010000785.1:0-2496 GCA_964447125.1 uncultured bacterium | reverse complement strand
CAGGTGATCGGCACGATCCTGAACACGGTCTTCCTCGACATGCTCGAGCAGGATGCGCTGCGCCTGGTGCAGGTGAACGAGCTTCTGCTGCGCGGTGAATGCGCGCCCCCGCCCGGACTGAATCCCGTCGACTTGTTCGTGATTCGGCCGTCCCAGGACCCGGGCGTGCTGGCGCACGAGTTCGAAAGCCACCTGCCCAGCGCGCTTCGTTTCCTCACTCGCGGGCTCGGCACTCGCGAGGCGCCCAGCGCCGATTCGCTGAGCTTCATCCTGTTCGAGCCGCGCTACCTGCGAGCGCTCATCGCGCTCGGCGAGCGCGACGCGGAATCCTACGCGAATGCGCTGGAGTCGTTTCTCGCGGGCGAGCTCTGCCGATCCTCCGCGGAGGACCGCCGCCGATCGGCGGCGGGAAGGAGCGTGTCGTGAATCGCACACCGGCGACGCCGCTGGTTCTCGTGGTCGACGACAACCGGCTCACCCGGTTGGCCACGGCCACGGCGCTACGCAAGTCCGGCTTCGAGGTCGTCGAGGCCGAGGACGGCGAGGCCGCGCTCGCGAGCGTGGCCCGAGCCGCGCCGGACTTGGTCCTGCTCGACGTGCTGATGCCGCGCATGGACGGCTACCAGCTCTGCGAGCGGCTGCGGGACGACCCCGGCACCGCGTTGATTCCCGTGGTGTTCCTTTCGTGCCTGGGGGCCGAGCCGGACAAGGCGCGAGCGTTCGCCGCCGGCGCGGCGGGTTACCTCGTCAAGCCGGTCCCGCGCGAGGTGCTGGTGGCGCGGGTGCGTCGCGACCTCTCGACCGCGGAACGCTGGCGTCACCTCGAGCCCCCGACCACCGATCCGTCGCCACCGTCGGCCACGCCCGAACCCATGTCGACGGTCGCCGACGCGTTCGGTCGGTTCGCTGCGTTCCTGGATGCGCTCCGGTCGAACGCGCTGGTTCCCCCCACGCACCGCCACGAGATCAGCCAGCTCGCGCCGCGGACGTTCTACGCCCAGCTCGCGGAGTGGGGTGTCGACGAGTCGAGCGTCGCGGCGGCGCTGGCGCGATTCCTCGGCGTTCGGCTCGAGACCGCCATCGCTCCCGAGGATCTTCGGATGGGAGTGCTGCCCACCATTTTCTGCGTCGAAAACCAGGTGGTGCCGATCCTGCGGGAAGGGACCGATGCCATCGCGCTCTCGAATCCCTTCGATTGGGACGTCACCGAGGCGGTGACGCGAGTGCTCGGTCGCAGGTGGCTCGAGGGCGAGCGGATCTCCATCGTGCCGCCGAGTGCGATTCAGAGTCTCGCCAAGCCCCGCTCCTCGGGTTTCGGTCCGCTGCCGACCCGGGGAGACGCGCGTGCGCCGGCGACGCTCGGTGAAGCCGAGCGCGAGATGGAGCGTGCGTTCGCGCTCGCGGACGTGCGCAACGAGGCGCCACGCGCGAGCGCCGAGATCGACGACGTCGCCGGCCCTGCGATCCGATTCGTCGACCAACTCATCGAGAGCGCACTTCGGGTCGCCGCGACGGACATCCACATCGAGCCAGAGGAGGAATGGGTGGACGTTCGTTTTCGCGTCGACGGTCAACTGCGGCGGGTGAGCCGGATCGGCTCGCTCGCTGCGGGTGCCGCTCTCGTGAGCCGAATCAAAGTCATGTGCCGTCTCGACATCAGCGAGCGGCGCCTGCCGCAGGACGGACGGATGACGTATCGCAGCGACGCGAGCGCGCGACCGGTCGATGTCGACGTCCGGGTCGCGACCGCACCGTCTCACTTCGGGGAAATGGTCGCGATGCGGCTTCTCGAGCGCGGGCGTCCCATGCTCAGCCTCGAGGACCTCGGATTCTCGGCGCGGAGCGCGGAGCTCTATCGCGCCGCGATCCACAATCCATACGGCATGATCCTGCACGCCGGGCCGACGGGCTCGGGTAAGACCTCGACGCTCTACTCGGCGCTGCACGAAATCCAGAATCCCGCGATCAAGATCCTCACCGTCGAGGATCCCGTCGAGTACGCGATTCCGGGGGTGAGCCAGGTCCAAGTCCACCCCGAGATCGGTCTCGACTTCGAGCGCGCGCTGCGCAGCTTTCTGCGGCTCGATCCGGACGTGTTGTTGGTGGGGGAGATCCGCGATCTGGCGACGGCACGCACCGCGGTCGAGGCGGCGCTCACCGGGCATCTGTTGCTGGCCACGCTGCACGCGCCCGATGCCGCCTCCACGGTGATGAGGTTGACCGAGCTCGGTGTCGAGCCGGTGGTGGTGAGCTCGGCAGTGCTGTTGGTGTGCGCGCAGCGGCTGGTGCGCCGATTGTGCGTGGAGTGCCGGGAGCCTTACGAGCCGAGCGCTCGGGAGCGCGAGCTGGTCGGGCGCCGCGGTGAGGTGCCCGCGCGCCTCTATCGCCCGGTGGGCTGCGCACGTTGCGACGGGACCGGGCACAAGGGACGGATCGGGGTGCACGAGTTGCTGATGCTCGACGACGAGCTACGGGCGCTGACGAAGGACCGTGGCA
>CAYUSL010000784.1:0-2503 GCA_964447125.1 uncultured bacterium | reverse complement strand
AACGACATCACGCGCGAGACTCCGGCCTGCTTCGAGCCGACCATCGATTACGTCGTCACCAAGATCCCGCGCTTCGCCTTCGAGAAGTTTCCCGGCGCCAAGCCGGACCTGGGTCCCCAGATGAAGTCGGTGGGCGAAGCGATGGCGATGGGGCGGACGTTCAAGGAATCGCTGTCGAAGGCCGTGCAATCGCTCGAGATCGGTCGCCTCAAGCTCACCGGTCCCGACGATTCGGCCCTGGCGCTCGAGACGCGATTGCGCGAGCCGCAGGCCGACCGGCTGTGGGCGATCGCGCAGGCGATGAGTGAGGGCATGAGCCTGGAGCGAATCCACGAGCTCACCTCCATCGATCCCTGGTTTCTGGAGCAGATGGGCGAGGTGGTGGCGGCCGAGACGTCGATCACCGTGGCCGGGGGCGGCGGTGTGGATCGCGCCAGCGCCACCGAGCTCCGCCATTGGAAGTCCCTCGGTCTCTCGGACGTCGTGATCGCCGAACGACTCGATTGTGCGGCGGCCGACGTGCGCGCCCGCCGCAAGATGCTCGGCGTCACTGCCACGTTCTTGCGCGTGGACACGTGTGCTGCCGAGTTCGAGGCGCACACTCCGTACCTCTACTCGACCTACGAAGACGCCTGCGAGGCCAAGCCCACCGATCGCAAGAAGGTGATGATCCTGGGCGGCGGACCGAACCGAATCGGCCAGGGCATCGAGTTCGACTATTGCTGCGTGCACGCGGCCTTCGCGCTCCGCGAGGACGGGTTCGAGACCATCATGGTCAACTGCAACCCGGAGACCGTGAGCACCGACTACGACACGTCGGATCGCCTCTACTTCGAGCCGCTCACGTTCGAGCACGTGATGAACATCGTGGACCGGGAACGGCCCGACGGTGTGATCGTGCAGTTCGGCGGACAGACCCCGCTCAGGCTCGCCGTCGCGCTCGAAAAGGCGGGCGTGCCGATCGTGGGAACCTCGCCCGACTCGATCGATCGCGCCGAAGACCGCGAGCGCTTCCACGAGTTGCTCGAGCGCCTCGGGCTCGACCAGCCTCCCGGCGGCACCGCGCGCTCCCGCGACGAAGCACTGGCCGTCGCTGACGGCCTCGGCTACCCGGTGCTGGTGCGACCGTCGTACGTCCTCGGCGGCCGCGCGATGACCATCGTGTACGAGCGCCGCAATCTCTTGCGTTTCATGCAGGAGGCGATTCGCGCTGCACCCGAGCATCCCGTGCTCATCGATCGCTTCCTCGAAGATGCGATCGAGGTCGACGTCGACGCCATCTGCGACGGCCACGAGGTGTTCGTCGCGGGCGTGCTCGAGCACATCGAGCACGCCGGCGTGCACTCGGGTGACAGCGCGATGTGCCTGCCGCCGCACTCCCTGCCCACGAGCGTCGTGGCCGAGATCGAGCGGCAGACCCGCGCCCTCGCTCTCGAGCTCGGCGTACGCGGGCTCATGAACGTCCAGTTCGCCATCCAGGGCGAACGGATCTTCATCCTCGAGGTGAATCCGCGCGCCTCGCGCACCGTGCCCTTCATCAGCAAGGCGATCGGTATCCCGCTCGCGAAGGTCGCGGCGCGAATCATGCTGGGCAAGACGCTGGCGGACCAGAACATCCGCGAGCGCCCCGTGCTGACCCACGCCTTCGTGAAGGAGTCGGTCTTCCCGTTCGTGAAGTTCCCAGGCGTCGACACGCTGCTCGGCCCTGAAATGCGCTCCACCGGCGAGGTGATGGGCATCGGCGAGAGCTTCCCGCTGGCCTTCGCCAAGGCACAGCTCGGCGCCGGCAGCCTGCTGCCCCGCGGTGGCACGGTCTTCATGAGCGTCCGCGACGAGGACAAGCCCGGTCTCGTCACCACGGCACGCAAGCTCAAGGCGCGTGGCTTCAAGATCATCGCCACCGGCGGCACGCAGGAATACTTGGCGGCGCACGGCGTGGAAGCGATGCGCGTCAACAAGGTCACCGAGGCGCGACCTCACGTCGCCGACGTGATTCGCGACGGCCGGGTGGACCTGGTCGTCAACACGCCGCAGGGCGGTCAATCTCTCGTGGACAGTTTCTCGATCCGACGCACCGCGCTCGAACGAGGCATTCCGCTCGTCACGAGCCTCACCGCCGCACACGCCACCGCCGATGCCATCGAGGCACTGGAACGCGGCGAGCAGGGGGTGTTGGCGTTGCAAGACCTGCACGCGGCGCTCGGCAATTCCCGATCTGGAGGACGGTGATGGCGGATGGAAAGGTTCCGATGACGCCAGAGGGCCACGAGGCTCTCAAGCGTGAGCTGCAGCGTCTCAAGTCCGAGGAGCGGCCGCGCGTGATTCTCGCCATCGAGGAAGCCCGTGGACACGGCGACCTCTCCGAGAACGCCGAGTACGACGCGGCCAAGGAGCGACAGGGCTTCATCGAAGCCCGCATCCGCGACATCGACGACAAGCTCGCACGCGCCGAGGTGATCGACCCGAGCAAGCACAAGGGCGACCGCGTCGTCTTCGGTGCGAC
>CAYUSL010000783.1:0-2507 GCA_964447125.1 uncultured bacterium | reverse complement strand
AGGCCGGCGAGATTCTCTGCGTCGGGCATGCGCCCAACCTCGACCGCGTGCTCGCGTACGCCATCGGTGCCGGCGACGCACGATTGACCGAGATCAAGAAGGCCGGGGCCGCGCGGGTGGAGCTCTTCGTGCCGGGGCGTGCCGGCGGCACGCTCGTGTGGCTACTCACGCCGAAAGCGCTGCGCGCACTCGCCACGAAATCCGACTGACCCGGAACGTCGCGGGCTCTCAGCGTGAGCTCCGGGGCAGTACCGCGACGGTGGCGGCGAGCTTCGAGACCAGAGTGCGCTTCCCCGCACCGAGCGAGCACACCGTGGCTTCGACGACGCTGAATCGCCGCCCCGGCTTCAGCACGTCGGCGCGGCACTCGAGCGGCGCATGCGGCGCCGCGCGCAGCAGGTGGATCTGGAACTCGACCGTGAGCACGTATTCGTCGTCGGCCACCAGCGTCGCAGCCGCCGCGCCCGCGGAGTGGTCGGCCAAGGTGGAATGAACGCCGGCGTGCACGACACCGTCCTGCTGAAGGTGGCGCGGTCCGACTTCGAGTCGCGTCTCGCACCAACCGGGTCCCACGTCCACGAGCTCGATCCCCAGCTCGCGCACGAAGCCCGCCATCGCGAAGACCTGCTGCACCTGCTCCCGGTAACCAGCGCTTCGTACCTCCACGGCTCCTCCTCGGTCTCTCGACCCACGCCTGACGGGTCACGAGGATACCGCGGCTCGACTCCCCGATCGCGCCGTGCCACCATATGACTGACCAGTCAGTCATGTTTGGAGGCCGCGCGATGCCCAATCCGACGACATCCCTCCCGCGTGCCGTCCCCTCACCCGCTCGCGTGGCGAGCTTGATCGTCGTCGCCGCGTGCTCGACTGCGGGGCCGCCGAGCGCCACGACCGACGATCCGCTGAGCACGATCACCCGCGTGGTGGCGACGCGACTCGGTCCGATCGTGGTCCACGAAGCCGGCGCGGGAGCGCCGCTGGTGCTCCTCCACGCCATCGGCCACGATCACCGCGACTTCGACGCGATCGCGCCGCGACTGGCGGCGCACCGGCGCGTGCTCGCCGTGGACTGGCCCGGCCACGGCGACTCGCCCATGCCGGCGCAGCCGGACTCGGTCCGCGCCACCGATTTCGCCGATGCTCTCGAGGAGCTATCCGTCTCCCTCGACATCGGTCCCGCGACCTATCTCGGCAACTCCGTGGGCGGCTTCGCGGCGGCGCGTCTCGCAGCACGCCAGCCGGATCGAGTCGCCGCGCTGATCCTCGTCGAAGCCGGTGGATTCGGCGAGCTCGGCTGGCTCGATCGCACGTTCTGCCATCTCAAGGGAACCGAGACCGTCACGAGCTGGCTCTGGAACGCCCTTCCCGAGCATTACCTGGTGGTGCGAAACGCCCCCGTGCGCGCGATCCTCGACCACGTGCGCGCCGCCGAATCACCCGACGCCATACGCCTTCACGCCGCCGTGTGGCGAAGCTTCTTGGACCCGGCACACGATCTACGCGCCGAGGCGCCGTCGATCCACGCCCGCACGCTCGTCGCCTGGGGCGATCGCGATCCGGTGCTGCCAGTCGAAGACGGTGAACGCGTTACGGCGCTCATCCCCGGCGCGCGGATGATTCGCTTCGACACCGGTCACATGCCCTTCGCCGAAGCGCCCGAGGCGTTCCTGGCCGCCATCGAGCCGTTCCTCGCGGAGCGGTCGTGAAGGGTGCGCGCGGCGAGCGGACTCGGCGTGCCCTGATCGACGCGGCGCTCGGGCTCTTCGCGCGCTCGGGACTTTCGGCGGTGACCATCGACGCGGTCGTCGCCGCGGCGGGCGTGGCCAAGGGCACGTTCTACGTCCACTTCCGCGATCGCGACGCCTTCCTGTGCGAGATCCATCGCGAGTTCCACGACCGCCTCGTCGCCGAGGTCGCGCGGCGCGGCACGCCTCACGAGCCGGGGATCGAGCGGCTCTGGCACGGGATCGTCGCCTATCTCGACGGATGCCTGGCCGAGCACGCCTGCAAGGCGCTCCTATTCGACGCGCGCGCCGAGAGCTCGCTCGGCGCGGAGGTGGTGCGCCGCAACGACCAGATGGGCGAGCGAGTCGCCCGCGAGCTGCGCGCCGCGGGATGCCGCACTCCGCGTCCCACGGCGCGGCTCGTGGTGGCCATGACCGCCGAGGTCGCATTCGAGGAGATGCGCGGCGCGGGCAAGAAACCGGCGCTGCGCAATGCGCTCCGCTCGATCGTCCGCTCATTGACCTAGCACGAAACTGAACATGTATTGAATATATTTTGTCTAGATATTACCGTGGCGCGTGGGGCACGCCATGAGCACCACGATCCTTGCTTCCTGGGCCGCCGCAGCCGTGCTGTTCGGGCTGGCGTGGGCACGACAGCGCACCACCCAGGACGCGAGCAGCGTCGACGTGCTGTGGACGCTCACGATCGGCGTTCTGGTCTTGCTCTACGCCGTCGTGTTGCCGGGCGATCCCGCGCGGCGAGCGCTGGTCGCGGTG
>CAYUSL010000782.1:0-2521 GCA_964447125.1 uncultured bacterium | reverse complement strand
GGTCGGCTGGCGGCGATCCGTTGCCTCGCCGAGCTGGGGGCCAAGCTCGACGTTCCGGACGACGAAGGGGTCACACCCATCGGCTACGCCGCCGCGAACCAGCAGCTCGACGCCGTGCGCTTGCTCCTCGATTTGGGAGCGAACGCGCGTGTGCTCGCGCGCCATGGTCACACGCTGCTCACCTCGATCGCCGCGACCGGCGACGCCGAGATCGTGTTGCGATTGCTCGCCTCCGGATTGGGCGTGAACCTTCCCGATCGTTTGGGGCGCACGGCGCTCCTCGCAGCCGCCGCCGGCGATCACGTGGAGCTGGTGCGGGCGCTGCTCGCGCGCCGAGCCGATCCCAACGCACCCGACGCGGAGGGCACCACGCCGCTCATGGCGGTGGGTGCCTGGGGATCGGCCGAGCTGGCGCAGCTCCTGCTCGATCATCGCGCTCGCCTCGACGCACGCGACGCGAGCGGCCGCTCCCCGCTGCACCACGCGGTGACCAATCGCGCGGTGATGGCGCTGCTCCTCGAACGCGGCGCCGATCCCGGTGCGGTCGATGGCGCTGGGCGAACGGCGTTGCACGACGTGGTCGGTGGCCCCGCGGAAGATCCGGAGGCGATCGAGCTGCTCGTCCGAGGCGGCGCCGACCCCGACGCGGTGGACCAGCGCGGCGAGTCGCCACTGCACGTTGCGGTGCGCTGGGGTCGCGCAGCGAGCGCCGAGCAGCTTCTTCGGCTGGGTGCCGACCCGGAAGTGCAGGACGTGCGCGGGCGCTCGCCACTTTTCGGAGTGACGCGAGTCGGCCCCGTGCTCGACGTGCTGGTTGCGGGCCGCGCTCGAGTCGACGCGCGCGACCTCGACGGCGCGACGCCGCTCGTGAATGCAGCGCGCGAAGGCCGCGCCGACGTGGTGGAGTGGCTCCTCGCGCACGGCGCCGACGTGCGCGACGTGAGCGAAGGCGGCGAAACCGCGCTCACTCACGCGCTGCGAGTGGGGCACGCCCGCGTGGCCCTCGCCTTGCTCGCGCGCGGTGCGGATCCGAGCCCGCTCACCGCGGATCAGCGGACGCCGCTCACGCTCGCGGCGGCGCACGGCACGCTGAGCGGCCTCACGCGTCGCCCGCGGGGCTGGCAGGAGGATCCGGTGGCGCCGGTGATCGCATTGCTCGTCGAGCGTGGCGCCGATCCCAACGCAGGTCGCGCCGAGGGGCCGCGAGGCGGTACCGCGTTGCACGCGGCGTGCGAAGCGCGTTGTCCGGAGGTGGTGGAGCTCTTGCTTGCGCACGGCGCGGATCCCAATGCAGCGGATCGGCGCGGCGAAACTCCGCTGATGTACGCGCTCGCTTCGGATCAGGTGGTGCGGGTGCTGCTCGCAGGTGGAGCGCAGGTGGATGCGCGCGACCACAAGCAGCGCACGGCGCTACACGTGCTGGCACAAACCTGCGGTACGTCCGATCGCGAATCGATCGAGGTGGCGATGCAGGTTCTCGACGTGCTGGTGCAGGCCGGTGCGGAGATCGACGCCCGCGACGCCGAGGGCGCGACGCCGCTCTTCCGGGTCGTCGGGCGGCGTGGCGCCGTGCCCCTCGCCGATCGTCTGCTGGCGTGCGGCGCCGATCCACAGGCGCGTAACGCGCGCCGCGATTCGGTGCTCGATGCAGCGATCCGGCGTGGCGACGCCGCCATCGTCGCGCTGATTCGCGACGCCGTCGCGCGCCGCGGTGGTTGAGCCCGAACAGGGCTGAGTCGCGCTCTCGCCCGACGTTCGATCGTCGAACGACACGACCCGCCGAGTCGTTCGCATGTCGAACGGGGCTCGACGATTGCGGCGCGGCCAAGCTCGAATTCGGCGAGTGAGGCAAGCACCGAGTCGCAGGCGCACGGGTTGCAAAGCTCGCAGCCGCCGACGGATTCTCGACACCGACCGCCACGTCTCGGCGCAGCGCGCGGTGCCGCGGCCAGGACCGCCGCCGAGAACCAACACCATCACCGGAGCACGCGATGCCCACGACGAAAGTAGGAGCGCACTACTACCTCTGGTACCGCAAAGGCCACTGGGACCGACAAGAGTGTCGGCAGCGACCACGGATCGACTTCTACGATTCGGTGGATCGCGCGGTGGTCGAGTACCACATCGCCCTCGCGCGCGGCTGGGGGATCGGCACGTTCGTGCTGGAATGCGTCGACCCTCGCAACACGCCGATCGACACCGTGTTCTTCGCCGGCGAGCTCAACCGCCCGCGCAACCTGAACGACCTCGACTACGCCGTGCTCTACGACGTCGACATCCGTCTCAAGACCCGTGCCGGCTTCGGTGAAGGGAGCTGTCACCCGAAGGAGCGCTGGTTCTACGACTTCACCGCGCGCTGCGGTGAATTCCAGGAGCTCGTCGTCGGTCAGATTTGGGAAGAGGATCTCCGGGCGATCATCGACAAGTACGCGATGAACACGAACTGGCCATATCTGCACGTGCGTGGCCGGCCGCTCATCTGGCTCTACAACGCGCTCTGGTATGGCGACGGATGGCGCGA
>CAYUSL010000781.1:0-2528 GCA_964447125.1 uncultured bacterium | reverse complement strand
CCGGATTGTGGGTGATGAGGCGGATCTTGTTGAGGCCGAGGCGCCGCAGCACCTGCGCGCCGAGCCCGTAGTCGCGCAAGGCAGTCGGGTAGGTGTCGGTGTCGCTCAGCTCGCCTTGAGTCTGCTCGACCGATTCGGTGTGGCTCCTGAGCTTGCGCACCAGGCCATCCGCGGTGAAGGGCTTCAGGATGTAGAGCACGACTCCGCAGCTTGCCCCGGCGATGTGCTCGATGGCGCGATGAAGCAGCACCCCGTGATCGCGACGCAGCGCGGTGAAGGCATCGCCCCACACGTCGCTCGAGTGGACACGCACCAGCGTCGGTTCGTCGGGATCGATCGTGCCCCGGACCAGTGTCAGATAGTGGAGCTGGTTCACCTTGTTGGTGAACACCCGGACTTCGACAGGGCCGGCGAGATCGGTGTCGAGTCGAGCGCGGGCGACCTCGTCGACGAGCTGCTCGTTGGAGATCCGCCAGGCGATCACGTCGGCCACGGTCACCAGCGGCAGATCGTGGTCGCGAGCGAGCTTGCGCAACGTGGGCATGCGGGCCATGTCGCCGTGCTCGCCGAGCACCGCACAGGTCACCGCCGCTGGGCCGAATCCCGCGGCCACCGTGAGGTCCGCTGCCGCCTCTGCGTGCGCCGCCCGTTCCAGTACTCCGCCCTCGCGGATCGCCACCGGAAAAACGTGTCCTGGCGAGATCAGGTCTTGCGGTTTCGAGTCCGCAGCGACGGCGACCTCGATGGTGCGGGCGCGATCCGCGGCGCTGATGCCGGTGGTCACTCCCCGACGCGCCTCGATCGATACCGCGAACGCGGGGGTCGCCGGACCGCGATTGCGCACCGGCATCAAGGCCAGCCCGAGACGCCGGATTCGCTCCAGCGTCAACGCCACGCACACCAGCCCACCGCCGAAGCTCGCCATGAAGTTCACGGCTTCGGGCGTGATGCGTGCACCCGCCATGACGAGCGCGCCTTCGCTCGAGTCGCGCTCGTCGTCGGCGAGCACCACCAGGCCGCCGTTCTGGATGGCTTCGATGGCCCGCGCGGCGCGCTGTCGAATGGCGTCGGGTTCGGATGAATGGGTTGGCAGGGATGTGTTCACGGGAAGCTCTCGGGTCGCGGTTCGATGGGACGGCCCGCGAGTATTCCACCGTCGTCACGAGCGTTCCAAGGAAGCGCTGGCGAAGGCGGAGCGCCCTCAGTCGACGCTGTCACGCGCCTTCCCGAGGTCTTTCGATCGAACCTGCTGCCGGCGCTGGCGCGCCGGCAGCAGGCACACGAACTCCGTGCAGCGCTGCGCTCGGGCTTACGCGAGGAGCGCGGCGAGAGTCGCGAGCTCGCTCGGAGGCGGAGTGGGCGGCAGGAGCGTCGCGCCGAGCCCGCGCAAAATCATTGGGCCTGCCGGTGTGCGAAGCACGCCGACAGGCCGCTGAGCGATCACGCCTCGGGAATCGGTTCGCCGCCGCGAAGGTCCTCGATTCGAAGCGGCCAGGCCGTGGCAGGCTCGGACGGCGAGCCACCGCCGACCACCGTCAGTGACGGCGGCTCCGAGCGGACGTGCACCGTCTCGGCGGCTGTCGCTGTCAGCTCGTCACCAGCACGCATCCACTTCTCTTCGTACTTCACGGTGCAATCGGTCTCGAAGGGCTGGGGATAGTGAAAGGCCTTCCCCTCGAAGTTCCGCATCATGGCCTTCGACTGCGTGATGGCGTTCACGTAGTTCGGCGCCACCGGCGCCTTGCCGCCGCCGCCGGGCAAGTCGATCACGAACGTCGGTACGGCGAACCCGGTGGTCCAGCCCCGCAGCGATTCCATGATCTCGACGCCGGTCTCGACCGGCGTGCGGAAGTGCTCCAGCCCCTCTTCGTTGTCGCACTGGAAGAGGTAGTAGGGACGGATGCGGTTGCGCACCAGGTTGTGCATCAGCTCTTTCACCACCCGGGGGCTCGAATTCACGCCGCGCAGCAGCACGGTCTGATTGCCGAGCGGGATGCCGGCATTCACGATTCGCGCACACGCGGCCCGCGACTCGGGGCTCAGCTCCTTCGGGTGATTGAAATGCGTGTTGATCCAGATTGGATGGTACTTGGCGAGCATCCGCACCAGATCGTCGGTGATGCGCATCGGCAGGAACATCGGCATCTTGGTGCCGAAGCGAATGATCTCGATCGACGGGATCTCGCGAAGGTGGGAGATCACGTATTCGAGGTTCTTGTCCGACATGGTGAACGGGTCGCCGCCCGAGATCAACACGTCGCGTACTTCCGGGTGCTTCCGCAGATAGGCCAGGGTCTGCTCGATCTGTTGCTTCGGCAGAACCTCGTTCGGTAGCCCCGTGAGGCGCTTGCGCGTGCAGAACCGGCAATAGCTCGCGCACATGTTGTTGACGAGAAAGAGCACGCGGTCTGGGTAACGATGGACCAGCCCTGGGGCCACCCGATGCGCGTCTTCGCCGAGCGAGTCGGTCATCCCGGCGCCCACGCCCGACATCTCCGCGCCGCGCGGCACGAACTGCATCCGCACCG
>CAYUSL010000780.1:1269-2537 GCA_964447125.1 uncultured bacterium | reverse complement strand
ACGGCGTGGAAGCCGGCCCAGTCGAGACGCGCTACGGCGCCGAGGGTAACGGCCCGTCGATGTACGTCCTCGATCCCGACGGAAACGTGGTCGAGCTCAAGGGCCCGCCGGCGAGATGAAGCACCGCCCTTCGCAGGACGGATTCAGTCGCCTGCGCCGCGGTGCACCAGCGGCACGAACGCAACCGGCAGCACGACGCGGGTGGTGAGCTGCTCGGCGTCCTCTTTGTGGAGCACTTCGAGTCGTTGCGGCGCGTAGGGTTCGCCCACGGGAATGACGAGGTTCCCGCCCGCGCGGAGCTGGGCGACCAGCGCCTTCGGCACGCGCGGCGCCGCGGCGGTGACCACGATGGCGTCGAACGGCGCGTCCTCGGTTCCGGGCCAGCCTGCGTAGCCGTCGGCGCAGCGCACTTCGACGTTGTCGTAGCCGAGGCGTGCCAAGCGCTTCGCCGCCGCCACCGCCAGCTCGGGCACCACCTCGATGGACTTCACCTCGCGCGCCAAGAGCGACAGCACCGCCGCCTGATAGCCCGAGCCGGTGCCGACCTCGAGCACTCGGTGATCCGGTTCGACCTGCGCGAGGTGGCTCATGAGCGCCACGATGAACGGCTGCGAGATGGTCTGGCCGAACCCGATCGGCAGCGGCCGATCGTCGTACGCCGCGTCCTCGAGATCGTCGGGCACGAACGCGTGACGCGGCACGCGCCGCATCGCGTCCATGACGCGCGGATCGAGGTGATCCGTGCCCAGCTCGCGAGCGCTCGCCCGCACGTAGCGTTCGATCGTCGCGATCATGCGCACCGCTAGGGCTTGGGCACCAGCGTGGCCCAGCAGCCCTCCATCTCTTGCACCTTCACGGCGACGATGCGCACCGGATAGCTGGCCAGCACGTCGTGCGCCACGCGGAAGAGCTCGCTGGCGATGTTCTCGGCGGTGGGGTTTGCGTCCATCAAGTACGGCTTGCCGTCCTTGCAGAACGGGCCGATGGCGCGGATCACTTCTTCATCATGGCGATTGAGCAGGAAGCCATGGTCCCAATGATCGAGGATCCAGCCGTAGATCAGCTCGCGGATGACGTCGAAGTCGATGACACGGCCGACGGCATCGAGCTCGTCGCCTTCCACGGTGATCTCGATGGCGTAGTTGTGGCCGTGGAGGTCTTTGCAGCCTCCCTCGTGATTCATGAGGCGGTGGCCGGCGGGGAACTCGAGGCGACGCGTGACTTGCATGGGCTTCCTCCGACGGCGAAGCGTGTCGCCGCGATCGTCG
>CAYUSL010000780.1:0-1169 GCA_964447125.1 uncultured bacterium | reverse complement strand
GCCGCCACGACCGCGCTCTTCCGTCTGCTCGCGGATCTGCACGCGGGGCAGGTCGATCCCCAATCGCTCGGATACGCGATCGACGCGAGCAACCGTCGAGGCGAAGTTGGCGCGATCCTGGAGGACACGCTCGCTTCGCCCACGCCCGAGGATCTCGACGCCAAGATCGCGGCGGCAGCACCGCGCGGGTACCTCTACAGGCGGCTCGGTATCGAGCTGGCGCGCTATCGGGCGCTCGCCGCGCGCACCGACCCGGCGCCCGTGCATGGATCGGGAAAGCTCGTGCCTGGCGAGCATCGGGCGCAGGTGCCCGAGCTGCGCGCGCTCTTGATCGCGCTCGGCGATCTCGCGCCAGAGGCGGAAGCGACGTCGCCGGCGAGCAAGCCAGCGACGCACTACGATGCGGCGCTCGCCCAAGCCGTGCGCCGTTTCCAGGCGCGCCACGGTCTCGTGGCAGACGGCGTGATCGGCGCCTCCACCTGGGCCGCGCTGGCGGTGCCCGCCGCCGATCGCGTCCGCCAGATCGCGCTCTCGATGGAGCGGTTGCGCTGGATGCCCGAGCTGGGCGACGCGCCGTTCATCCTGGTGAACGTGCCCTCGTATCGGCTGTGGGTGATCCCGTCGGCGATCACCGACGGCGAGCCGGTGCTGACCATGAACGTGGTCGTCGGCCAAGCGCTCGACAAGCAAACGCCGCTCGTCGCCAGCGAGCTCACGAACATCGTCTTCCGGCCGTACTGGAACGTGCCCAAGAGCATCGCCGAGAAGGAGATCGCGCCCGAGCTGACGAAAGATCCGAACTACCTCGTCGCCAACGACATGGAGCTGATGGACGGCTGGAGCAAAGAAGCGGGCGTTCTCGACTTCACACCGGAACGCATCCCGCAGCTCGCAAGCGGCAACATTCGCGTGCGCCAGCGCCCTGGACCCAAGAACGCCCTCGGCGCCATCAAGTTCCTCTTTCCGAACGACGAAAGCGTGTACCTGCACGGAACGCCCATGCAGAGCCTCTTCAAGCGCAATCGCAGGGCGCTCAGCCACGGCTGTGTGCGCGTCGAGGACCCCGTGACGCTCGCGAGTTACGTGCTGCGCGAGGAATCGGAATGGACGCGCGAAACCATCGTGAAGGCCACTCGCGGTGATCCCAACCGCTGGGTGGAGATCGATCC
>CAYUSL010000779.1:0-2538 GCA_964447125.1 uncultured bacterium | reverse complement strand
TGCGCGGCGGCGTCGAGGGTGTCCTGGAAGAGGAACCGGCCGAGGTCGTTGATGCCAGGTGCGAAAGCGACCACGGCGTGCACGCGTGGGTCGGCGCTGGCTGCCTCGATTGCGCCCGCGCCGCCTGCGGAGAGCGCTACCAGGCCGAGGTGTGCTGGATCGACGCGTCCGTCGAGTGCCCCCGCCGGGGCGCCGGCGTCGCCGACGAGTGCGTCGATCCCGCGCTCAAACCCGCGCGCCCATGCAGCCATGTCGAGGGAGAGCGTGTTCGCGGGAGTGAAGGTGAGCACCGCGTAGCCGTGGCTCGCGAGGTGGTCCGAGATCCACGACATGATCGAGCCGGATGCAGCGAGGCCGTTCGAGAGCACGATCCCCGGCAGTCGAGCGGGTGGCTCGGCTCTAGCGCCGGCCGCCACCGTGTCGTCCGCGACCGGCAGGTACGTGAGGGCCTCGTACGTCCCGAAGTCCGGCACGTCGAGCGTGGCGGCGCCGTGCTCGACGGCAAATCGGCCTGCGACGCTCGGGTCGGTGGGCACGAACGAGTCTCGAGCCCCGTGGCCTGCGGAGCCACACCCGCCGAGCACCGACGCAACCAACGCGCTCAGGAGCAAGACCGCCGGATTTCGGATCACGCGAACGCACACCATCGCCGCGAATCACTCCCGAGCCGTTTCATCGCACGGATCGCCGATCCGGTCCAAGCATCCGCGAGCAGGACGTCGTGCGAGGCGTGCGCGGGGGGAACGTGAACGACGACGGGTGGACAGGCTTCAGATGGCCCGCTTCTCGGCAGCGTAGAGCACCAGGCCGTTCAGCGCGAGATCCACGCGAACGCCAGAGAATCCGGATCTCGAGAGCACGTCGAGCTGCTCGCCCTCGGTCATGTAGAGCGTCGTGCTCTGGGGCGAGTCATCGAACGGAGTGTGGTCGCAGATGAGCAGCCATCCGGACGCCGCGAGCACCTGGTGGATCGCGGCGTAGAGCCGCGGTGCGTGACTCTTGTTCCTGAGCTCGTGAACGGCTTGCATCGAGAGCACGCAATCAGGTCGATGTTCGACCTGGCGCGGCCAATCGTCGGACTTGAAGCTCGCGCGAGCGAAACGAGCGCGGGGAAACGCCGCCAGACGCGCTCGGCTGAGCGCAAGCATCGGCTCGGAGAAGTCGACCAAGGTGTAGCTTCCGAGGCTCGGACAACGGTCGAGCACGGCATGCGCCAGCAAGCCCGGCCCAGCGCCGAGCTCGACGACATGCGCTCCCGGGGGCATCTCCGTGACGCGGCTGGCGATCGCTTCGCGAATGCGCGTCCGCCACGGGCGCTTGCCGTCCGAGGCCTCGGTCCAAGCCACGACTTCCGCAGCGTCGTCCCAGTCGTCGCCGTACGGTACGTCGCCGGCTTCGAGTGGGTCCATGATCGAACGGGATCTCGTCGGAGAGGGTCGCGCACTCACCCTGCGCACTGCACGTCCGAACGAGCGCTCACGGCTGCGGGGTGGCGGCGACGAAGAACCACGGACCCGACGGCGCGTCTGCCGGGTGGCACGCATCGGGATAGAACGTGTCACCGGCACCAGCGTTCACGAAACGCAATCCGCCCACCTGCGCGGCGCCGTGAAACGGGATCGAGGCGCGCGCCTCGTTCACCTGGGCGCGGACCTCGTGAAGATCGTTGTGCCCGCACGTGTACGCGTCGCGACCCACGCGCCTGCCGAGCTCGATCGTCACCCCCGCGGGGCTGGGGATGTGGGCCGTCGCCGTATTGAGCACCCAGGTGAGCAGCTCCCCATTCGCGCGCGTCAGCAGCAGCGATTCGGCGGCACCGAAGAAAGGGAGACGATGGTAAGTGGCGCGGATCGTCTCGCCCTCCGCGACCGCGACCGGCTCGGCGCCCGACACGTGCATGCCCGCGATCCGCTCGTCGCCGCTAGCGCTTCGCAGCCGAAACCACTGCGATCCAGCGGCGCCCTCCGGCACCAAGTCGTGACCGACGGCGTGCCCGAAGCAATGATCAGGCGCGTAACCAACGCCCTGCTCGACGACGATGCCCTCGATTCGTGCGGCGCCATCGGCGTCGATGTCGTCCGGCGACGGCGCAGGGCTCAGGCACGCTGAAACGGTCGGTTGCGGCGGAAACGCCGCGGAGCTTGAAAGATCGCCGTCGTCGCCGCACGCAGGCAGCGCGCAAATCGCCGAAGCCACGATCGCGCGCCACATGCGCCGAACGAACATGCGCGCCATCTTGCGCCGCCGCCCTCCACCGCACAACTCCCGATCCGCGGAGCGCCATGCCGTGCGGTGCTGCTTCGCAGCCGCGGTCCGGCAGGCGGGCGCGAGGTCGCGCTCACATGCGCTCGATGATCGCCTCGCCGAAGCCGGAGCAGGAAAGCTCCGTCACGTCGGTGCGGCCTTCGCGAGTCATGAGGCGCGCGAGGTCGTAGGTGACCATGCCGTCCTTGATCGATTTCTCGATGCCCGTGACGATCATTCGGCTCGCGTCCTGCCAGCCCATGTGGTCGAGCATCATCACCGCCGAGAGGATGA
>CAYUSL010000778.1:0-2541 GCA_964447125.1 uncultured bacterium | reverse complement strand
TTGCTTCGGGCTAGCGCGGTGTTTCCGCGGGGGCCTGTTCCAGCCCCCCGCCCCGGCCGAAGTGAATTCGGCCGGGGCCCCCCCAAGTCACTCGCTTCGCTCGCGGCTCGCCACTGGCTCGCGGAGAGGTGGACGGCGCGCGTGGAGTCCGGTGCGCAGTTCGATCGTCGGGGTTTTCGGCCTCAGCGGATGCAGCGCGCGACGCGTGGTTTCGTCGCGGGTCGAAAGACGTCAAGATGCGCTCGCGGAGGAGCGCACGATGAACGTCGATGGGGCGTGGCCGCCGAGAGCGGCGAGCGTGTGGGTGCTGGTAGCGGCGATCGGATGCGGTGGTGGCGGCGGCTCGGGATCAGGGACGCCTCCTCCGGTGTCGCCCGAGGTGTTGGTGTCGAGCGCGTCGCCCTTTCCGGCGAGCTGCGGCGAGTCGTCGCACGGTACGCTCTATCGCCAAGCCGAGGTCGAGCCGCACGCGGCCGTGAATCCAACGAATCCCGCGAACGTGGTTGCGGTGTGGCAGCAAGATCGCTGGTCGGACGGCGGCGCGCGCGGGCTGATGAGTGGCAGCTCTTTCGACGGCGGGCTCACCTGGGAGCGTGCCGTGCTGCCGGTGTCCGCGTGTGCGGGCGGTGGTGTTGGGATCGGCGCGGCGTACGGCCGGGCCTCGGACCCATGGGTCACGTTTTCGCCGCGCGGTGTGGCGTTCGCGATCTCGCTCTCGTTCACCGGCGGCTCGTTCCAGCCCGATTCGACGAGCGCCGTGCTGGTGGTGCGGTCGAGCGACGGTGGTCGCTCCTGGGGCGAACCGGCGGTACTGATCGCCGACGGGAATGACGCATTCAACGACAAGGAAACGATCACCGCCGATCCGAACGACGGCGACTACGTGTACGCCACGTGGGACCGCCTGGACGGCGACGTCCACGGCCCGACCTGGTTTGCGCGCACCACCGACGGCGGCGAGAGCTGGGAGCCGGCGCAGGCGATCTACGATCCGGGTCCCACCAGTCAGACACTCGGCAACCTGATCGCGGTGCTCGGAGACGGCACGGTGATCGCGCTCTTCTCCCAGATCGACACCGATCCCGATCAGACGCAGCATTCGTCGTTGCGGGTGATCCGCTCCACCGATCACGGATCGACGTGGTCGGCACCGATCTTCGTCGCCGACCTTCTCGCCATCGGTGCCGTCGATCCCGAATCCCAAGCGGGCATCCGCGACAGCGCCGGGCTCGCGCAGCTCGCGATGGCGCCGGACGGCACGCTCTACGTGACCTGGCAGGACGCACGCTTCGGTGGAGGTGCCCAAGAAGGGATCGTGCTCGCGCGGTCGGAGGATGGTGGGCTCACGTGGAGCGAGCCCGTGCAAGTGAACGGCGAGCCGAGCGTCGATGCGTTCACGCCGGCCATCGCCGTTCACGACGACGGCAGCGTCGGCATCCTCTACGACGACTTCCGCGACGACACCACCGATCCACGCACGCTGCTCACCGATGTGTGGCTCGCCGAATCGCGCGACGGTGTCACGTGGACCGAGCGGCAAGTGGCAGGTCCGTTCGATCTCGCGCTGGCGCCGAATGCACGCGGCCTCTTCGTCGGCGACTATCAGGCCCTCGTCCACGACGGCGACCGTTTCATCCCGGTGTACGCGCGCACCAACACCCGTGCCACGAACCCCACCGACGTCTACGCGTGGGACGAGGAGCTGGCGACCCGTGCGGTCCGAGCCACGGCGCGCACGCGTCCCGGCGCAACGGTGGAGGCGCAAACGCGCGATCTCATCGCGCGCGTGAGCGACACCCTCGCCGAGGTCCGCGCACGGCGCATGCACACTCGCCGATGACTCACGATCTCGGAGGGTGGAACGAGACTCACGAGACGGTCGATTGGGCCGTCAAGTTCCACACCACCTGGGAGCTGGACGGTGTGGACGATCTTCAGGTGCATCGCGCCTCGCGGATCGGCTTTCCCCGTCTCGTCGCCGGGCTGGTGCGGCGCAATCCGGCGTCACCGTGCATCGAGGTTCGCTATGCCTACGAAGCACACCCGCTCGAGGCGACCGCAGCCATCGTCGCGCCGGGAGGCCGACATCGCGGCGACGATGCGAGCGCAACACTCACCGAGATCGTGATGGATCTCGCGCCGCCGGATTCGGACGTCAGCGCCACCAAGGTCGGTGCTCGCTCGTGTGGCGTTGCGCCTCGGGCGGTTCTGGGCGCGGTCGCCTCCGCGATCTGGGCGGCGGGCGAGACGCAGTGGATGGCATTGCTGTGCGTGGTTCCGATGTGTGAGCAGCACGTGTTCCTGGCGGTCACGTTCGACCGCGATCCAGAGGATGCAAATCCGATCCGCGTGGCCATCGATCTGCTCGATGCGCTGGTGAGCGCGATGGTCCAGCGATGAGCTCTCGCTCCACGCCGGCGTGTCGCGACCCGATCGCCCGTGCGTGACGCCCTCGCGCGACCGGGTCGGTTCACCACTTGGCGTACTGGTCCTCGACGAAGCCGCGGGCGTCGCGGACTTCCAGGCGATCGCCGTCGTGGG
>CAYUSL010000777.1:0-2546 GCA_964447125.1 uncultured bacterium | reverse complement strand
GTCGGCTTCGCCAAGTACCGCGTGACGAGCGCCACGCCGATCATGAAGACGATCGTGCTCACGGTGCGCCTCGATCTCGGCAGTTGCTCCGCGAGTGGAGGGCTCTGCGATGGGCTCGATTGCTGCGCGCTCCTCGATCTGCTGCTCTTTCCGCTCGACCTCGAGCTCGAGCTGCCGGTGGTCACGGGCATCGATTTCGATGGCGAGATCCTGCGCGATCAAGAGGTCGACACCTGGCTCGTCGGCGGCGTGAACTTCGGAATCTCGGCCACGGGCGGCACCGGCCCGCGGCTCATCGATCCTTCGAACAACGGCAACTGAGGGACGTGCGGCGGTGTCGAACGGCGCGATTGCGACGCGGAGTCTGCCGAGAGGTGGCACACGCTCACGCCGCGCGACGCCCACGATGCGGAGCGGCGGGCTGACGCTCGACCAAGCTCACTGCGCGCGGCGTGGAGACCCAGAGTCGGCCCCCGCGGCGAAATCGATGCGCCGAAGAACGCGTCCCTGCGAGATTTTCAGCCTGCTAACATGCGGCAACGGCCACCGGCCGCGGTGACGGACGCAGCAAGACGAGGAACGTGCGCGATGGGTCTTCGGGAACGATGGAGCTCACAGTCTCGTCACGGCGTCGACGAGGGATCGACGGCCGTCGGCCGTCGTGACGCGTTCAAGGCGGAGCTCCACCAGCGCGTCATCGACCGCCTCGACTTGACTGCCGCAGGGGCGCTCGACCCCGAGGCGCTCACGCGCCAGGTGCGCGGCGCCGTGGCGGCGCTCCTCGACGAAGGGCGCGTCACGCTCAGCCGGGAAGAGCGCGACGCGCTCACCGACGAGCTGGTCCACGAAACCGTCGGCTTCGGGCCGCTCGAGCCCTTGCTCGCCGATCCCACCATCACCGACATCCTGGTGAACGGAGCCGAGCGCGTGTACGTCGAGCGTTACGGCAAGCTCGAGCGCAGCTCGGTGGTGTTCCGGGACGACGCGCATCTCAAGCTCATCATCGACCGCATCGTCGCCAAGGTCGGCCGCCGCATCGACGAAGCCTCACCGATGGTGGACGCTCGCCTACCCGACGGCTCGCGCGTGAACGCCATCATCCCGCCGCTCGCACTCGATGGTCCGTGCCTGTCGATTCGCCGCTTCTTCACCGAGCGGCTGACGATGGACGATCTGCTCACCCTCGGGTCGCTCACCCTGCCCATCGCCACGTTGCTGCGCGCGGCGGTCCGCGCACGCCTGAACGTGTTGGTGAGTGGTGGAACCGGCGTCGGCAAGACCACACTGCTCAACATCCTGTCGAGCTACGTGCCAGCGAGCGAGCGCATCGTCACCATCGAGGATTCGGCCGAGCTCCGGCTCGATCAGGAGCACGTGGTGCGCCTCGAGACCCGTCCGATCAACGTCGAAGGGCGGGGCGAGGTGACGCAGCGTGATCTGGTGCGGAACAGCCTGCGGATGCGGCCCGACCGCATCATCGTCGGTGAGGTCCGCGGCAACGAAGTCTTCGACATGCTGCAGGCCATGAACACCGGCCACGATGGCTCGATCGCCACCATTCACGCCAACTCCCCACGCGATGCGCTTCATCGGCTGGAGATGATGATGCTGCTCTCGGGGATCTCGATGCCCGAACGCAGCATTCGCGAGCAGATCGCGTCCGCCATCCAGCTCCTCGTCCACGCGGTGCGCTTCGCCGATGGCAGTCGTCGCATCACGCGGGTGTCCGAGATCGTCGGCATGGCGGGCGAGTCGATCGTGGTCGAAGATCTCTGGGTCTACGAGCGTCAAGGTATGGACGTGGACGGCAAGGTGTTGGGACGCTTCCACACCACCGGGTATCGGCCGCGATTCCTGCCCATGCTCGAAGCCTGTGGAGAGCGATTGCCCGACGCGATGTTCGACCCCGACCCACGGGGTACGTGAGGCCCGTCGACATGCAAGCGCTACCGTTCGCGATGCTGGTGGGGCTGGCGGTGTTCTTCACGCTAGCCTTCGGCGCCACGATTGCGGGTGTCTTCCGCGGACCGGCGCGCGCGGCGCTCGGTGGCTCGGCCGGCGGCGCCACGGGCGCGGTCGTGAGTGTGGATGGACGGTCTCGAGCCAAGGTCCGTGCGCAGCTTCTGCCGGCGCGCGGGATCCTGATCCTCGGTGTGACGACCGCCATCACGCTGCTTGCTTTCGCCGTGCCGCCCCACCGTCCGGTGCAGTTCGTCGCGGGGCTGATCCTCGGCATGCTCGTGAGCTCGTCGCTGGTGCGCGCGGTGGCCGAGCGGCGGCAATCGGCATTCACGGCGCTCTTGCCCGACGCCCTCGATTTGCTGGCCAGCGCGATTCGTACGGGCCAGCCGATCCGCGCTGGCCTCGAGCTCTTGGCCCGGGAGATGCCGGATCCGCTCGGCGCCGAGTTCGCGATCGTGACTCGCGACATCGAGCTCGGGCTCGGCGAGGTCGATGCCTTGGAGGGCCTCGCCGAGCGCCTCGATTCGCTCGACGTGCAGATGCTGGTGACGTCGATCGCGGTTCAGAAAGAGGTCGGCGGCAAC
>CAYUSL010000776.1:0-2546 GCA_964447125.1 uncultured bacterium | reverse complement strand
GATCTGTCGCTGGCGTCGTCCCCCGACGCGGCGTTGAGCCAGGCGCTCGACGCCCATCGCCCCGATTGCGTCGGGCTCACCTTCCTGTCGCCTCAAGAGCATCAGGTGACGACGCTGGTGGGATCGATCCGAGCGCAGCGGCCGCATGCGAGCGTGTGGATCGGCGGCGTCGGACCCACGGTTGATCCTGCGGGAGTGGCGCGGCGGCTCGCGCCCGACGGCATCGCCATCGGCGAAGCCGACGACGCGCTGGTGCGCGTGCTCGCCTGCGACGGCGCTGCGGGCGGTGGCGCCCCACCCACCGGCACCGCGTGGGTCCGTGACGGGGCGCTCGTGACCGGCGACATCCAGCCCCTTCTCGACGACCTCGACGAGCTGCCGTTCCCCGCCCTCGATCTGGTGCAAAGCAGTGACTATCGCCGCGGACGTCGTGGCGCCGCCGCTCCCATCGAGACCTCACGCGGTTGCGTTTACCTCTGCACCTTCTGCACCAAGGCGGTCTTCGGCGGCCGATTCCGCGTGAAATCCCCGGCGCGCGTGGTCCGCGAGATGCTGCGCATCCGCGAGCTGGGCTACGCCGAAGCGGTGGTCTACGACGACACGTTCAACCTCTCCATGCGACGCGCCCGTGAGGTCGCGGATCGGCTCATCGCCGCCGGCTCGCCCTTGCCGTGGAATTGTCGCGTCGGCATCCGTGCCGACCGCGTGGATGCAGATCTGCTCGCGCGGATGCGCGCCGCAGGCTGCTATCGGGTCTCGTTCGGGGTCGAGAGTGGCACGCAGGCCGTGCTCGACTCGGCGAAGAAAGGCACCGAAGTGAGCGAGGTGCTGCACGCCTTCGAGCTGGCGAGACGCGCCGGCCTCCAGACGATGGCCTTCTACATCGTCGGCTTGCCCACCGACACACCGACGAGCATGCGCGACACCGCCCGCTACGCCCGCAGCGTCCGTTCGACTTTCGCCAAGTTCAACGTCTTCATGCCACTACCCTCGACACCCGACTGGGACGAGTTCGAGCGGCGCGGCTTGCTGGCAGCCGACGCCGCCGCACGCCTCAACTTCCACCGCATCGGTGCCGGTTGGCGCCATCCGAGCCTGACGCCGCGCCAGATTCGGACCGCCCATCGCCGCGCATTTCTCGGTTTCTACGCCCACCCCGGGCGATTGGTGCGGGCACTGCGCGCATGGCTGCGGGGCCCGCGACCAGCACCCGCCGCCACCGCACCATCACCGACGCCGATCACCGCGATGGCTTGAATGGTCGCTCGCGCGACCTCGCTCGTCACGGGCCGACTCGTCTCCGCGCCGCGCCAGTCGCGATCGTGGCGTGACGGTGGCGCCACGTTCGCGGCTGTGTGTAGCCTGGATGGATCGCGTGCGACGTCACGGTGACGTCGCATCCGTCCGTGTGAGGTGCGAATGGTGCGCGAAGGTCGCTGGTGGCTCGCGGGAATCGCCGTGCTCATCTTGGGGGCGCAGCCCTGCAACCCCACCAACCCGCCCTGCACTACCGACTCCGACGGTGACGGGGTGTGCGAGCTCAGCGATGTGTGCCCAGGCGCCGACGATCACCTCGACGGCGATCTCGACGGTGTCCCCGACGCGTGCGACGCCTGCCCGGCGGAGCGCGGCGGCGACGCCGATCACGACGGCGTGTGCGATGCCGTCGATCCCTGCCCGCTCGATTCGCCCGACGACGCCGACGCGAACCACCTCTGCGATTCGACCGACCGCTACCCCCACGACGCCGACATCCGTCTCGACGCACTGCAAGTGCGCGGCACCCACAACAGCTACCACGTCCAGCCGCTGGTGATCTTCGATCCCAGCCACGGCTACACGCAGGCGCCGCTGCCAGTACAGCTCGGCGATCAGGGCGTGCGCGCGTTCGAGATCGACATCCACCGCCACGAGGACGGCTTCCGCGTCTACCACCTGCTGGCCGTCGACGCGATCAGCACCTGCTACAGCCTGGTCGATTGCCTCACGGCGATCCGCGACTGGTCGGATGCCCATCGCGACCACGCACCCATCCAGATCTGGATCGAGGTCAAGGACGACGTGGGCGGCTTCCCCATCGACGACCTCGCGCCCGTGGACACCCTCATCCGCGGCGTCTTCGGCGACGACCGGCTCTTCACGCCCGACGACCTGCAGTCGAGCTACGCCTCGCCGCGCGAGGCCCTCGACACCGCGGGCTGGCCCACCCTCGCCACGCTACGCGGCAAAGTCCTCTTCATGCTTCTCGAGAGCGGCACCCTCAGGGACAGCTACACGAACGGCGGAACCTCGCTCGCGGGACGGGTGATGTTCGCGACCGCCGATGCCAACCAATTCGCCGCGCCGTGGGCCGCCGTATCCAAGATCAACGACCCTGCCGATCCCGACGTCGCCGTGGCTCACGCCGCGCGGGTGCTGGTCGCCAGCAACACCTGCGGAGCGGGCACGCCCACGGCCGAGTGCGAGGCATCGCGCGCGGCTGGGCTCGCGAACGGCGTGCAGATGCTGATGGACGATTTTCCGGCGGCGGTTTCGAGCCGTCCCGA
>CAYUSL010000775.1:0-2554 GCA_964447125.1 uncultured bacterium | reverse complement strand
AACTCTCCCAGGGGCGGTGCTCCAGGGAGCGCGGCGAAGAACCGCTCGAACGCGGCCGGCCCGAACGTGAGCCCATCCGCTTTCGGAGCCGAGGGCACGGTACACAATCCGAGAATGGGGTGAACCCCACGTTCGAAGGAACAGGTATCGGCGCCGCGCATTCCGAAGCGAACGAAGGCGAACAGATTCAACACCACCGCCCCGAACATGAGCAGGGTGACCGCACGAATGTTCGCGAGCTTCCAGATCGACATTCCCGCCACCACCGCCACGATGACGATCGCGGGAAATGCCTCGTACACGTAGCGGGCCATGAAGCTGCCGAAGCCGATCGCGCACCACACGATGCCGAACCACGGCAGATTCCAGGTCGACTCGCGGAATCGCCGATACTCCTGGAACACGAACCGCCCCGCGACCGGCAATGCCAACAGCGCAGCAAGCCGCGCCTGGCCCACGACGACCGCACTGAGCAAAGCGCTGGCGAGAAGGACCAGGCCGAGCCGCAGCCACGCTCGAAACGACGTGCCCAGCTTTTCCCAGAAGCCGACGGCAACGCACACCAACATCAAGCGAACCAGCAACCGCGCTTCCTCCCTACGCCCGTGAGGGAACGAAGGAACGTCGCCCGCTCGTCCGTCCGTGCTCATCTGGGTACGCCGCGCTCCCCCGGCGCGGTCTCGCCATCCGACAGGAAGGTCGTGTCGAGCTCGCGCTGGCTCTCGCGATCGCCCCTACTTCGATCGTGTCGTGCTCGGAGTGGACGAGCTCGGCTTCCGCTCGGCGCCAGCCGCCACCCTTGGACGGGCCGCGGCGCGTCGATTGCCCAGGCACGATCGACGACGACGCTCACCGCTCAGTCCACGATCCTGCGCGACGAGCGACCGAGCACACCACGCCGCTCGTCTCGCCCTCGCCGGAACACCGGCGTGATCGGACCTCGTTCTCTCCTCGCCATCCCAGCCCCCCGGGGCATTCTCTTCGCCTTCCGAGCTGACCGCGAGCTCGGGGGAAGTTGAGGGCTCCGCGGCCGACTCGATCGGGACCACCTCCCGAGGAACGCACGGAGGGTCGCCCCGCGACCTCCGGAGATCACGGCGGTTACTCGATCGCCTTGCCTCGGATGGCAAACTCGACCGCCGTGATTGCGCGGAGCACGGGCGCGGCCCGGAGTCACACGCGTGAGCACCCCGCCGAGGTGGTGTCTAAGTTTCGTTCGCTGGGCCGCCGAGAGACCACGGCCCCTTCGGGGCCTGGCCCTCCAGCGGGAAACGTGGGAACAGCCCGATTTCCACGATTGCTTCGACAGGCTGGAGCGCGCGCGATCCTTCGCGCGCGAGGCCAACGGGAGACACCACCACCGCCGAGCGCCGCTTGCTGCGGATCTGCCCGCGTGGTAGCCCCGCGCCGCGATGAGCCGGGCGCGCCGATCACCGAGTCCACCGCCGCGGGCGCGCGACCTGCGCGCTCTCCGAGTACCCGGCATTCGCGTGGGCCACGCCAGCGATCTCCAGGGTGGCACGGGAATCACCGTGGTCCTCGCCGAGGACGGCGCCGTGGCCGGGACGCACGTGGCGGGCTTCGCGTCCGGGTCGCGGCAGGCGGACTCCCTCGATCCCGCGCACTTGGTTCCGACGATCCAGGCGGTGGCCCTCGCCGGCGGCAGCGGATTTGGCCTGGATGCAACCCAAGGTGCCGTCTCGTATCTGGAAGAGCGCGGCCGCGGGTTCCCCGTGGGTCGGCGCGTGGTGCCGATCGTCCCGACGGCGGTGATCTTCGACCTCAATCTCGGCGACGCGCGTGCGGTGCCCACGCCGGCGATGGCGCGGGCCGCTTGTGACGCCGCGCGGGCCGATCACGTGCGCGTGGGCTGCGTCGGCGCCGGCACCGGCGCCACCTGCGGCAAGTTGCTCGGCATCACGTGTGCCACGAAGGGTGGGCTCGGAGCAGCGAGCGGCACGCTTCCCGACGGAACGGCGTTGCTGGCACTCGCAGTCGCGAATCCCTACGGCGACATCGTCGATCCGCGTTCACGGCTGCCGATCGCCGGGACGCGACGCTCGCCCAAGTCGCGCTCGCTCATCGGCTCGGGCCGGCTGATCCGCGATCCCAGCCGCATCCAGCGCGCGAGCTTCCAGAACACGACACTGGTGGTGGTCGCCACCGATGCGCTCCTCGACAAGCTCGGCGCCTCGCGGCTGGCGCGCATGGCGGCGTCGGGAATGCTGCGGGCGCTCGACCCCGCGCCCACGCTCTACGACGGCGACGTGGTGTTCGCGCTCTCGACCGGGTATCGTGCGGCCGATCCCAACGCGTTGGGTGCCTTCGCCGCCGATCTGGTGGCGGATGCGATCGTGGATGCAGCGCGTTCGGCGACGTCGCTCTTCGGCCTACCCGCAGCGCGCGACTTGCGATCCTGATGCGCAGCGGGCGCCGACCCGCCGCCCGTCGCGAGCGTGGCTCGCGAGCCCGCCCCCACCCGTCACACGAACGTGCGCTCGGTGCTCAGGTGCTCGGCTGATCGAAGCGTTTGGCCGCGAGCTCCACGCGCGTC
>CAYUSL010000774.1:0-2562 GCA_964447125.1 uncultured bacterium | reverse complement strand
TGCGCGACGATCGCGCGCCGGATGGTGGCGGCGATCGCGAGCGTGCCGGGCAATCGCGTCGCGGCGGTGGCGAGCCGTAGCGAGGACAAGGCGCGCACATTCGCGCTGCAGCTCGACGTACCGCACGTGTTCGGCTCCTACGCCGAGCTGCTGGCGAGCGACGTGATCGACGTCGTCTACAACCCGCTGCCCAACGCGCTCCACGCCGAATGGACGATCCGCGCTCTCGAGGCTGGCTATCCGGTGCTGTGCGAGAAGCCGCTCACGGTGAGCGCAGCCGAGGCGCGCGAGGTGGCGGCGGCGGCACGCCGCACGGGGCGATTGGTGGTGGAAGCCTTCATGTATCGCCACCATCCGCTCTACGAGCGACTGGCGCAGTTCGTTGCTGCGGGCGAGATCGGCTCGATCCGGCTCATCTCGAGTGTCTTCACGTTCATGCTCGACGATCGCAGCGAGATCCCGGCTTCGGCGGCGCTCGGCGGGGGCTCGTTGCGCGACGTCGGGTGCTACCCCGTGAACCTCGCGCGGCTCGTCACGGGAGAAGAGCCGGTGCGGGCCGTGGCGCGCGCTCGGATCTCGGACGTCGACGACACGATCACCGGCATCCTCGAATTCCCGAGCGGCGCGTTGGCACAGGTGAGCGCCAGCATCGAGGCCGACGAGCGGGCGCACGCGGAGATCGTGGGGTCGCGCGGCACGATCGTGCTCGACTCGCCGTGGTTTCCACGGGACGGGTTCCACGTGATTCGCGGTGGCCAAGCGGAATGGGTGGGGTGCGAGCCCGGCGACGGTTACGCGCTCGAGGTCGCCGACTTCTCCGCGGCCGTGCGCTCCGGAGCGCCACCGCGCTGGCCGATCGAGGACGCCGTCCGGAACATGGCAGTGCTCGATGCGCTTCTCGAGTCGGCGCGCAGCGGTGGGGCCGTGGAGATCGAGCCTTTGTTATGATGCGCGCCCTCAGCCGTTGCCGGTGCGTTCCACGCATCCACACGAAAGGATCCATACCCATGAGGCGCATCCCCAGCGCGCGATTCGTTGCGACTGCATTTCTCGGCGCAACTCTCGTCATCGGCGGCCGTGCCGCCGCGGACGAGTTCCCCACCCCCAAGGTGGATTTCTCGGCGGACTCGGTGACGCGCATCAGCGGCATGGGCGCGCCGCCCACGCCCGGTGCAGCACCCGGTCAGCCGATGGAGATCACCGGCAAGATGTACCAGTCGGGCGAGAAGAGCCGCCAGGACGTGAACATGGGCGCCATGCAGAACGTGGTCATCAATCGGCGCGACAAGAAGGTCGTGTGGACGATCATGCCCTCGACCAAGTCGTACATGGAGTTCAACGCCGACGATCCCAAGGTCGCGAAGAAGGAAGACTTCCAGAGCTTCTGGAAGAACCACGACGCCAAGCTCGAGAAGATCGGCAAAGAAGACGTCAACGGAGTCGAGACCACGCACTCGAAGGTGACGATCGCGTCCGTGACCCCCGAAGGGCACGCGTTCCAGGGCGAGGTCTGGCTCTCCAAGGACAACATCCCCATGCGCATGAAGACCTCGCCGAGCCACGGCGGCGAGGTCGTCATGGAGCTCAAGAACGTGAAGATCGGAAAGCAGGATGCGGCGCTCTTCGAGCTGCCCGAGGGCTACAACAAGATGCAGATGCCGGATCTCTCCGGCCTTGCGGGAGCAGCCGGCGCCGGCGCTCCCGGCCAGCCGGGTGCCGCGGGCGGCAAGCCCCAGATGTCGCCCGAGCAGATGAAGCAGCTCCAGGAGCAGCTCCGCAAGCAGCTCGAGCAGATGCAGAAGAACATGCCCAAGGCGCCTCCCCAGGCAGCGCCCGCAACACCCTGACGCGGCTCGCTCGCGAGCTCGTCTGGAAACCGAAGGGCGGCCTTTTCGGCCGCCCTTCGCTGCTCCATGCTCCTCGTCGTCACCGGCGACGACGACCGCCGGCGGGATCGTGAGCCTTTCCCCGCTCGTCACCTCTGGGGGCGCACATGCCTCTTCCACGCTTCGACGGCACGCTCTGCACCGACGTTCCGCCCTATCGCCGCATCGTTCCGTTCTTGATGCGTGGCCGAAACGAGTCGGCGGTCTACTTCGAGCAAACGATCGACCTCACGCGCACGCTGCCGTTCGTGGCGGCGTGGAACGGCTCGCACGCGCCCGATCAGCGCATCACGATCTTCCACGTGCTCTTGGGTGCGCTGCCACGGGTGCTCACCGAACGGCCCCGCCTCAACCGCTTCGTCTCTGGCGAGCGGATCTACCAGCGCAACGGCATCCACCTGTCGTTCGCCGCCAAGAAGAAGTTCGACGACGAGTCGCCGCTGCAGGTGGTGAAGCTGCAGTTCGATGCCAACGAGTCGTTCGGAGACATGGTGCGCCGCGTGGTGAGCGGTGTGGGCGAAGCGAAGTCGGACAAGATCACGCAGGTGGACAAGGAGCTTGCGTTCTTCCTCAAGCTGCCGCGCTTTCTGCTCAGCTTCGCTGTGCGCGTGCTGCGACTGCTCGACTTCTACAACCTCGCGCCGCGCGTCTTGCTCGAGCCCGACCCGATGTACAC
>CAYUSL010000773.1:0-2566 GCA_964447125.1 uncultured bacterium | reverse complement strand
CGTGGTGACCGCGGTGACGATCGAGGCGCCGTCGAGGTTCTTGCCCCAGTTCTGCCACAGCACGGTCGGCCGCGCATCGGCGTCCTGGATGGCATCGATCCGCTCCCAGACCGTCATCCGGTCCTTGGCGTGCTGGCGGATGCGCGCTGCAGTTCCAGACGACGTGAAAGGCCGGCGCCTCAGCTCCTCGCCGTCGTGCAGCGCCTGATCGTAGGGAGGGAGCTGGATGTCCTTGGCCACGGTCGCCACGCCCTCGGCCAAAGGATCGTCGATCGTTGGTTTCGGCGGTCGAGCTTCGCTCATCGTCGGTCACACCTCGCAAGCTGGAATCGGCCCAGCGGCAGCGCGAATCCGCGGCCACTCGGCGCTCGAACGTGGGCTCGCGAGTATGGCCAGGAACGCGGCGTCTGTCGCCGATCTCCGCGAACGATTGCGCGGAGATCGCGGAGCGGACCGAGGGGTGTGACCCCACCCGGGAAACGCGCGTCCACCCGGCACGGCGAGCGACTTCGCAGGCCGTGGATCCTCGCTCTGGACCGCGCGGCATCGGCCCCTCGCGCCGCTTCGGGGGGCGACGATCCCGCGCACACGCCGATCTCCGTCGACCGCGCTCGGCAAGATGCCCGTAGCGTTGCGGGCAGTTCGTTCTCGGTGGGTGCAGACTTCCTGACATACACTCGTCACATCATTGACTTGGGCGGCAAAAACATCCCGACATGAACCATTCATCTACTTGAAAACACTATGGAAACTCACATCTTGCGAGCCCCTTCGTCCGGGCCACTTCTTGGTACATGCGATGCACTGCGTCGGGTCGATCTGCAAGTGGTCATCGTCAGAAAGCCGACACCATGGACACCCGGTCATCGCGAGATCGAAACCAACGCACCCAACTCGTGATCGCCGCCCTCGCCATCGTCGCCGTGACCAGCGGGTGCCGCCTGGCGGCAGAACCCATTCAGATCCCGATGCGCGACGGCAAGTACCTCGCCGCCGATGTCTACCTACCAGCCACCACGGGCCGCTGGCCGACCATCCTCATCCAGACGCCTTACGATCGCTCCGTGTACGAGTACCAGCTCCCGTTCCAAGCCGACCAGTACGCATTCGTGATCGTGGACATGCGCGGGTACTTCGGATCGGTGAGCGCGATCAACCCCTCGGCGAAGCCGGGCCAAGATGGATACGACTGCGTGGAATGGATCGCCCAGCAGCCGTGGAGCGACGGCAAGGTGGGCACCTGGGGCCCATCGGCCCTGGGCGTGGTCCAGTTCCAGACGGCGCGTGAGCATCCGCCTCACCTATTCGCCGCCGTCCCCCAGGTGGCCGGGTTCATCACCAGCTACGCCAACTATTTCCCGAACGGCACCGAGCGCAAGGAATACGTCGATGCGCTGAGCGGCGGCGTCTCGAGCCTGGGCGCGAGCACCATCCTTCAGCACCCGACGCGCGATTCCTGGTGGAATGCCGTCGAAAGCGGATCCGACTACGCGTCCGAGATCGAGACTCCCATGCTGGTGGTGGGCGGCTGGTACGACCACCGCACCGACGATCTGGTGGCCTCGTACCGCAGCCTGGTCACGAAGAGCGCACCGGGCGTGCGCGACGCGCACCGGCTGATCCTGGGGCCGTGGCAGCACGAGCACGTCGACGAAGACGTCGCCGGTGCGGTGACCTACGCGGACGCCGCCGGCTACGCCGCCGCCGAGACCGTCGCCTTCTTCGATCAGCATCTACGCGGCATCGGCAGCGGCCCGAGCGGCGCGCGCGTGAAGTGGTACGACCTCGGCAACCAGCGCTGGGAGGAAGCGAGCGACTGGCCGCCAACCCAGGTCGCGAATCAGGTCTTCTACTTCGGCACAGGCGGTGCGCTCACCACCACGGCACCGGTCGAATCGCTGGCCACAACGGGCTTCACGTACGACCCCGCGGATCCCTCGCCCACGGTCGGCGGTGCGAACTTCCAGGAAGACGTCATGCCGAGCGGCCCACAGGATCAGGCGTCGGTCGAGAGCCGCGGCGACGTCATCACGTTCACCTCGGCCACGCTCGCGAGCGACGTCACCCTGGCGGGCAAGGCGAGCCTCGTGCTCTACGCCTCATCGGACCGCACCGACACGGATTTCGCGGTGCGCCTCACCGACGTGGCACCGGACGGCACGTCCATGCTCATCACCGACGGCGTGCGTAAGGGTCGCTTTCGCAACGGCGTGAATCAGCAGCAGCTCCTCACACCAGGAAGCGTCTACTCGTTCCAGGTGGACTTGCCCGCCACCGCCATCAGCTTCAAGGCCGGTCACAAGATCCGGGTGGTGGTGAGCTCGTCGAATTATCCGCGCTACTACGCGAACCGCAACGATGGCGGCACGATTTACGACGCCAGCGCGCCCTACCTCGTGGCGCAGAACACGATCTTCCACGACGCGACCCATCCGTCGCAGCTCGTGCTGCCGATCGCGAACTGAATGGTTCGCAGATCTCGCCAAGGCGAGGTCTGCGAAAGTCGCGATGTTACCTCGGGGGTCTTCTATGGATCGACTTGTGTCAACTGGATCGTTCGTCAGGG
>CAYUSL010000772.1:0-2569 GCA_964447125.1 uncultured bacterium | reverse complement strand
ACCCGCGAGCGTCATCGGCCTCGTCGCCGCGTACTCGATCTACCTGGGGAACTGACGATGTCTCGCTTTCGCGTCGGGTGAGCGACTCACACCGCGTCGGGCGGCGTGGGTGCGAAGCCGGACCAAAGCGGGGCGAGATCCAGCGGGACGGCGTCGAAGGGTTCCGCACGCACGCTCACGTCACCTTCGTGGGCGGCAACACGAACCCACGTGGCGCCGTCGCGCCGGAACACTTCGAGCGTTCGCGCCCGCGGATCGATGAGCCACGCGAACGAGACGCGCTCGCGAGCATAGATGTCGAGCTTCCGGATGCGGTCGATGCCGGCGGTGGATGGCGAAAGGACTTCACAGATCCAATCCGGCGCCAGCTCGAAGTACGCGGCGTCCGGAACCACGGGCATGCGCTCGCGCCGCCACCCCGCCAGGTCGGGAACCAGGATGTCGCGTCCGAGATGAAGCTCGGGGGCGTCCAGAATCCACCAGCCTCCGGGGCCGCCCGACCCGAGGTCGAATGGCCCGCCGAGGCCCGAGCCGAGAATCGATGACGCTCGCTGATGCCGAGCCCCCGGCCGCGGCAGCACGATCAGCTCGCCGTCGATGATCTGCGCCAGGAACCGATCCGGCACCTGCTCGAGATCGTCGTAGGTCGCAGCCTTCTTCGCGGGCTCGTTCATCGGGTGCGAGCGTACTACGGCACTCTCGGCGCCGCTTCAGTGCTCGTGGCCGCCGTGGGGGCCGTGGGCGTGGCCGTGGGCGAGCTCGGCTTGGGTGGCGATGCGCACCGCGATCACCCGCACGTCGAAGTGGAGCGTGCGACCGGCCAGCGGGTGATTGAGGTCGACCACGATCGACTCGCGGCGCAGCTCCTTCACGATCATCGGAAACGTGTCGCCGTCCGGCGAACGGGCCTCGAATTGCTGGCCGATCTCGAGCTGGACGTCGCGCGGAAAGGCGTTGCGCGGGACTTCCTGTAGGCCATCGGGCTGGTACTCGCCGTATCCGTCTCGCGGCTCCACGACCACGTTGCGCTCGTCGCCGGCGATCAGTCCTTCGAGCCCGCGCTCCAGCCCCGGCACCACCTGGCCAGCGCCGTGCAGATACACGAGCGGATCGCCGGGCACGCTCTCGTCGACGATGTCGCCATCGCCGAGGTGCAGCCGGTAATCGAGCGAGACGATCCGGCCGTTTTCGATCTTCATCCACGTCTCCCGGCGCTGGACGCGCCTCTCGGGGTAGCGCTGCAGCGAAGCTCGCTCGCGCAAGCGAGCACTCGGCGGCGGCAGCGGGGTTCGTCGCGGCGCTGATGCTAGCCGATTCCCTCCTGCTGGCCGAGATCGCGCAGATCGGCGCGCGGGTCGGCCCACGAGGACTCACGCACGGCGCGCGCTTGGCGCGGACGCGCGGTGCGCCATGCAGGGCGCACGGCTGCGAACGCGCGGGCGCAGGGGGCGGATACGAAGCGGTGTTGCTCGATGCGACGAATGACGAGCCGGGCGGCAGCGTGAGCGGCACGGTGCGCGATCGGGACGGCGACCCAGACGACGGTCGCGTGCTGATCGCGTGGCGAACGTCGAGCACGGCGCGCGCGCTCACGCTGGATCGCTGGCTCGCCACGCGCGACGCCTTCGACCGCTACGCGTGCTGGTCGCTTCCCGGTACGGCGTGCGCGCCCGCCCTCGGCGAGCCGGCGTGCCGCGTGGATCGGCTCGACCCAGACGCCGGCGTGTACGCGCTGGCGATTCGCGTCGACTTCCAGGACGGCAACGGCGACGTTCGCGGCGGTGCACTGACGTTGGTCGCCGAAGGAAGCGCCGAGCCGCTCACGTGCAACGCGGCGGTTCCGGGCACCACCGCGAGCTGCGACGCATCGATCGCCGTCGATCTCGATGGCGATACCCGTGGCACGCTGGCGCTCACGAGCTCCAAGCTCGCGCTGCCGCGAGGCACCACGGCGATCGCACTACAGCTCGGCGACGCCGTTCTGCCAGCCGCGTCGAACGTGGTGACCTGCCCGGTGCCAGGCGCGGTAGCCGATTGACGCGGCGTGGGCTCAGCGCGCGATCGATGCCGGCGCACTGGCGGACACGTCGGTCTTCGGGCGGCCGGTGCTCTTCATCCACAGCCCGGTGCCGAGTGCCACCACCGCCACCGCCGCGGTGAGGAAGGCGACCCGCCGGTGGAAGCGCCGGGCCTTGGCGCCATTTCGCGCGAGGATGGCCGCGCCGCTGACCGCGATCGGCACCAGCAACACCACCACGCTGCGCGCCAGGGTGCGGTGGATACCCTGGGCGAGCGGATCGAAGACGACGTCGTGCCCCAGGCGCACCGCGAGCACGATGGCGAGCACCAGCCCCACCACCGTGAAGCCCACAGCGATCAGGTGCGCGACACGCCTGCCGGTCAGGCCAGTGGCGAGGTCCACGCCCATGAGCGCCACCGTGCCACCGAGCACCAACCAGAACGAGGAATAGAGGCTCATCGTTCGGAACCTCGGCTCGTCACGCCGTGCTCGAGGGTCGCGGCTCGGCATCGAGCACGCGGCGCAACGTTCGAAGCAGAGCTTCGCTCG
>CAYUSL010000771.1:0-2576 GCA_964447125.1 uncultured bacterium | reverse complement strand
GCGGCGCTCATTCAGGCAGTGGATAGACGAGCGGCACCGAAACCTTGTTGAGAATCTCGTGGCCGCGATCGTCGACCACGTGAAAGAACGGCTCGGGCTTGCAGAGGAAGTCGCTGACGCGGACGTTGGGCGGCTTCGAATCGATGAACACGCGACCATCGATGGAAGTGCCGTCGGTGAGCAAGAATCGCGCCCGGGCAACGGTCACGAAGTAGATGGTGGGATCTTCGTCGTTCGCTTCGGGCGTGGTGACCGTCACGCGCATCACCGCGCGCCGGGTGATGAGGACGATTCCGCCGTCACGCGCCTGGAACGGAAAGTAGGGGCTGGGATCGTTCATGAACTGGACCAGCCGGGACCACAGGAACACACCCGGTCCGCTTTCGGGGAACAGAAACACGCCGCCGTCGAGGACGGTGCCACCGTGCAGGTGGAGCGTGAGCGCGACGTGATCCTTGCCGACGTAGAGGCTGCTCCGTGACTCCATCGATCCTCCCGCAGCGCGTAACGTGCACGCGCGACTCGCGACGATAGCTCAGGCTCGCACCCCTCAGCGTCCGGTTCCCGGCGGCCGTCCAGGCCCACCCGTCCCGCCCGAGCGCGTGCCGGGCGGTTGGGTACCCGGCGGGCGGGTACCGGAACTTGCGGCGGTCGGGCTCGGACGGGGACCAGCGGTCGTGGCACTGCCCATGGGCGCGCCAGCGCCACCTACCGCGCGCTGCAGCGCCACGGGATCGCTCGCGCTCTCCATCGCATCCTCCATGCTGACCTTGCCTGCGGCCGCCAGCTTGGCGATCGCTTGATCCATGGTCTGCATGCCTGCCTGCGTCCCGGTTTGCATCACGCTCTGGAGCTGGGCGGTCTTGCCCTCGCGGATCAAGTTCGCGATTGCGGGGCTCGAGATCAGGATCTCGAACGCGCCCACGCGTCCGGACCCTTCTTTGGCTCGCATCAGCCGCTGTGCGACCACGAACTTCAGCGACTCGGCGAGCATCGAACGGACCTGGCTCTGCTGATCCGCCGGAAAACTGTCCACGATCCGGTCGACGCTCTTGGATGCCGAGTTCGTGTGCAACGTGCCGAACACCAAGATGCCGAACTCGGCGCAGGTGAGCGCTTGCGAGATGGTGTCGAGGTCGCGCATCTCGCCCACCAGGATCACGTCTGGATCCTCGCGGCCGGCGGCGCGGATCGCCTCGGCGAAAGACGGCGCGTGCACCCCGACGGCGCGCTGGGTGACGTGGGAGCGTCGATTGGGGTGCACGAACTCGATCGGGTCCTCGATGGTCAGGATGTGCGCCTCGCGCTCGCGATTGATGGCGTCGATGATCGCCGCGAGCGTCGTGCTCTTGCCGCTGCCTGTGGGGCCGGTGACCAGGACCATTCCACTGCGCAGCTTCGCGATGCCCTGGATCGCCGGCGGCAGCGCGAGGTCTTCCACCGAGGGGATCTGCTCGGGGATCAGCCGGAACACGCCGGCCCAGCCGCGTTGGGTTCGGAACACGTTGGCGCGTGCGCGCGCCACGTTCGGCACCTCGATCGCGAAATCTGCCTCGCCCGTGCGCTCGAAATCGGCACGTAGCCGGGCATCCAGCAGGATCTCGATCCAACCGCGGGTGTGCGCCGGGGTGAGCACCGTCGAGTCACGTTCGGCGAGCTCGCCGTCCAGCCGCATCATGATCGGGTAGCCGGGCGAGAGGTGAAGATCGGAGCCGCGCCGTTCCTTGAGCTCGCGGATGAGGGAGTGAATCGCGTTGCTCATGGCCGCATCCCCAGCAGCTCGCGCAGCGTGCGCGGATCGTTCGCCTTCTCGAGCGCGGCCTCGGCCGTGATCGTGTTGAGCTTCACCAGGTCGCGCAGCGATTCCTCCAGCCGGTGCATGCCGAGGCCGCGCCCGGTCTGGAGCACCGAGGGGATCTGGAACGTCTTGGCCTCGCGGATCAGGTTGGCCACCGGTGGTGTCGCGATGAGAATCTCGGTGGCGGCCACCATCCCGTTCGCATCCGCCCTGCGGACCAGCTTCTGCGACACGATGGCGCGTAGCGATTCGGACAGCATGGTTCGCACCTGAGCCTGCTGGTTCGCCGGATACGCATCGATGACCCGGTCCACGGTCTTGTGCGCCGACGTGGTCATGAGCGTGCCGAACACCAGGTGTCCCGTCTCGGCGGCGCGAATCGCGTTCGAGATGGTCTCGGCATCGCGCAGCTCACCGATCATGATCACGTCCGGATCCTCGCGCAGCGCCGCCCGCAACGCGGAGGCGAAGCTCTCGGTGTCGCGGCGCACGGCGCGCTGGTTGATGAGGGCTCGGCTGCGGGGATGGACTAACTCGATCGGATCTTCGATCGTGAGCACGTGGCTTGCTGCGCTCTCGTTGAGCAGGCGCACCAGCGCCGCGAGCGTGCAGGTCTTTCCCTGGCCCGCCGGCCCGGTGATAAGCACCAGCCCGTGCGGGTACGCGACGAACTCCCTGACCTTGGCTGGCAGACCGAGCGACTCGACGGTCGGGATCTCGGGGGGAATGATGCGGAACACGCCGTTGAGACCGCCGCGCGCCCGGAACACGTTGGCGC
>CAYUSL010000770.1:0-2578 GCA_964447125.1 uncultured bacterium | reverse complement strand
ACGGTGGGAGCCCTCCTGCGTGCGGAACGGCCGAGAGGCTCGCACGCGCCGGAGCAGGCGTTCAAGCCGTGACCGAGTCGTGATCGAGCGGGGACCGAATCTCCACCGACGCTCGTGAGCGCGGCGCTACTTCTGTGAGCATGCGACGAAACGACGACGGACAAACGAGCTCACGCAGTGGGTGGCGACTTCTTCACCTGGCACCGGCGCTGGTGGCGCTCACCCTCGGATCCTGTGGCAAAGAGCAAGCGCCCACTGATGCGTTCGCTCGCGGCATGACCAGCGCGGCCCTCGCGACGGACGCAGACGATTCGTCCGTGTCGAAGAAGGCCTTCGGCAAGGGGTTCAGCGCAGCGCCCTTCGATACCGCGGCTGCGAGCGCATCGCCGAGCGGGCTCGCGTTCGATCTCGATTCCACGGTGCCCAAGCCCATCGACCGGCGACTGCTCCACTACACCGGGTTCCTCGAGCTTCAGGTCACTGCTCCGGCGGAGGTGATCGCGAAAGCGTCTACGCTCGCCACCGCAAGCGGCGGTTACATCGAGCACGCCCGCGATTTGCACGTGGTGCTGCGCGTTCCCGTCGCGCGCTTCCAGGAAATCTTCGACGCGGTCCAGGCGCTCGGCACGTTGCTCCACAAGAACGTCAGCGTCGAAGACATCTCGGATTCGTATCGCGATACCGATCTGCGGCTGGCGACGCTTCGCGCCACCCGCGAGCGGCTGCAAGTGCTGCTCGCACACGCGAAGGACGAGAAGGATCGCGTCACGATCCTGAAGGAGCTGGAGCAAGTCGTCGAGGAGATCGACGTGCTCGAAACCCAGCTCACGACACTCGCCACCCTCGGTGCGCTCTCCACCATCACGCTCGATGTGCGCCCGTTCGCGCCGGTGGTCGAGAATCCGGCCGACACGGACATCGCCGGCCTGCGCTGGATCCACGCGCTGGGTGCAGCTCGATTCGAGGTGGCCGAGGCCGGCTCGCGGCTGACCCTCCCCGTTCCGGAAGGCTTCGTGTTGCTCTCCCCCAACGGCCTGTTCCGGGTAGAGGCGGCCGACCGCACCACGATGTGGGCGAGCCGACGCGCCAACGACCCCCGCGGAGATACCGCCTTCTGGGTGGAAGCGATCCGCAGCCGCTTGGAACCCGGCTTCGCCTCCGTCGCCGTCCACACCGAAGGCGATTTCCAGGTGCTCGAACTCACCGAGCGCGGCAGCGATCCGTATCGCTACCTGGTCGCAGTGCGTGCGCTCCACGACCAGCTCGACCTGGTGGAGGCCTTCTTTCCTTCCGAGCGCGAACGCGACCGGCACGGTGACGCCGTGCTGGCCACGCTGCGCGCAGGAGTGCCGTGATGCGAGCCGCCCCGTCTCTCGCAGCAGCAATCCTTGCGTTCGCGAGCGCTGCAGACACCACCTCGGTGCACGCGGCATCCGAAGCCGCACCACCACCGCGGACCGCGATCGTCGTGTCGCTCTCCGCCCGAGTGCCCGAGCCGCGCGCCGCCGCCGAGCTGGTGGTGCGCTGGACCGAGTCACACGGCGGCTACTTCGCGCGCTGGAGCGACGATCAGGTCACGTTGCGCGTCCCGAGCGCCGAGGTCGACGGTGTGATCCGCGCGGTGGGCGCACTCGGCGTGCTCGTGGATCACGACTACGCGAGCGACGACATCGGCGCCGAGATGGCCGAGCTCGACGCGAAGCTCGCCTCACGTCACGAGATGCTGACGCGCTATCGCTCGGTCCTCGCGACAGCGAATCCCGAAGCTGTCGTGGCGATCGAGAAGCAGATGGTGGAGCTGATCGGCCGCATCGAGGAAGGCCGAGGCGAGCTCAACGTGCTGCGCCATCGCGCCGCGTTCGCCCGCGTGTCCGTCGTTTTTCGCTCGATCGAGACCCGCGTGGCACCGAACGTCGGCGAGTCGTCGTTCGCGTGGATGAACACGCTCAGCCTGTCCGACCTCGTGGAGAGCTTCCGCCATGCACGCTGATGCTGACGGCCCCGACGCACGTCCATTCGCCATCCGCTGGGCCACGCGGCTGCTGCTTCTCGCCGCGCTGCTGGCGCTCGTCGACTGCGCCGTCACGCAACCGACGACTCCGCTTGGATTCGCTGCTTACACCGCGGCGGGAGACGGTGCCTTCCGTGCGGTGAGCGCCGAGGGCGTCGTGTATCGCGTACGCCGAGAGCCGAACCCCGGCGAAGCGTCGCTGGCGTTCTGGAAGGAAGCGCTCGCCGCGCGCATGCGCGGAGCCGGCTACGCCCTCATCGCCGAGGAAGCGCTCGCCGATGCCGGCGACGAACCCGGAACCCTGCTCGATCTCGCGGCGCCGCTCGGTACTCGCTCGTACGGCTACCTCGTGGGGCTCTTCGTGCGGGGCGACACGCTGGTGATCGTCGAGGCGAGCGGCGAGCGTGAGGCGCTGGGTGCTCGTCGCGGGTCCCTGATCGCAGCGATCCGAACCTCGCGATTCTGACCTCCCGAGGCGTCGCCGCGCGTGAGATCGAGCCGCAGGCGGGCTCGCCGTCAGACCGCGAGAGTGACGAGCGATGCTTCCGCGACCCCGTCGCACACCTC
>CAYUSL010000769.1:0-2592 GCA_964447125.1 uncultured bacterium | reverse complement strand
TTGTTCGCGCAGTCCTGGGTGGCGGACGAGTACATGCTCTTCGAGCCGATCGCCGTCATGAATCCCTGCGCGAAGATCGGGTGGAGCACGCCGAAGCCGGCGGCCGTGCCGACGTACATCGCGACCGAGTCGGGACCGTGCTGGTCCACGATGGAACGCACCCGCGCACCGATGTCGCCGAGCGCCTGATCCCACGACACGTCCTGCCAGGTTGCGCCCATCCGCTTGGCCGGCCGCAGCACGCGATCGGGCGAGGCGAAGAGTCGGTGCTGCTCGAGACCCTTCACGCACGCGAAGCCGCGCGTCGCGACGTGCTCGGCGTCGGGCGCGATGTGAACGACTCGACCGCCCTCCACCGAAACAGCGAGACCGCAGAGCGATTCACAGATGCGACAGAAGGTGGTCGTGGTGGTGGCCGTCATCGCTCTTAGCACCCCGTGCCCAGGACGGACGTCAACGTACAGCGTCACGGGGTGCGCCCGAAAGCATCATCGTTCGCGGGCGGTTGCCGGTCTTCGGGGCGGGGTGGCACCCTCATTCGCCGATGAAAGTGCTGGCCATCGAGACGAGCTGCGACGAGACCGCCGCGGCGGTGATCGGCGACGACGGGCGTGCGCTGCTCGCCAACGTCGTCGAGAGCCAGATCGCCGCACATCAGCCGTACGGTGGCGTCGTGCCCGAGATCGCCGGGCGACGCCACGTGGAGCACATCCGCCCGGTGGTCGAGCGCGCGCTCGCGGATGCGGCGCTCACACTCGACGACATCGGCGGAATCGCCGTGACGCGTGGCCCGGGCTTGGTGGGCTCGTTGCTGGTCGGCATCCACTTCGCCAAAGCTCTGGCCTGGGCTCGTGGGTTGCCGCTGGTGGGCGTGCATCACGTCGAAGGGCACCTTCTGGCGCCGCTCCTCGACCACCCCGACGACGCGGTCTTCCCCGCCGTGGCGCTCATCGTGTCGGGCGGCCACACGTCGCTCTTCCACGCCGAGCGCTTCGGCCGGTACCAACGGCTCGGCCGCACCCTCGACGACGCAGCGGGCGAGGCCTTCGACAAAGTGGCGCGACTCATCGGGCTCGGTTATCCGGGCGGACCCGCCGTGCAAAAAGCCGCGGAAAGCGGCGACCCGGAGGCCTTCCGCTTCCCACGCCCCACCGTGGATCGCGCGCATCTCGATTTCTCGTTCAGCGGCCTCAAGACCGCGGTCCTCACGGTCACGCGCGAGCTCGGACCGGACGGCGTCGAAGCGCGGCGCGCGGATCTCGCCGCATCCTTTCAGGCCGCCGTCGTCGACGTCCTGGTCGCGAAGACCCTCGCTGCGCTGGAACGGACCCGTGCCGAGCGGGTGATCCTCTCCGGCGGCGTGGCAGCAAACGGGCCGCTGCGGGAGCGCTTCCGGCGCGAGGCCGAGGCGCGCGGCTTCGGCGTGCTCATCCCACCCATGCGCTTTTGCACCGACAACGCCGCGATGATCGGCGTCGCGGGCGCGAGGCGACTGAGCGCCGGTCACGTCGATTCGCTGGACTTCGACGCCGAATCCGCCTTACCCATGCCCGAGGAGGTCGCGTGCGCGTGACGTCGCGTCGTCGTTCCTTGCGCCGCACGGCTCTCGTGACGGCACTGCTCGCGGCGGTCAGCGCCGCCGGCTGCGGCACCAACTACGACAACAACCCCACGAGCACGGACCTCAACGTCTCGGGAAGCGATCTGCGGCTGGGCGGCTTGCTCTGGGACACGTGGTGGATTCCCACCGGTGGATCCGAGCCGACCGAAACGTTCTCCCTCTATTCCGACACGCACGGCACGCAAACCGGCTCCACCACGTGGCGCTGTCAGGAATGCCACGGCTGGGATTACGCCGGCTCCGAGGGTGCGTACGCGACGGGACCGCACTTCACCGGAGTGGCTGGCGTGATCGACCGCGCTCCCGGGCGCACGAACCAAGAGCTCTTCGACGCGATCAAGAGCGGCACACCGCCCGCATCGGGCGGCTCTGCGCTGAGCGGCTCCGACCACGCGTTCGGCACCTACCTGAACGACAACGCGATCGGTGCGCTGGTGCGGCTGCTGCGCGAAGGCCTGGTGGACACCCGCGAGGTCATCGCGCCCAACGGCGCTGCAACCGGCGATGCGGCGAGCGGCGCGGCGCTCTACGCAGCCGCTACGTCCACCGCCACGCCACACGTCGGCCAGTGCGCGCTCTGCCACGGGAACGACGGCAAGAGCATCGACCTCGCGGACTCGGGCACGCCCGCTTACGTCGGCACCCGCGCCCGCGCCGAACCCTGGAAGACGTTGCACCAGATTCGCTGGGGCGTTCCCGGCACCGCGATGCCCGGCGCCATCGAGAACGGCGTCACCACGCTCGCCGCACAAGGCGACCTGCTCGCATACACGCAGACGCTGCCCACCGAGTGAGCCGAAATACCGGCGACACGCCCACGCCACGATCACAAACGACACTCGGTGTCGTGTTGACACGACCGACCCGAGCGCTATTCTCACCTTCAATCCTTCCTACCAACGACGCCTCACTCGCACGAGTGAGCCAAGGGGACATGCAATGGCGGATCTCAAGGGATCGAAGACGCACGA
>CAYUSL010000768.1:0-2593 GCA_964447125.1 uncultured bacterium | reverse complement strand
GTGGGCGGCCGCGGAGGCAACTACGAACGACTCGGCGCACAGCCCCACGCGGCGAGGTGGCGATCGCTCACTGCCTCGACGTTGAGGTGGCCGAGCCCCGCGGCCGCGAGCTGAGCGCGCACCTCGTCGATCTCGTACGCGGCCACCAGCGACGCGAAGAAGTCCTGCTGCAGCACGGGCGACGCGTCACCGGCGTAAAGCGCGACGAAGCGCTCGGCTGTCGCCAAGTCGGGCGGGCGCATCAGATCCATCACGAAGATCGGCGCACCGGGGCGAGCGGCCGCGACGGCCTGCGACCAGAGCACCGCGGGTTCGCGCAGGTGGTGCAGCATGCTGTTCGAGATCACCGCGTCGAAGCTCGCGCACGGCAGCGCGTCGCTCGGCAGGAAGAGCTCGCGCAGCGTGACCCGCGAGCCCGCAGGATGGGATGCGACGCGGCGCGCACCTTCCGCGAGCATCTCCCGCGAGCCGTCGATCCCGAGCACGCGAGTCGCCGGATAGTTTCGGGCGAAGCGCGTGGTCACATCCGCCGGCCCGCAACCCAGATCGAGCACCTCGCCGGCAGTGAAGCGAGGAAAGCGCTCGCCGAAATGGCGCACGAAGGCCTCGTGCGGCTCGGAGAAATCGGCGGCCGAGTAAGCGCGGGCTTGCTCGGCCTCGCTCATCAGCTCGGACTCGGGAACGCGGATCATGGCGTGGTCCAATTGGTGTGGGGAATGCGATTGCAACCGAGCCAGCTCCACACCAGCTCGGCGTAGCCTCGCTCGGGAACGCCGCGGGCGCGAAACCAAGGGTCCAGCGCGGCGCGCAGCGCGGTCAATCGGTAGAACGGCACACCGGGGAAGTAATGGTGCTCCAGGTGATGGTTCGACCACAGATAGAGCCAGTCCCACGCGAGCGGGCTCTTCCGCATCAGCGTGCCCCAGCGCGCCGGGTCCGCCGGCTCGACGTCGTAGTGCTGGCCGAGGCGATTGAGCGTGAACACCACCGGAAAGACGACGAGCACGGGCAGCAGGTGCAGCTTCGCGGCCATCGTGAAGCCGAGCTGCCACCACAGCAACGCGGCCACACCGAGGTGAAGTGCGATGGCCACGCGGCGCTCGCGAGCGATGGCCGCGCTCAGCGCAGGCTCGTACTCGACCGCGGCACGGCGCGCGGCGCGGAAGTAGATGGGGAATAAAGCCGGCGTGAGGTAGAGCGCCTTGTACCAACGCTTCACGATCTTGGGTGTGAGCTCGCGGCGCTTGGGATCGCGGCTCGGCGTGCCCAGCCATTCGTGATGATCGAGGTGCCAGCGGGTGAACTGCGATTGCGAGAGGCCGCTCGGCGCCGCGTAAAGGTGGCCCAACCAGCGGTTCCAGCGCGAGCCGGCTTCACGGAAGACAGTGCGATGCACCACCTCGTGAAGCAGCACGGTGAACGAAAACACCACGAAGCCGATCGCGATCGACGCCGGCACCCACACCCACGCGCGCTCCGGCCAGCGCAAGATCGCAAACACCGCGAGCGTGCCGATCACGATCTGACGGCAGGCCACGGCAGCGTGCCGCCACGGTGTGCGCTCGTGAAGCGCCTTCAACCGCTCGGCACCGAGCACGCGCTTGAGCTCGACGCGAACGTCGGCGATCGCCTCGTCGAAAGGGCGCGGCGCATCCACGCGGGCGAGGCTACCGTCGTGGTTTCGAGCGCGCAAACCCCACTCCGCATCCAGCGCTGCGGCAACCCGGACGCACCGATCGTGGCAGGGAGGGCCACCGGTCCCTCGGTGGCCCCTGCTGCGATCCGAGTCGAGACGAACCCGTCCGACGCGCTAGATTCCCGCCATGCAAACGCGACGAATGGGCAACACCGGTCTCTTCGTGAGCGAGATCTGTCTCGGCACGATGGTCTTCGGCTCGCAGGTCGACGAGCCCACGGCCATCCGCATCCTCGATCGCGCCGCCGAGCTGGGTGTGGATTTCATCGACACCGCCGACAGCTATCCGATCGGCGTCGTGAATCCGGGCGTCACCGAGGAGATCGTGGGCCGCTGGTTGCGCGGCAAGCGCCAGAACTTCGTGCTCGCCACCAAATGCCGCATGCCCGTCGGCCCGGGACCGCGTGACCAAGGGCTCTCGCGGCGCCACATCCTGGAATCGATCGACGCGAGCCTGCGCCGCCTGCAGACGGATCACGTCGATCTTTATCAATGCCACGCCTTCGATCCCGTCACGCCCATCGAAGAGACGATGCGCGCGCTCGACGACGTGGTGCGATCCGGCAAGGCGCGCTACGTGGGCGCCTCGAACTTCCCCGCGTGGCGGCTGGCGATGGCGCTCGGCACCAGCGATCGCCTCGGGCTGCACCGCTTCTCGTGCTTGCAGCCTCGCTACAACCTGCTCTTTCGCGACCCCGAGATCGAGCTGCTGCCGCTCTGCCGCGATCAGGGTCTGGGCGTGATCGCGTACACGCCGCTCGCGTCGGGCGTGCTTTCCGGCCGCTATCGGGCGAGTGGCAACGAGTGGAAGCCGGAGGAAGGCTCGCGCTTCACCCTGGGCGACGCCGCCGAGCGCTACCAGCGCCGCTACTGGCACGCCGAGATGCTGGGCGCCGC
>CAYUSL010000767.1:0-2593 GCA_964447125.1 uncultured bacterium | reverse complement strand
GCACCACGAACCACGCGTCTTCGGTGAGGCCTTCGAAGGTCTCGGTGAGCGTGCTTTCGAGACGGCTGGCTCCTCCGACCGCGACGGTCTCGACCGTCAGATCGGTGCCGCGGGTGCGAACGCGCTCCGGGATCGGCTTGTAGTACGGCGGGGTCGCGGGGTCGCCGTCCTCGTCGGTGGCGGTGGAGGCCGCGTTGCGATAGATCGCGACCTCGTCGTACGCCGCCCAGGTCGGCGACTGAACGCGGATCTCGAGCGTGACGTGGCCATCGGCAGCAGCCACCACGCGCTTCTTGCCGAAGCCGAGGCTCGCTTCGTCGCCGGTGGCGGCGTCCACCAGGCGAACCGACACGAACGGCGCGTTCGACATCACCACGTGACCACCGCGCACCGAATCGGCGATCTCCTGCGCGTTCACTCCCGCGGGTGAATCGGTGCTGGAAGCGACGAAGTTGCGGGGCGAGCCGACGGGAACCTTGTGCTGTGTGTGGGTGTCCGAGTTGCCGGTGGCCGTGCTCACGATGCCGGCGTCGAGCAGGTTGGTCCAGTCGCCGAAATTCTGATCGAGGAAGCGCGTGATCGAGTCGGCATCCGACTGGATCAGGAGCTCGAGAGCGTCGAAGCGCGAATCGAAGAAGTTGGCGCCAGGCTCGCCGGGGAGCCGAAACGTCGCGGGCGGGTGTGCGGCGGTGAACCCGGATGTCGAGAGCGTGCGGGTGTCGACGCCGAGCAGCTCGAACATGCCGATCGAGTCGTTGATGTGGTTGATCTGCACCACTTCTGCTGCGGAATCGCGGTCCAAGATGTTGTCCCGGATCGCCGCGAAGATCTCGCCCGGTGTCATCGCGAACGCACCCTGCGACGGGAAGTTCTTCCCGGGTGCGGCCTGGCGCCCGCCGCCCCAATCGAGGGCACCGCCGTCGATCTTGGTGGCGTCGATCGTGAGTGGCCACGCATTGAAGTGGCCGTAGTCTGGCGAAGTGATCTCCTCGCCGATGCCAGCGCTCACCCAAGCGTCCGCGCCCATGGCGTGGATGGTGGGCGCCAAGTCGGTGAGGAAATCGTGATCGGTGGAGACGGCGTGCTCCAGCCCCTCGCCGAGGTGGGTGCGGATGCGCTGCTCGATGGCGATGTTGGAGTCGAAGCTGTTGATGAGGTGCTGGTGGAAGTCGGCGCTCACGAAGCCCGAGGTGTCCACCACGCGGGTGAGCTTGGCGTCCACGCTGGTGGTGTTGCCGGCGCGAACGTCCACCACCTCGTCGTGGGTCGAGTATTCGGGGCCGCGCGAGACCACCACGCGATAGCGCCCGGGCTCGACCAGCACGTCGCCCGAGTCGCCGCTCAGGTCCACGAAAAGCACTCGCGAGAGGCCGTGTGGGAGCGGATCCCCCGTAACGTCGCGGAAGAGGCCCGCGCGATTCGCGAGCAGTGGCAGATCCTGATCTTGCGCCGCGGGCGGGCTCGGATCTTTGCCGACGAGACTCACCTTGGCCGGCAGCGCCGTGCCTGTCGGCCCATCGGCCACGTGAACGCGCAGATGGCCGGTGGACGGTAGCGTCAGCTCGACGTCCGCGGTACCGCCGTCCAACAGGTCGATCTCGTGCTGTGTCGGCGTGCTGCCGCCGTCCCACGGGTAGCCAGTGGCGTCGACCTCCAACACATAGCGCTCCGCCGGCAACGTTCCAGCGAACTCGCCGTTTTCGTCCGTTTGGAACGAGCTCACCACGTTCCACTTCGCCTGGTCCGGGACTCCCCAAGTGGCGAGCGCCGCGACGCGTGCGCCAGCCAGCGGCTGGCCGTCGACGGTGACGCGACCTCGCACGCTGGAGTGGCGCGCGCCCAGAAGCTCGTGCAGCGGACCCTGAACCGAGCCGACGTCTCCGTTGCCCACCACGAAGTAGCGAAGCAAGAGCGCCGACTCGCCGGGCGCGACGTCGAATTGCGGATCTTCGAGGCCGAGCAAGAGCTTCAAGACTTTGTTGCCCGCGAGCACGAAGTGAAGCCCGGACGCGCTCACGCTGGTGTTGCCGCCCGAGAGCGCGGGCGCGTAGCCGTAGCTCACGCCGCGGCCTTCCTCGATGCCCGTGAACGCAACGAAGTCCGTCTCACCGCGCAACGTCAGCTCGCCGGTGAGATTGCCGCCGAAACCGAGACCCGGAACGAACGCCTCGAGCCGGCCCGAGCCGCTCAGGAAGTCGCCGATGGGAATGTGGAGAGTCGGCGGCTTGCGTCCGCTCGCGTCGTTGCGCACCGTGGTGCGGATCTCCACGACGTTCGACCCGGGTGCCAGCGAGTACTCCGTGGCGATGCTGACGGGTAGGTCGTGATCGTCGTACGCCGAAGGCAGCTTCACGATGCCGCCGCCCAGCGCCTGCACCTGCGACGAGAAGTTCAGCGAATCGAGAAGGTCGTCGACGCCGGTCACGCGAATGACCGCGGGCCCACCGTCGCTGCCATCGGAGACGATCTCGATGTCCGTCGGACGCAGCGTGGATTCGAGGTTCACCATCAACGCCAGCTCCTCGAACTGGTCGTTGCCGGGCTCGCCTGACGCGCGCACCACGTCCGCGTCGAGGATCGTGCCGCCGTATTG
>CAYUSL010000766.1:0-2598 GCA_964447125.1 uncultured bacterium | reverse complement strand
ATGTCGTTCGTGCTGGACATGAAGCTCCGCTGGATGGTGAAGGACAACATCGTCAAAGGTGCGTTCGGCTGGTTCCTGAAGAAGCTCGGCGCGCTGCCGATCAATCGCCGTTCGCCACAGAACATGGTCGACCAGATGGCCGGTGCCTTCGCCCAGACCGACGAGCTGGTGCTGGCGGTGCCACCCGAGGGCACGCGCAAGCGCACCGACTACTGGAAGAGCGGCTTCTATTACATCGCCCTCAAGGCGGGCGTGCCGATCGTACCTTCGGTGCTCGACTACGGCCGCAAGATCGGCACCGTGCTGCCGCCGTTCATGCCGACGGGCGACATCGAAGCGGACATGCGAAAGCTCGCCGAGATCTACCAGGCGAACATGGGGAAGTTTCCCGCCAAGTTCGGACCGGTCATCGTGCGCCCCGCGGCCGACGAAGAGCTGCGCGCTGCTGCCGGCTGAGCGCGTTCGCACGCGCTCAGCGGAGGCAGCCCATTCACGCGAGATCGAAGAGCAGAACCTCGGCGTCCGTTTGCGCGTCGAGCTCGAGCTCGCGCACGTCGCTCACGGCTGCACCGTCTCCCGCGCCCAGCCGCTCGCCACTCACCGTCACGCTGCCACGCGCCACCTGCACCCACGCATGCCGTCCGGGTGTGAGCGCCTGGCTCACGCGCGTGCCCGCCGCGAGCAGACCGGCATAGAGCCGCACGTCTTGGTGGATCGTGACGGCGCCCTCGGTGCCGTCGCGATCCCCCACCAAGCGCAGGCGTCCTTCACGTTCCGCGCGCGAGAAGTTCTTCTGCTCGTAGCCGGGCGTGAGCCCGGGACGCTCGGGCAGAATCCAGATCTGTAGGAAGTGCACGGGCGCGCTGTGCGAGGGATTGAACTCGCTGTGCAGCACGCCCGTTCCGGCCGTCATTCGCTGCACGTCGCCGGGCACCAACACCGAGCCGTTGCCCATGCTGTCCTTGTGCTCGAGCTGGCCGTCGAGCACGTACGACACGATCTCCATGTCGCGGTGTCCGTGGGTACCGAAGCCCTTGCTCGGGCTCACCACGTCTTGATTGATGACGCGAAGCGCTCGGAAACCCATGTGACGAGGATCGTGGTACTCGCCGAACGAGAAGGTGTGACGGCTCGCGAGCCAGCCGAAGTCGGCTCGTCCGCGTTCATCGGACGGTCTGCGCGTGATCATGACGCTTCCTCTGCTCGTCGCGACGCGATGTGCATCGCGGGCAGGCAACGTAGGGCCGTGGAGCCGGAAGTCAAACGGCGTGCGCGCGTCGCTCGCTTCGCGCGCCCATCCAGCGATCGATCCCGCGCTCGACGGCGTACTCGACCGCCATCGACGCTCTCACCACCACCGCCACCACGAGCGTCGCACCTGCGACGTAGTGACTCGTGGGCCAGGCGTGCATCTTGCCCCCGGCGAACATCACGAACGGCAGATGGAGCAGATAGATCCCGTAGGAGTAGGCGCCCAGGAATGCGAAGCCACGGACGACCCAGCGCCACCGTTCGAGCGCCCGCGCGAGATTCGCCAGCACCACAAAGAGCCCGATCCCGACCAAGGCGTTGGTGAAGCAATACCCGAAAGTGGAGCGATAGCTGACGATGCCGAGCGCGTGCGCGAGCAACCCCGCGACGACCACCGCCGGGCGGAAGAGCCGCGCCTCCGTGGCGAGCGGATCGCGGCGATGCGCGATCCCGAGCGCCATCCCGAACGTGAACTCCGCCATCCGTCCGGCGAAGAATGCACCTTCCGCCCAGTGATTGCTGATGGGCCAGCCGGCGAAGAGCACTCCCCGCACGGCGGCCGTGCCCGCCACACCGAAGACCACCAGCGCCGTGGGCCCGATCCTCCGCGCCAACCACCAAAGCCAAGGGAAGACCAGGTAGAGCTCGATCAAGAGCGTCAGGTACCACCACGCCGGGTTCAGGTAATCGTGGATCGTTTCGATGGGCCAGATGCGTAGCCCCGTGAGACTCACCAGCAGTCGCGCGTCGATCGATTCGGGCGGACGCGCGAAGACCGCCGCCAGCACGATCGCGTGGGCCACCCAGTAGAGCGGGAAGAGTCGCAACAGCCGGCGCCGATACCACGTGGCCCAGCCGACCACCGGACGTGCCTCGTCGCCGAGCGCTCGCGCGAGGCCGAAGCCCGCGATCACCAAGAACACACCCACGGCGTGAAATCCGAGCAGCATCGTGCTCGCCGCGAGACCGCGGGCCAGGCATTCGACACGCTCGAGCACCCATGTGCCCGCGGCCTCGCTGCAAACGGCGCCGAGCTTCCCCCAATAGCCGACCGCCAGCGGATCGACGGTGCCGACGCGCTTCGCTTCGAGCGCCAGATGAAAGTAGGTGATCCACAGGATCGACACGCCCTTGAGCACGTCGACCCACGCCAGCCGACCGTCGCCGACGCGCGCGCTCACCACGGGCGCTCATCGTTTGCGCGACCATGCAGCCGACCCTCGTGCGACGGAACGGGACAGCACGCGCCCGGACGCACATGGCGATCGTTCTGCCGTGGCGGGACACACAGTCTCATCACGCAACTCACGCCGGGCGGTGCGGTCATCGAGTCTGCAATCGAGGCCC
>CAYUSL010000765.1:0-2607 GCA_964447125.1 uncultured bacterium | reverse complement strand
AGCGAAGCGACTTGGGGGTGGGGCCCCGGTCGGATTCACTCCGAACGGGGCGGGGGTCTGGAAGAAGACCCCCGAGAGAACTCGATTACGCTGTCGCGCCTCGAAACCGCCACGCGAAGGGGCACACGTGATCGATCGAATGGCAGACGCGCTACTCGCCGACCTCGACCCCGTGCTCGACGGACAAGTGAGCGCCGCGGCGGAGCGTCGCGAAGCCGCGAAGCAACTCTTGGCACGAGCGCTCGCCGAGGCGATCCGAGAGGCCAACTCGGGGATGCGGGAACGCGCGTTTCGCGCTGCCCGTGGCGTCGCCTACGAGCGCACCAAGTCCGGCGCCGACGCCGAAGCCAAGGGCGCCGAGGCCGCCGCCGATGCGATTCGTGCGCTCGACGTCGAGCCGCCGGAAGAGGCGCCGTGACCAGCCTCACCTCCACCCGCTGCCCGGCGTGCGGCGCCGAGGGTGCGCACCGCGCGTTCAACCCCGGCATCGGTCTCGGGTTCTTCGCGATGGGGATCTTCTTGATCGCGATCGGGCTCGCGGCGAAGTGGTACGGCGGCGTCGGCGTGTGGCATCAAGTGCTCGGGTGGGGCCTGGTGATCTCCGCGGGCGCCGGGTTGGTGCGCGACGCGCGCGCACTCGCGGCGGGAGGGCAGACCTCGGCGTACTGGATCGAGACGCGCACCCGCTGCGAAGGGTGCGGCGCGCGAACGCGCTACGGCACCGGTCAGCGTGTGACCCGCTGGCTGCTGCTCGCGACGTTCGCGATCTTCGGCTACCTGCGCTTCGGCGCGCCACGCATCTGACGGCGCAACCGCGGCGGCGGTGGACGCACGATGGTGCGTGACCCGAGCTCTTGCACGATTGCCGGACCAGCCGGGAGCTAGACTCGCGCCGCGGCGAGCGCGGGAAACGCGCGGCACGCCGCCACAAGATGCCCTCGTTCCTGTTGCGGCGGCTCGCCACCTCGATCCCCGTAATCGTGGGAGTGGTGACGCTGGTGTTCGCGCTCATCCATCTGGTGCCCGGCGATCCGGTGGACGCGATGCTCGGCGAGACCGCGCTCCCCGCGCAGCGCGACGAGCTGCGCAAGGCGCTCGGTCTCGATCGGCCCATCCTCGTCCAATACGGCCACTTCGTGAACGGGCTCGTGCGGGGCGATCTCGGCACCAGCTTCCGCCGGGCCACACCGGTGAGCGAGCTTCTCGCCGAGCGCTACCCGGCCACGTTCCAGCTCACCCTGGCGGCGATGCTCGTGGCCACCGTGGTGGCATTGCCGCTGGGTGTCCTCGCGGCGCTGCGTGCCCGCACCTGGATCGATCACGGATCGAGCGCCGTGGCGCTCGTCGGCGTGTCGATCCCGAATTTCTGGCTGGGACCGATGCTCATCCTCTTGTTCGCGATTCGCCTCGACTGGCTGCCGGTGTCGGGGCGCGACGGGCTCGCGAACCTGGTGCTGCCGGCGACCACGCTCGGCCTCGGCCTCGCCGGCATCCTCACGCGCATGACCCGCAGCAGCGTCCTCGAAACCCTGAGCGAGGACTACATCCGCACCGCCAAGGCCAAGGGTCTGAGCCCGGCGGTGGTGGTGTGGAAACACGCGATGCGGAACGCGTTGATTCCGATCGTGACGCTGATGGCGCTCCAGTTCGGCGCGTTGCTCGCCGGCTCGGTCATCACCGAGACCATCTTTTCGTGGCCGGGTGTGGGCAAGCTGCTGCTCGAGGGAATCCGCGCCCGCGACTACCCCGTGGTGCAAGGCGTGGTGCTGACGGTGGCGCTCACTTACGTGGCGGTGAACCTGCTCACGGACTTGATCTACGCGTGGGTGAATCCTGCCATTCGCTTCGGAGGTGGGCGGTGACGGTGGCGGAAAGCGCCGCACCGAAGCGAGCCGGCCGCGCCGGTGGCTCGCGGCTGCTCACGCGTTTCTTCGCTCACCGCGGCGCGATGCTGGGGCTCACGCTGACGTCGTTCTTGCTTGCGCTTGCAGCGCTCGGGCCGTCGCTCGCGCCCCACGATCCGCTCCTGCAGGACCTGGGCGCACGCCTCACTGGGCCGGACGCAGCACATTGGCTCGGGCGCGATTCGCTGGGTCGCGATCTGCTGAGCCGCATCCTGGTGGGCGCGCGGGTATCGCTCGCTGTGGGATTGGTGGTGGTGGCGGTCTCCGCCACCGTGGGCACGCTGATCGGCGCCGCGGTGGGGCTCGCTGGCGGCTGGATCGACGAGGTCGCCATGCGCATCGTCGACGTGCTGCTGGCGTTCCCCGGGATCTTGCTCGCCATCGCGATCAGCGCGGTCCTCGGTCCCGGTCTCGATCACACCGTGATGGCGCTCTGTGTGCTGGGGTGGGTGGGCTACGCGCGGCTGGTGCGCGGCCAGGTCTTGGCGCTGCGCGAGCGCGAGTTCGTGCAGGCGGCGGTGGCGCTGGGAGCAAGCTCGGCGCGCATCGTGCGCAAGCACCTGATCCCGAACCTGCTCGCACCGGTGCTGGTGCAGGCCACCTTCGGGATGGCGAGCGCGATCGTGGCGGAAGCGAGCCTGAGCTTCCTCGGCCTGGGCGTGGTACCGCCCACGCCGAGCTGGGGCAGCATGATCGACGAGGG
>CAYUSL010000764.1:0-2609 GCA_964447125.1 uncultured bacterium | reverse complement strand
GTGTTGGTCTGGCGCTCGTAGTGATCGGCGAAGCCGGGATCGTGGATGTCACCGAAGCGCGGATCGAAGAGGAGCTGCCGGGCGTTTCGAGCGGGATCGTAGGGCGGGAACGCCCAGGGCGTGATCTCGATGGGAAAGCTGCCGCCGCCGACGTCGAGTGGCGAAGCCACGCCGGCGCGCGGCGAGCCGGGCTGGATGTCGATCACGCGGATGGTGTCCGCGGTGGCGGTGCTCAAGTCGATCGGCGCGTCGAATGCCACCGTGATCGGCGCAAACGTCCCGAAGCCGTCGAGCCGGTCGACCTTGCCGCGAATCCGCCGTTCCAGGCTGGTGGGAGCCCAGTCACGGACGTTGAGCCGCCGTCCGGTCGCGGCGCTGGGATCGAGGACCGTGACCAGGTCGTTGGGGAAGGGGACGTCCGAGGTGGGCCGGTGTTGAGGGTCCCACACCACCTTCGGGCCGCTGCCCGCAGGAGTGCGCCGGATGCCCTCCGGTTGGGCATCGTCGCCGCCGCAAGCAGCGGCGACGACGAGTGCAAGCAGCCCGGCGGCTGCTGGCGCGCGCCGCAGGGATCGAGCACGCGTGACGGTGACGTTCAGTTGACGCCTACGTGGGTCACGTTCGGGTACGAGTCCGCCCAGTACGCCACGTCGATCTGCTCCGGATGGAAATGGAAGAACTGGGCCCAGCGAGTCGAGACCGACGAGTCGTAGCTCCCGCGAGTGTAGAGCGTCCAGGCGCTCCACGCCGTCGCGCCTTTGGGCTTGTGGAACGAGAACAGGTCTTCGCCGATGTCGCCGATGCCGGGCACCGGCGTGCCGTGGGCGTAGAGGAAGACGCCGCCATCGCGGTCGGGGCCGAGTGACGGGTTGTGCGAGATCTGGTCGGCGGGCTGACGGTCGCCCCGGAAGCCGCGGCCGTCGTCGTACCAGTAGCGGATGCGGTTGCCGCGATCGCAGAAAGTGAGGTGCACGACGCCGTTGTCCGTCACGAGGATGGAGGGGCCATTGTCGAGGCCGCTCTGGGCCTTGTCGTCGATGCGCGTCGAGTCGCCCCACTCGCCGGCGGGGTCGCGGCGGCGCACGCGAATGGTGCCGTCTTGGGTGTAAGCGCCGGTGCCGTTGAGCCACGCGACCAGAAGCGAGCCGTCGGGAGCGAACGCGATCGCCGGGTGCCAGGCGCTGCAGCCGTCGGATTGAGGATCACAGTCCACCACGTCGTCGAGGTCGCGGCGCTGGTGCCAGTTACCGCCGCTGCGATTGGCATAGTGGATGTGCAACTTCCCATCGTCACCGCGGACGCTCCACACCGCGTGGGGAGCGCCGCCGGCGTCGAGCGCCACCGCCACGCCCTGGTCGCCCTGGCGGAAGTCGGTCCAGTTGGTCGAGTCGAGGACTTCGGAATCGCCCCAGCGATCGCTGCGCGTGTCGAAGAGCCCGTAACGCACGTGGCCGCCAACGTCGTTCCACAGCACGTGGATCTGGTCGTTGGAATCGATCGCGATGGCACTCGAACCGATGCGGCCACTCGGGGCGTGGGCGCCGTCGCGCTCACTGAATCCGCTGGGAGTGCCTGCGCCGTTGGCGCCGTAGACCTTGAGCTCCGTGTCACCACAATTCGGGAAGAACGCCTGACAGGTGGGGACCACCAGGTAGAGCACGTTGGCTTGGGTGCGCACCAGCTGATGCGGACCGACGTCGGTGAAACCGGGGCCGACGACGATGTCGTGGTTCGTGGCCGTGGGTGTGCCGCCGGGATCGGGTGTCGGTGTGGGGGAGGGGGTCGGCGTCGGTGTGGGAGAGGGGGTTGGCGTCGGCGTGGGCGAAGGCGACGGTGTCGGCGTCGGCTCGGGCGTGGCGGCGGAATCGCTGCCGCCACAGCCACCGAATCCGGTCGCCGCTGCAATCAGAGCGGGGCACAGCAAGAGCGTGAAGATCCACGCGATTCGCGATCGTTTCGATGACATGCGCACGGTTCCTTTCCCCCGAGTCATCCAGCTTGCCACGCACCACGGCGCATGAGGAACGGCGCTGCTCCAGCGCTCATCGAGAACCTTCGTCCGGCTGCTTGCGCGATGCGGGGTGGCTCCGTAGGATGCGCCGCCCCATGCGAAACCTCCGGTTCTTCGTCCGCGTCGCATCGGTCGCGCTAGCGTTCGCCAGCATCGCGACCTCCCGTCGCGCGCGCGCCAACGACTTCACCACCTTCGGCTTCGGCGCTCGTGCGGTGGCGATGGGCGGCGCGATGGCCGGTCATGCGGATGATTACACCGCGACCTACTACAACCCCGCGGGCGTGGTGCTCCGCCCGGGACGCGAATTCGCGATCGGCCTCCAGTACAGCGACTTCCAGACTCGCGCCATCAACGGCGCACCGATTCCCGAGGGATCGGTGCGCGACTCCGATGCGTTCCCCATCGACGACACGCTGGGTGTCTACGGCGGGATGCGCTTCTTGATCCCGTTTGCGGACGCGCTCGCGGAGCGAGTGGGGTTCGGGCTCGGCTTCTACACGGGGCTGCCACACCTCTTGAACGCGCAGGTGCCCGAGAGCTTCGTGCCCCAGTACGTGCTCCTGGGCGGGCAGACCGAGCTGGTCATCACCCAGCC
>CAYUSL010000763.1:1332-2612 GCA_964447125.1 uncultured bacterium | reverse complement strand
CGGGGCTCGGCACCGGCACGTGCGGCAGCGGCGGCAGGTCGGCGAAGTCGGCGGCGACGAACACACCCAGCACACCGGGCATCGCGCGCGCCGCGCTCACGTCCAGGTCCACGAGCCGTGCGTGCGCCTCGGTACTGCGCACGTACGTCATGTGCGCCATGCCGGGTAGATGGAGGTCCGCGGTGAATCGACCGCGGCCGGTGACCAGCTCGGGATCTTCCTTGCGGGTGATGGAACGGCCGATGAGCGCGGTCATGATCGAAGCCCTTGCGAGGCTGCGCCGCGCAGGCGCAGCAGGCGGCGAGCGTTGTCGGCGAGGATCGGCGCCAGCTCGTTCAGATCGAGCGGCTCACCCTGGTCCCAGCCGGCGAAGTTGGTACCCAGCACCAGACGATCGCTTCCGACGACCTCCGCGAGAAGTCGCAACGCGCGCCCGTCGTGCACGTGGACGTCGAACCAGATCCGGCGCAGGGCCTCCTCGAATGCGCCCTCGGCGCGCAACGCCGCGGGCGCCCAGGCGCGCTTGCGCGCGGCCGCGGCGAGTCGTCCGATCAGGAACGGAGCGGCGCCACCGCCGTGGCTCACGCACACGTCCAGGCGCGGGTGACGCTCCAGAACCTCGCCGTAGACGAGGCTGGCGATCGCGAGCGTCTCGTCGGTGGCGAAGCCCACGATCAACTCGAGATCGAAACGCGTGAGGCGCGGATCGGCGGGCGGGCCGTCGATGCCGTGGGGTGCGGGATGGAGGAAGAGCGGCACGTCGAGGGCGACCAGTCGTTCGTAGAACGGATCGAGTCGTTCGGAGTCGAGTGGCATGCCGAAGTCGGTTCCCACGTACGCACCCACGAGCCCCAGCTCGCCGATGGCGCGCTCGAGCTCGTCGCACGCGGCCGCGACGTGCTGCATCGGTAGCGCCGCGAAGCCCGCGAGCTGATCCGGATGGCGCCGGACCAAGGCCGCGAGGGCATCGTTGTGTCGCCTGCAAAACGCCACGGCGTCGTCGGGCTCCACGTAGTGGAAGTACGTGAGCGGATTGGGCGAGAGCACCTGAAAGTCGATTGCCGCGCGCGCCATCGCCGCGAGCCGTACGTCGGCGTCCATGAACGCGCTGCCGCGGTAACGCACGCCGTGCAAGCAGTAGCCGCCGACGCGGAAGCGGGGCTGACCTGCCTCGTCCTCGCTCAGCTCGGGACCGTGCGCTCCAGCCGCACCGAGCGTATCCGCGAGGACCACGTGGGCATGCACGTCGAGGGTGCGCGCGTGTGCCGCGCCACCGGCCG
>CAYUSL010000763.1:0-1232 GCA_964447125.1 uncultured bacterium | reverse complement strand
GTGGCGCGCGCCAGCGGCCCGCGCGACAGGTTCGCCGCGTCGAAGATCTGCACTTCCTTGGGCGCGCTCTGGTGCACGACCACGACCACGTAGCCGTCGGTGTCGTGCTTGGCGTTCTTGCGCGGCACGAAGGTGGGCGGGTGGGGGAAGGTGCCGGTCGGGTATTCCCACCACTCGGCGTACTTCATCGTTTCGAGGTCGATCCGCCCGAGCTTGCCCGGGATGTAGTGGTTGGGCAGCGCATCCATCGGCACCACCGCGTTCGGGTAATCCTTGTAGAGCCGCCACATCGTCGACGGGATCATGTCGGGATCCCAGCCGAGCGCTCCGTACCAGAGGTTCTGGGCGTGGTCGATCGAATCGTCGCGAGTGATGTTCTGGGTCCACAGGATCCCACCCCAGAACTTCTCGTCCCAGCAGAGCTTCGCCTCGAGCACCTCGCCGGTCTCGGCCTTGACGCGGTAGCGGCCGGTGATGGGCGGCTGGAGGCCGAGGCTGATCATGCCCTCGAAGTTGGGGTCGATCATGCGGCCGTGGCGGGCGTCGGTCTCGCCGCGCTCGAACGTCACCGTGAGATCCGCAGCACCGATGTGCTGCAGGAAGACGGTGAGCTCGCCGTTCGGGTTGCGGTGGTCGATGGCGATGTGGCCGCTCGCGTACGGGATCGTGAGCTCTTTGACCGGCACTTCCTCGTCGCCGCGGGCGCGCTCCAGGTCGGCCTTGCGCACGATCCACATGCGCGTGAAGTCCTGGGCTGCGCGGCGGCGCTTGCCGCCCATGAAGGTCTGCGGCTCGACCACGAACGGCAGGTCGGTGATCACGACGTAATCCTGGGTGACCTTGACGTCGTGGATCGAATCGAAAGGCGTCATGCCGGCGAGCTTCCAGCGCTTCACCGGACCTTCGAGGTCCCAGCGGGCGAGCCAGCAGCCAGTGGGGATGCCGGGGATGGGCATCATCACGTAGTTCACGAACCACAGCGCGTGCTCGCGGTCGTCGGGGCCGGGGTGCGCCGCCACCGAGACCATCGGCTCGAGCAGACCGGGTGCCACGTTGGTCCACTCGTCGTTGGCACCCACCGGCGTGATGAAGTCGAGGGTCTCCGGATCGACCTCGACCTGGCGGCCGACGTCGTAGCCGACGAAGAGCCGCCCATCGATCACCTGGACGTTGGTGTTGGCCAGGTTGGTGGTGCCGAAGGGCGACATCTCCACCACCCACACCTTCTTGAA
>CAYUSL010000762.1:0-2614 GCA_964447125.1 uncultured bacterium | reverse complement strand
CCCGACGAGACGCGCGTCCTGCACGTCACGGGGACGCATTACGAGATGGGCTACCAGATCGGCCAGGCGTACTCGGCCGAGATCCGGCAGGTCTTCACGCAGTTTCTGACCGCGTCGCTGATCCCGTATTTCAGCCGCGAGCAGCCCGGCATCGCGCAGGTGCTGTCGTATTACGACGATCCGCGCTTCGAGAACGGCCAGTTCGCGTACGAGTTCCTGAAGGAGGCGGCGCGCGGGCTCGAGCCGTTCATCCCCGAGCGCTTCCGCGAAGAGATCCGCGGCATCTCCGACGGTGCGGGCTACGACTACGAGAACGTGCTCATCCTCAACACCCTGCTCGACGCGATCCTGAGCTTGGTGAACATCACGGTGTTCTTGCGCATCGTGCAATCACCCGTGGTCGAGTCGATCTCGCTGCCGAAGGCGCTGCTCAGCGACGGGATCGACAACGACGAGGACGGCACCGTCGACGAGCCGGGCGAGAACCAGTTCGATTCGTTCCCCGCGTCGCCGTTCGCGGTGTTGAAGGGCATGCCCTCCCAGCCCACGCTGGTGTTCCGGCTCGGCGACGTGAGCTTCCCCAACGTCTTCGATCCCGAAGGCGTCGATCTCGACACGCTGCGAATCCGTCTCAACGACGAGGTCTACACCCGGGCCTCCACCGGTGTGTGGAGCGACAACGGTGATGCGCTTCACCCGGTGGTCACGATCCAGCCGCCGCAGCCGTTCGCCGACGGCACGGTGGTGGCCGTGGACGTCGAGGCCGCCGACCTCGATCAGATCGAGGTCCCGCCGCCGCTTCATCCCAACGTGGCGCGGCTGCAGCGCTTCACCTTCGTGGTGGGGGCCGCGGACCGCGCGCTCGCGGACTTCGGCAACGAGAAGCCTGAGGAGGCCTCGGGCAGCGTGCAAGCGTGGAACCTGGGGCTCAAGGGTGCCGCGACCACCGACGGCTCGATGCTGATCGCGCGGGCGATGGCGCTCCTCGACATCAACGTGCTCCACGACTTCACCACGCTGGTGGTCTTCCATCCGGTGGGTGACGACGGCGAGCCGCGGCCGTCCTACGTGAGCGTCGGTTACGCAGGAATCGGCTGGGTGCTTTCGGGGATGAGCGAGCGCGGTCTGGTCACCGCGATGAATCGCGCCGAAACCTTCGACGATTCGGTGGTGGGGAACATTTTCGCGTCCGAGCCCTATCGGCTGAATCCGCAAGGTGCGCTCGGCGGCTGGATGTTGAAGGAGATCTTGGAGGACGCCGAGAACCTCGACGAAGCGGAAGCGATTTTGAAGCGCCAGCGTCCGGTGACCGGTTGGAACATCTTCCTCGCCGACGGTCCCCACGACGACATGCGCGTGGTGGAGCTGGACTCGGACATCGCTCACTCGCCCGACCACGGATTTCAGTCGTTCTCGAGCGATCCGAGCGATCCCGGCAATCTGGACTCCAGCGGCCGGCCGTTCGGGAGCGTCTCGCCCGACGACCTGCGGAACGCCGTCCACTACGTGAAGAACCTCGAAGACGGGCCAGCCGCCGTGCCCTTGCCGATCCCGATCCCGCTGGCACTTCCCGACCAGCGCAACTGGGGCACGACCTACTTCAGCTCGGCGAGCATTCACGCGAAGGTGGGCGAGGCGCTGCGTGCTGCCGGTGGTCCCGTGGATGCCGCGTGGCTGCAGGCCCTCGAGAAGCGGCCGGGTTTCTTCGATAGCCAGATTTCGATGCACAACGCGGTTTTCGCGCCCGACTCGCGCGAGCTGTGGGTGGCGATGGGCCGGCTTCCCGCGACCGACGGTCCGTTCAATCACTTCGGGCCCGAGCTCTTCGCGAGGCCGGCCCCTTGAGCCGCGCCCCGTGCTTGTCGAGGTCGCGGCGACCCTGGACGGCGTCCGCTTTCGCGCTCGCGGCGTTCGTCGCGGGCGCGCTGGTCGCACCGCGCCAGGCTCGGGCGGGACTCGCGGATACACCGCCCCAGGGCGCGGTGATCTTCGAGACCCGCTACCAGAACACCGCCACGCAGGGCCGTTACGACGGATCTGGGAAGTTGGTGGATCTCGCCGACCCGGTCGAGCGCTACGCGCCCACCGGCGAGTTCCAGGGAAAGATCCTGGTGCCCGGCGTCCACGAGGCCGAGGTCGCCATCAACACGCTCGCCATCGGCGTGACCGATTGGTTCGCCGTGGGTGTCGTGTGGCCGTTCCTGATCTCCCAGAAGACCGACCTCAATCTCGGCTGGGAGGCAGGCGACTTCATCCCCGAGTTCAACAGGCAGATGACCGAGGACGACTTCTGGGATTGGGCAGGAAGTCTCGGTCAGCCCAAGCCGCCCAACTGGTCGGCGTACGGCACGCCAGGTGACGTGCTGCTCGCCGTGCTCGTCAACGTGTACCGCCAGCCGTGGAGCCAGATCACGGCGTTCGCGTTCGGGAACACGTTCACGGCCACGCAGGCCAACCCCGAGATTCTGGGCGCGGTCGGCTCGTCGGGATTCGACTTCATCACCAACGGCGACATCGGCTTGCACGTGACCAGCGATTGGCGGCTGCCGGATTCGCCAGTGGACCGCTTCACGCTGAGCTTCGATCTCTTCTACGAGCACTACCTGCCGCGCAC
>CAYUSL010000761.1:0-2625 GCA_964447125.1 uncultured bacterium | reverse complement strand
AGGCTACGAGACGGAGCCGGTCGATCCATATGGTCTGTTCCAGACCCCCGCCCGCCCTGGCAAAGCCACGGCGGGGCCCACCCCCAAGTCACTCGCTACGCTCGCGGCTCGCCGCTGGCTCGCGGACGGACAGACGACGAGCGGGGAGACCGTGGTGCGGATCGGCTGGAGGGCCATCGGTCCCTCGATGGCCCCGCCGATTCGATTGCGCACACACGGGCTGCTCCACACGCCCGCCCAGCCCGAAGTGAAGCGGGATGGCGAACCACCGCCACGTCGGCATTGGCGACGCTGCGAGACAGGAACGACAATGAATTCCCGCCGAGGTTCTCAGCCACGTCCATGACATCGATCCCTGCCGAATGGAAGGCGCGTACGCCTGCGATCACCGCGGGTGCTTGGCGTGGGCTGCTGCGGACGCTCCAGCACGCCGACGCACCGCGCTGGAACCAGACCATCGGCGATCGGGTCGGCGAGCGCGAGCTCGCGTGTCTGCAATCGTTCCGGCGCGCGCTCGTCGAGCGACCGCTCGAATGCGAGCCCGAGCCGTCGGCGGCGATCGCCGACTGGCTCGAGTCGTTGCGCGGGCGGCTTTGGCATCTGAGCGAGCTACCGCGCGGCTTCGACGCGCGCCGCGATTTCCACCGCGTGCCCACCACCGACCGCGAGGCGATCGCCCGTCGCATCGAGGAGCTGGTCCCGCACGACCTCGAGCTCGAGGACGCCATCGTCTACTCGACTTCCGGCACCACCGGACACGCGGTGATCGTGCCCAGCCATCCGACGGCAATGGTGCAGAACCTGGCGCACCTGGAACGAGCCGCGGCGCTACACGGCGCCGTGCTCGAACCGCGCGAAGGCGAGCCGTTCGCGCTCAACGTCACCCATCAGCGCAGCACCTACATCTTCGCCACGCCCATGAGCGGCTGGGCGGGTGCCGTGTTCGTGAAGACCAATCTCGCCAGCCACGACTGGGCGGGTGGTGGCGGCGCACGCGATCGCTTCCTCCGTGAAATCGCTCCCGCGTTCGTCGCATCGGAGCCGGTGACCCTCGCCGAAATGCTTCGGCTCGGCATCGAGATCCGCCCGCGCATGGTGGTGTCGAGCGCCGTGAGCTTGAGCTCCGGACAAGCGCGCGCCGTCGCCGAAGCATGGGGTGCAGCGGTCGTCGATCTCTACTCGACCACCGAGACCGGGCCCATCGCCGTGTGCGCGCCCGGTGTCGAGGGCCACGTGGTGCTCTGCCCCGACCTCTTCGTGGAAGCGCTCGACGCCCACGGCGAGCGCGTGCCCGACGGCGAGCGCGGCGAGATCACGCTGACAGGCGGCCGCAATCCCTTCCTGCCGCTGGTGCGCTATCGCACCGGCGATCACGGACGGCTCACCACGGTGGAATTGCCCGACGGGCGGCGGGCGCGCGCGATTCTCGATCTCGAGGGACGAGCGCCGGTCACGTTCCGCGCCAGCGATGGCTCGCGGGTGGGCTCGGTGGACGTGGCGCGGCGCATCCGGCCGCTGGCGCCTTTCGTCCAGCACCGGCTTCACCAGGCCGCCGACGGCGCGCTCTACCTGCGGTTGCGACCGCTACCCGGAGTGCCGATCCCGCGTGAGGCGTTCGAGGAAACGCTGCGCCAGCTCTTCGGTCGCGACACGGCGATCCACGTCGCCATCGATCCGCGCCTCGGTGGGCCGGACGGCCACAAGCTCGTCGCCTGGTCGAGCGAAGCCTGATGGGGAAATGGCTCCCGCGCCAGTGGTGTTTTGCTAGCTCACCGCAGGTGGCGTAGCGTTGCGGCCATTCACGCTGCGCACGTTGGCTTCCGGTCACGGGGAGGAGACCGCGCATGGGCAACTCGATGACCTCGCAATCGAGACTTCCGAGCCGCGTGGTCGGAATCCTGATGGCCGCCGTCTGGCTCGGCTGCGCCGTACGCACCGCCACGGCGGCTTCCGTCGTACAGGCCAACTTCCGGCCCTTCTTCAATACCGACGTGATCGTGAACGGCACGACCGGCGCGTTCGACACCGACATGGGCTCGATCGAGGGCCAGTGGTCGTTCGCAACCACCTCGGCAGGCGGCTCCGCCTGCGGCGGCCCGTGGTTACCGGACGACGCGTTCTTTCCCGCCGCTGCGAATCACCCGGAAGCCCAGCTCGGCTGGAGTCAGGCCAACGACGGCCTCAATGCCTGGCAGACGTTCGACACCAGCGGCTCGATCACCGTCCCCTTGCCCGACCTGCACTACGACACGCTCTACCTCTACGCCACGGGAGCGTGGGCGACGTCGCTGACGGTGCAGCTCAACTACCAGACGGGCTCACCCGATTCGTTCGCGGGCATCGCCTATCCCTCGTGGTTCGATCCGACACCACCCGGCTTCTTCGAGCTGGTTCACGGGCAAGATCGCGCGAAGCTCGACGAATTTGGCGCTCTCGTCTGTGAGGACGTGAATAATCCTGGGATCCTCGGCCGCGCCTTTCCGGTCGACTCGAATCGAGTGCTCGAGTCGTTCACCCTGACGCGCACCGACAACGACCAAGGCGTGTTGAACGTCTTCGGCGCCACCGCCGCGATCGCCCGCGAGGTCTTCGATTACGACATGACCTCGCACTTCAACGGCGACG
>CAYUSL010000760.1:0-2637 GCA_964447125.1 uncultured bacterium | reverse complement strand
TCGGCGCGAGCGCTCCCGTCGAGGTCGTGGAACGCAAGGGCGCGGGCCATCCCGACACTTTCTGTGACGCGGTCGCCGAGGAGCTGAGCCGCGCGCTGAGCCGGTTCTACGTCGAGCATTTCGGCTGCGTGCTGCACCACAACGTCGACAAGGTGTTGCTGGTGGGCGGCGCCGCGCGACCTTGCTTCGGCGGCGGCGACATCGTCGAACCGATCGAGCTGATCCTCGCGGGGCGGGCTACCCGCGAGGTGGGCAGCGTGCAGGTACCGGTCGAGGACATCGCGGCCGAGGTGGTGCGCGAGCTGGTGTCGCGGCAATTCCGGTTTCTGGATCCGGCGCGGCACGTGCGCACGTCGTGTCGCATCCGTCCCGGATCCGTGGACCTGCTCGACGTCTTCGCCCGCCAGCAGTCGAGTGGCCCGCCACGCGCCAACGACAGCTCGTGCGGCGTGGGCTTCGCCCCAGAAACGGTGCTCGAGCGTTTGGTGCTGGCCGTAGAGCGGCACATCAACGCGCGCGCCACCAAGGAGCGCCAGCCCGAGCTCGGCGAAGACGTGAAGGTCATGGGCATTCGCGAGGACGAGCGCATTCGGCTCACGGTCGCGTGCGCGTTCGTCGATCGGCACGTCGCCGACCTCGCCGATTACCTCGCCAAGAAGGAGCGGCTCGCGAGCGAGGTGCGCGAGCTGGCACGCGAGCACGTGGGCCAGGACGTGACCGTGCACGTCAACACCGCCGACGATCCCGCGCGCGGCAGCATCTATCTCACCGTCACCGGAACCTCCGCCGAAGCCGGCGACGACGGCGAGGTGGGACGCGGCAATCGCGCCAACGGGCTCATCACGCCGCATCGGCCGATGACGCTCGAAGCCGCCGCCGGCAAGAACCCGATCACCCACGTGGGCAAGCTCTATCAGCTCACCGCGCGGAACCTCGCCGCGGCACTGGTGCGCGAGATCCCGGGGGTGAGCGAGGCCACGTGCTGCCTGGTGAGCGAGATCGGGCACCCGATCACCGAGCCGGCGCTCGTCGAGCTGGCCCTCGCCGGCGAAGTGGCGAGCGACCTCGCCGCAAGCCGCGCCTCGATCGCCGCGCTCGCGCGGTGGCACTTGGACCACACGGTGAACCTGTGGCGCGAGATCCTCGACGGCCAGCACACGCTCTACTGATCGCCGCCGCGCTCGTTGCGGCGAAGATCGTGTAGAACCAGGCCACCATGGCGGTGCGCATCTCGACCCGAAGCGGCAGCACGAAAGTCGTCAGCAACACGATGGGCCGCGGCTGCGGCACGCTCTTCTTCGGTGTCTTCCTCGCGTTCGGCCTCGTCTTCACGTGGCTGATCGTGAAATCCACCGTGCGCACCGCGACTGCGCACGGCTGGCCGGAGCACCGTTGCACCATCGAATCGAGCGAACCGAGCGACACGGAGAGCGAGTCGTCGCCCTACGGCCTGGCGGTGCGTTATCGCTACGAGATCGGCGGCGAGACGTTTACCAGCAGTCAGCTCGCCACCACCGGCCAGAGTCACGCCGACTACGCGCCGGTGCAGCGCGCCCTCGATCGCTACGCCGCGGGCACGGTGGTCCCGTGCTGGGTGAACCCGGAGAACCGCGCCGACGCCATCCTGGAGCAGCGCTCGCGGGCGATCGGTGTCTTCATCATCGTGCCGCTCATCTTCGTGCTGGTGGGTGCGGGCGGCATCGTGGGCGTGTGGGTCGGCTCGTCGCCGTCGAAGCGCGGCGGCGCGAACCGGATCCAAGACACCGTCGGACGTTCGTCCCGCGCGGGGACGGTCGTCGCCACGATCTTCTTCGGCATCTTCCTCGCGGCCGGCTTGGGCGTGGGCTACTTCCTGGCCGACGATGCGCGCAACGCGCTGGAAGCGCCGCGCTGGACGCCCACGCCCTGCACCGTGGAATCGAGCCACGTGCGGGAGCACGAGTCCACGAGCGACGGGCACACGAGCTACACGTATTCGGTCGACATCCTCTATCGCTACGAGGTCGCCGGCCACACCTATCGCTCGAACCGCTGGCGCTTCCCCGGCGGCAGCTCGAGCGGCCGGGCCGCCAAGGAGGCGATCGTCGACGAGTACCCGCCCGGCCGCGAATTCACGTGCTACGTGAACCCGCGCGATCCGGTGCTGGCCGTGATTCAGCCCCAGCTCGGCGCGTCGGCACTGCTCTTCGCGCTGCCGCTGGTGTTCGCGCTCGTCGGAGCGAGCGGTCTCTACGGCGTGGTGCGCTCACGTACCCGGGAACGGCGTGAGGCGCGCGCCGCGGCCGCCGAGCACTTCGCCGACCCCGCACGCCGGCGAGACGTGTCGAGCGCTGCGGGCGGCGGCGCTTCGTCGCGGATCACGAGCGAGGCGCTCGCCACCGAGAGCTACCTGCCGAAGATTCCGGGAGGCGGCGCGGCCGTCACGCTCGCGCCGCAGAGCACCCCGCTCGGTCGCGTGTTCGGGGTGCTCCTCGTGGGGCTCTTCTGGAACGGCATCGTGAGTGTGTTCCTGTGGCAGCTCATCCTGAGCTTCCAGCGCGGCAGTCCCGAATGGTTTCTCGCGGTCTTCCTGATCCCGTTCGTGCTGATCGGCCTGGCGTTGATCGGCGGCTTCTTCTGGAGCGTGCTGGCGCTCGC
>CAYUSL010000759.1:0-2641 GCA_964447125.1 uncultured bacterium | reverse complement strand
TCGCGCACGCCGCCGCGATCGCAAGAATCGATCGATGAGTCACGTCGCCTCCCGAGCGCGGCCCCTCGGCCCGCGATCGCGCGACTCTACCAGGAGCACTCGCCTCGCACGCGCGCCGCGCGCGCGATCCGCGTCAGGGGGCGCCGACGGTGGCGGACCAGCGGGAGAGATCGCCGAGGTCGAAGCCGTCGGCGAAGATCAGGTTGGGCGTGATGTCGAAGGTTGCCGACACCGAGCGGTTGGCCGACATCGAAACTGCGCAGGTGCCGAGTCCGGCGCATCCGGCGCCGCTCCAGCCGACGAAATCCGAATCGAGAGCAGGCGCGGCCGTGAGGGTGACCGTGGCGCCCAGCGCAAATGACGCGACACACGCGCCGCCACAGTCGATGCCGGAAGGATCGCTGGTCACGGTGCCGCTGCCGGTCCCGAGGGTGGCCACGGAAAGCTCGCGGCTCGAGTCGTAGACGTAGGCCTCACCCGAGTCGGTGGCGAGCACGTCGGCGAGATAGGCGCCGATCGCCACGCGTCCCGCGTCCACCGCGACCTGAACACCGAACGCGTCGCCTGCAGCACCGTCGGCAGCGACCAGCGATTCGACCAAAGTCCAGGACGCGCCACTGCCCTGGAAGAGAAATGCCGCGCCCGAATCCGTGCCAACGGCGTCCGCAAGCGCGGCGCCGATGGCGAGCATCCCGCCCCTGAGCGACACCGCGGTGCCGAAGTTGTCGTTCGCCGCGGCGCTGGGAGACGCGAGCTTGGTTTGCTGTGACCACGTGGCGCCGGAGCGCGTGTACACGTAGGCCGAGCCGGCGTTGCTGACGGTGGTGTCGTCGCCGTAGGCGCCCACCACCGCGGTGTCGCCGTCGAGGCTGACCGCGTTGCCGAAGTTGTCGCTGGCGGCGCCATCGCTGGCCACCAGCTTCTGCTGCTGCGTCCAGCTCGTGCCGCTGCGCACGAACGCGTACGCCGCACCCGCGTAGCTGCCGCCGGACGTGGTCTTGAACGCCGCGCCCACGAGCGCCGTGTCTCCGCTCAGCGAGACCGAGTAGCCCAACAGATCGTTCGCGGCGCCGTCGCTCGCTGCCAGCTTCGCTTGTTGCGACCAGACACCGCCCGAGCGAACGAAGACGTAACCCGCTCCCGAGCTCGAGCCCTTGGGGTCGCTCTTGGGCGCGCCGATCAGCGCGGTGTCGCCGTCGACGGCCACCGACGCACCAAAGAGGTCGCCCGCCTTCGCGTCACTCGCGTGAAGCTCCGTGACCTGCGCCCACGCGGCGCCGTTCCACTGGAACACGTAGGCCGAGCCCGAGTCCGTGCCCGAATCGTCGCTGTCGTAGGCGCCCACCACGAGCGTGTCGCCGTCGAGCGCCACGGAGATTCCGAAACGATCGCCCGCCTTGCCGTCGCTGGCCGTGAGCTTCTGCTGAAACGTCCAAGCGCTCTCACCACGACCGAAGACGTACACCGAGCCCGACTCGGTGCCGCGGTCGTCGTCGCGAACGGCGCCCACCGCCAGCACGTCTCCGCCGATCGCAACGGACGCACCGAAGCGATCGTCGGCGGCGCCGTCGCTGGCGCTCAGCTCGAATTGCGGCGCCGCGACGGCATGCGCGACATCTGCCGTGCCGAGAACGGTCAGCAGTGCAGCAAGCGCCGAGACACCGCGCAGCGTGCGCGGCCTGAGAGCCTGTCGCGCGGCACCTCGGCCGAAGCCCTTCCCGCGCTGCGCCACGATCGAAACCTCCACGTCACGAGGCATCGTCGGCGAACCGCGCTCAAGCCCGGCGCGCCGCCACGACGCCCACGGCGCGAGCGCGATCCGCGCTCGTCGCCTCCTTCGACCATCGGAAGGTTGCCGCGAGAACGTGAGCGCGGGCCACCCAGGGAGGTGGTCCCTGATGCGGCGCCGCTCGGCGTGCGTGAGCACGCCCAGCGCCCCACGCGATCAGGCGCGATTGCGGTAGAGCCGCTCGTTCACGGCCGCGGCCATGGCGGCTTCGTTCAAATGTCCGCCGAGGAAGCGATTGACCAGCGCGCACGTCGCGCCGGGATTCGCGATGGTGTCGCCGTAGTGAACCTCGATCATCTCCATGTTGGGCTGCTTCCGGGCATGGAGGCGGGCCGCAACGATGTCGTTCCGATACGCCTCTTTCATGGCCTCGAGATCGCCGCCGGCAGCGGGCCGACCGAGACGGTCGAGCATCTTGTCCTGGCTCTTGAGCACCTCATCGAGATGGCGGCGCATGTAGATGATCCGGTACGCGTTGTCGGGCGGCAGATGGCGGATCAGGAAGGAGATCACCTTGAGCGCCTTGCCGCGCGCATCGCGCACCCAGCTCCTGTCTGGATCGGTTTCCAGATCCTTCACGCGCTCGAACTCGTAGTAGCCCTCGGGGTTGTCGATGTCGGCCACGCGGTCCCCGTCGGTGAAGGGGGCGATCCCACCGGCCTCGAGCATCCGCATCATCATCGAGGTGCCCGAGCGCGGCAGCCCCGAGACCACGTAGATCGGAGTGCCGTATCGCCGGTTGAGAAGCCAGTTGCGGATCGGATTGGCCATCGATTCCCTCTTCCAGCGCAAACTACAGCGTCACGCCGAAGCGGTCCTTGAGCACGAAGCCGGCAACGAGCGAGAGCGCGA
>CAYUSL010000758.1:0-2655 GCA_964447125.1 uncultured bacterium | reverse complement strand
ACGTCACGCGGTCGGTGGCGATCGTGCCCTCGCCAGTCTCGGGGTTCACGTCCATGACACCGTCGGGCGTCTGGATCAGGCTCGGCGAGAGAAAGCTGCCGAACACGAAGTAATCCACTCCATCCACGCCGAAGTTCGGGAACTCGCCGGGTGTGGCGAACGACTCGGCGGCGTCGAGGATCGGCGACAGGAACTCGGATTGGAGGATGTAGCGATTGTCGAGTGGGTCGGCAGGAATCCCGAGGAGGCGAAGCGAGCCGTCGCCGTCGGTAGTGATGTCGAGGTCCTCGAGCCGATCGATCTTGGGCGGCGCAATCGCGGCCATGCGCGCGAGCGGTCCCTCACCATCCAGCCCGTGGCGTGCAGCTTCGAGCAGAGACGTGACCGACTGCGTGGTGAAGGTCCACGCGAACGCCCAGCGCGAAAGCGGCACGCCCAGCCGCTCGAAGACCGGGATCGCCGCCGCCAGATCGTCGGTCTGATCGAGGTGGTGGACCGCGTCGAAGGGCGAACGGATCGGCTGCCCGTTCCGGCCGTGCAGACCGTCGGTCAGCACCACCGCGTATCGGCTCCGCTGCTCGAGCGGCATGACCGGCCGCACGATCAGCGTGTCGGTGGCGACCTCGTAGAAGTCGACCCATTCGGGCTGCCCGTCACCGTCGCGGTCGGCGACGTTGTCCGGCGGGAACACGTAGCCGGAGAGCTCGCGATCGGGATCGAACGGGAAGAAGTGGCTGGCGTCGTCGCGGACCGGGAAGCTGCCGCGCCCGAGATCGAGCGGCACGGGCTTGCCGTAGGCGCGCGAGCTGGGATCGATGTCGACCAGCCAGATGTTGCTCTGGTTCGCGGTCGAGAGATCGAGCGGTGCCTCGAAGCGGAGTGTGAGCGGCGCGTAGGTGCCGAAGCCGTCGAGCTCGTCGGTGTGGCGGCGAATGCGCCGCTCGAGCGCGGTGGGCGCTTCTTGGCTCACGTTGACGCGGCGATGCGTGGGGGTGGTCTCGTCGAAGAGCGTCGCGACGTCGTTGGGAAACGGGATCTCGGCAAAGGGCCGGGCGTAGAGGTCCCAGACGATGCGCGGACCCGCGCCTGGCGGCGTGGCCTTGAGCCCCGGTGCCGGCTCCGACGAGCCGCAGCCCGCTGCGACGAGCGCGAGGCATACGACGATCGCGTGCGTCGCCGCGCGCACGCTCGACATGCCGGCGAATCGTATGCTCACCATCGTGCGCTCAGCCGGCCTTGCACCAATGCGATCGCATCCGGTTTGGCGCCGCTCGCGTCACGGAAGGCGCCGCCCGGCCAGTAACCGCCTGCTTCCACGCCGACGAAGCAGTGGAGCATGTCGGCGTGGATGCGGTAGCCGAGGCCGCCATCGATCTCGATCCCCAGGTCGTGGTTCCCGACGGGACCACCCAAGTAGTTCCGCGGCGCGCCGCCGGCGTCGAAGCTCGCGAACGGATCCACCACGTCCTCGAGCGCCCGCGCCCACAGCACGCCGAGCTTCGCTTCCCAGCCGGCGTCGCGGCCTTCGCGCCAGGTCGCGCGCGGGTTCAGGTAGACGGCGTTGGTGACGCCTCCGCGGGTCTCCACCAGATACGCACCGGGCGTCGGGCTTCCCACCAGCGCCGGATCGCCGAGGTTGTACGTGCTCGCTGCGGTGAGCCCCGCCAAGTACTCCTCGAACAGGATGAGCCCCACGTTGAAGTCCGGATCGAACGTGAAGTTGCGCACTTCGTCGTCGAACGGATTGCCGTCGCCGGACGCGTAGCCGGTGTCGAGGAGCACGTCGAGCTCGTCGCTCGACCAACCGCCGCTCAGCGCGGCCCCGTGCTCGAGCACGTCCGCCTGCGATGGGCTCGCAGGCGTGGAGACGAGCTCGGTGTTGCCCACGGCGAGCACCGCTTCGCCCTCCGCCACCCATTCACCGGCGCGCACGCTCAGGTAGACGTCGGCCAGGTTGATGCGGGTGTTGGTGTCACGCTCGTTTCGTTGCAGGCGATATGCGTCGTAGACACCCATCTTGAACGACTCACCCGTGTAGAGCAGCGAGGCGATGGTGTTCCACGCGTGATCGCGCCAGCCGTGGCGCGTGAGATCGTCCTCCACGGGCTTGTCCACGGCCACGGCGAACGCCCACGGGTGAGTGGAATCGCCGGGTGCGCCGCCGAAGCGAACCGCGACGCGGTCGACGTAGTCGCCGAAGCGTTGGTCGCCGAAGGGTGCGTCCGCGGCGCCGTCGTCGGCGACCAGGCCGAGCCCCCAATGGCTTCCTTGCCTGCCGACCCGCACCACCACGCCCTCGAGCGCGGCTTCGACGAAGAGCTGGTTGAGATCCGCCACGTCGATCTCGTCGTCGCGAATGGCGCGCGCCGCCGGTGTGTCACCACCGATCACTCCTTCCGCGAAGTCCGCCTGTGCCACGACGCGAATCTGCCGCAGTGGCGCGAGATCCGGGCGCCACACGAGCGAGGGATCGAGGCGCAGCCGGTGCTCGAGCCACTGGGAATCGGGTTGCTCGGCGTTGGGGATGAGCGCCGCATCGACGGGCTGAAAGGCCGTGAGATACGTGAGCCGAAGCCGCCAGTCGCCTTCGAAGCGCGCCGTCCAATCGTCGTATCGGAACTCGAGGAGGCGCTGGGGCTCGGCGCTCGGTGCGTC
>CAYUSL010000757.1:0-2662 GCA_964447125.1 uncultured bacterium | reverse complement strand
GATCTTGCCCTGCCGCACCAGCTTGTCGCGGTAGAACGCGGTGGCGCGCCGCACGCCTTCTTCCAGGCTCACTTGCGGCGACCAGCCGAGCCCTTCGCGGGCGCGGTCGTTGGCGAGCACGATGTGGTCGATCTCGCCGGGGCGCTTCTCGCCGTAGAGCGGCGCGAGATCGGGCTTGCCGAGGGACTTGCGCACCAGATCGAAGATCTCGAAATCCGAAGTCTGGCGGCCGGTGCCGATGTTGAAGATGCCGCCGTCGCCGCGGGTGAGCGCCGCAACGTTGGCGCGCACCACGTCCTCGATGAAGACGTAGTCGCGGGTCTTCGAGCCGTCACCGAAGAGCGTGCACGGTTTCCCGAGCAGCATGTTCTCCGAGAAGATCGCGGTCACACCAGCCTCGCCGTGAGGCGATTGGCGCGGTCCGTAGATGTTGGCGTAGCGCAGCACCACCGAGCCCAGCCCGTAGAGCGAGTGGTAGATGAAGAGGTAGTGCTCGGGGGTGTGCTTGGTGGCGCCGTAAGGTGAGAGCGGATTGATCGGGTGGTCTTCGCGGACCGGCAGCGACTGCGGCTCGCCGTACACGGCACCGCCGGTCGAGATGTAGATCCAGCGCTTCACGCCGATCTCCCGCGAGAGCTCGAGGAGCCGCAGCGTGCCGAGGACGTTCACCTCGGCGTCGTAGAGCGGCTCACGCACCGAACGGCGCACGTCCATCTGCGCCGCGTGGTGATTCACCACGTCCGGGCGCTCCGCCTGGAAGACCTCGGCGATCCTCGCATCGCGGATGTCGAGCTCGTAGAACTTCGCCTTGGGATTCACGTTTTCGCGAAAGCCCGTCGCGAGATTGTCGACTACCACCACGTCGTGGCCGTCGGCGATGAAACGATCGACCACGTGCGACGCGATGAACCCCGCGCCCCCCGTCACCAGAATCTTCACGCCCCGTCTCCCTCGCGAGCCGTCCCCACCCCCAGGCCGCGGTGCGATTTAGCGCCTCGCTTTCCAGCACGGCAACCACGCGAACGCATGGACCCGCGGGTCACGACCATGGCCCGCTCTTGACGCCCGAATGCGTGAGGGAGAGCGTCTGCCCCACGACCGGCGCGGCGATCCCCGTCGCCGTGACGGACCACGTCTCGCACAGACGATCGCCGTCCAGATCCTTCACCTCGATCGTGTACTGGTAGTACGAGCCGTGAATGGCATGAGCGAGGTCCGGAATCGTCGTGCCGTCGGTGAAGGTGGTGCTGCCAGGACAGTCACCTGCGCCGCTCGTGTACGAGAAGTTGCCGTCGGCGAAACGCCGCTCCAGGAACAGCGCGATGGAGCTCACGTTCTCCATGCCCTGCTTGCGCACCGCCTTTTCGCGCACCTTCGCGAGCTGAGGGATCGCGATCATGGCCAGAAGGCCGATGATCGCCATCACCACCAACAGCTCCACGAGCGTGAACGCAGCGGACTCCGACGTTCGTGCTGGCTTCGACGCGCGCATCGACTTTCCTCCCACGGCGTCCACGACGCCGATCGTTCGCGTGCTCCACCTCGAACCGGGCTCGACCGCGGCCGTCACGGCCGCGATCGCTCGCACACTAGCAAGCGTCCGTGGATGGGCTCAATCCATTCGTGGCGCGGCGCCGAGGCAAAGGCGAGGACCGCGCACGGTGCGATGCCCGCCTCACACGGGAGCTGGCGTGTAGGCCGACTCCATCAACAACGCCCGCGCCTGCGCCGAGCCGACCGCAGGGAAGATCACGCGGAAGAGCGCACCGCCGCCAGGCGACGACTCCGCCTCCACCCGCCCTCGATGCTCGACCATGATCCGGTGCACGATCGATAGCCCGAGGCCCGTGCCCTTCTCCTTGGTGGTGAAGTACGGCTCGAAGAGCCGCACCTGTCCCTCCGCCGGAATGCCCGGTCCGGTGTCGCGCACTTCCAGGCGCACCGCCGGCTCGTCGTCGAGGATGGCGGGAGCGACGGCGACGTCGATCCGGCCGCGCTCACCGGCGAGCGCTTCCACGGCGTTGCCCACCAGATTGGTGATCACCCGCCGCGCCATCTCGCGATCGCATTGTGCCTGCGGTGTCGTGGGATCGACGCGCACCTCGCACGCGACGTTTTCGTGGGGCTTGGCCACCAACGTCAGCACCGCGTTGGCGAGCTCCGCGAGATCGACCGGCTCAGGACGCGGCTTGGGCATGCGCGCGAATCGCGAGAACTCGCCCACCAGCTTCTTGAGGCCCTCGACCTCGTCGAGGATGGTCTGGCTGCCGTCGTCGAAAGCACTCTCGAATTGCGGGTCCGCGCGACGCTTGAGTCGCGTGAGCGTCTGCACCGTGAGCTGGATGGGAAAGAGCGCGTTCTTGATCTCGTGCGCCATGCGGCGCGCGATCTCCTGCCACGCCGACAAGCGCTCGTTCTGGACGATCTGCGCTTCCGCCTTGCGCAAGCCGTCGACCATGCCGTTGAACGCCGCGACCAGCTCGCCCAGTTCGCCGCTCACCGCGAGATCGAGAGCGCCCGAGCGCTCGCCGCGGCCCACGGCGCGGGCGCGCTCGGCGAGCAGCTCCACCGGCCGCGTCACGCTCGCCGCCAGCACCACGCCCAGCACCACCGCCAATCCCAAGGCACCCAAGCCGAGCGCGGCGAACACGCGAAAGAGATC
>CAYUSL010000756.1:0-2669 GCA_964447125.1 uncultured bacterium | reverse complement strand
TGGCGCGACACGGCGCGCTGTTGGTGCTCGCCGATCGCGACGCGGAGCGCGCGCGTGTCACCGCGCAAGCCATCGTCGCAGCAGGTGGGCGTGCCGATGCCGTGGCTCTCGACGTCACCGACGCAAACGCCGTGCGCGACACCATCGAACGTGTACACCGCGAGCACGGGCGACTCGACTTCCTCTTCAACAACGCGGGCATCGCCATCGCCGGCGAGGCGCGCGACCACACCCTCGACGATTGGCGGCGCACCCTCGACGTCAATCTCCGCGGCGTCGTTCACGGCGTGCACGCCGCGTATCCGCTGATGGTGAAGCAGGGCCACGGCCACATCGTGAACACCGCATCGCTCGCCGGGATCTTCCCGGCGACCAACGAGATCGCCTACACGGCGTCCAAGTACGCGGTGGTGGGGCTGACGCGCGCGCTGCGGGCCGAAGGGTTCGGCCTCGGTGTGCGCGCCACCGTGATCTGTCCGGGCTTCGTCGATACGCCGATCCTGTTCGAGAACATCACCCTGCGCCACCCCGGCGAGATCCCGGTGCGTTCGCGGGCCGACATGAAGGCGTTGCTGCCGGTGCGCGTGATGCCGGTGGCGAAGGCGGCGCGGATCATCGCGCGCGGCGTCGCGCGAAATCGCGCCATGGTGATCGTGACGCCGCACGCGTGGGCACTGTGGATGATCGACAGGCTGAGCCCCACGCTCGGGCATCGCTTCGCACGCCTCGTGATCGAGGAGCATCGCCGCCGCTTCCCGCGCACCTGACCGAGCGATCGCCGCCGAGCCGCGCGCCAACGAGCGGATGCAGCGCGAACCGTCGCGCGCCAACCGCGGTGGCGCACGCAACTGGCTCGCACCGATCGAGCGTCAGCGGCTTGAACGCCGTCACCGATCCGGCGCCCGCTGGACCTCCACGATGTTCGAGCACTTGCGCGCGTCGGCCGACAGCGCTCGCACAGCACGCGCGGCGTGCACCAGGCCAGCGTCACCGCGCTGACGCAGATCGCGCAGGGCGCGCCCCTTGCACTCCTGATCACCGAGCAGGCTCGGCTCGTGCTGCACGTGCGACGGCGCTCGCGACGAGCACTGCGCGGGAGGCGAATCGATGCGAGAGCGATCGCGACGTGCGTTGTGTGTCGTCTGGGTGGCGTTGGCGCTGGCATCGGCCGCTTTGACGGCTCGTGGCGAAGAGCCGTGCTTCACTCAGATCAACGCCGACGGTTTCGGCAATCCCAAGAACACCTACGCCTGGTCGATGAAGGCGTTCCGCGATCACCTCTACGTCGGCACGCTCAACAAGGCGGCCGTGGGCGGCATCGCCGATCTCGAGCTCGACGGCGGCGGCTTGCGTCCAGCAGCGCGCAGGGACGTGACCGGCGCGCAGCTCTGGCGTTACGACGGATCCGTGTGGACGCAGGTGGTCCCCGACGGCTTCGGCAGCAAGAACAACGAAGGCATTCGCAACCTCGCGGTGTACGGCGATGCCCTCTACGCCGGCACGCTCAATCCGCTGGGCGGAGCGGAAGTGTGGCGCAGCACCGATGGAAGCCAGTGGGTGCGTGTCGGCAAGAACGGGCTCGGCAACATCCTCAACAGCTCGATTCGCGGCATGGTGGCGTGGCGCGACAAGCTGTGGGTGGGGACGGTGAATCAGCTCGGTGGCGAGCTTCACTCGTTCGACGGCAGCACCTGGACGAAGGTCGCGAAGCGCGGCATCGACGAAGCGCGGAACGATACGCTCGCCGACCTGCGCGTCCACGGTGACGATCTCTTCGTCGCCACCTGGAATGGCCAGGGCGCTCGGCTGTATCGGTTCGACGGCGTCACCTGGACGTCGCTGGTGGGTGGTTCCGCTGCCACCGCCGCCGGCTTCGGCGATCCGGAGAACACCGGCATCTTGAGCCTGGCGAGCTTCCGCGGTGCGCTCTACGCGAGCACCCGCAACTTCGACACTGGATTTTCCGTGTGGCGCACGATGGATGCCGGCGCGACGTGGCAACAGGTCGTCGCCAACGGCTTCGGCGATGCGCGCCAACGCTACGGCTGGAAGCTCTTCGTCTTCGGCGACGAGCTCTATCTCGGCACGTTCGTGTCGGGTGACTCGGGGCCGGACCAGTACACGCTCGGCGGGCGTCTCTACCGAACCGCCGACGGTACGACGTGGAGCGAGGAAGTCGGCCCCGCGGGTATCTTCGCGCCGGCCGGCTTCGGCGACGGCCGGAACTACGGTGTGCGCTCGATGGAGAGCTACTTCGGCGAGCTGCATCTCGGCACGGCGCAATGCTTTTTCTGCACGTTCCCCGTGACCGGTGCCGAGATCTGGCACCGCGATCCTGCTGGCTGCGGCGGCTGAAGGCGGCCTTCGCGCGGACTTTTCGATCCCCGCGCCCAGCGCGGCGAAGCCACGCTGAGACCCGCCCCCGCGTCGCCTCGCTTCGCTCGCGGCTCGTTCGGCACCTCTTCACTCGAGGAGGCGGGCAAAGCCCCGTGCTGGGATCACGCCTCGTGCGCGCGACGGCTGTTTCCCCGCTGGCATGCGCGTGGTATCACCTCGCGCGATTTGACGAATCGTCAAATTCGAGCGGAAACGGCAGCAAATCGCCATCCTCGTGCGCGCGACCATCGAGATTCCCGGCTTCTGGCTGAGCGCCCCGGCGTGGGGCGACG
>CAYUSL010000755.1:0-2690 GCA_964447125.1 uncultured bacterium | reverse complement strand
TCCCAGCGCATTCTCGCGCTTGTTGAGGTGTCCACGGAAACGGGGGAGGATCAGACTCAGGAGACACCCCCGAGTGCCACGTCCCGACTTATGCCGCGTCGCGCCGACGGCAGCCCTTGCTGAGGGGCTGTTGATGGGCGCCGGCGCGGCATAATCGGCATGGTGTCTCCATCGGTCCCTGCTTGGCCGGGAAAGGAGAGACCCGTGTCGACCGGGCCCTCTCTCGCATCGCAAGGCGCTTCACGTCGTCGTCGCCCGCGTCAAGCAGCGTGAGCCGGTTCTGCTCGTTGTACTGGTAGCTCGTCGTCACCTCGTACGTGAGCGCGATCGAACCACCCACGTCCGTACCGCGCTTGATCTCTTTCTTCGAGAGCCGGCCGCCGCCGCCCGGGCGGAATGCCACGGCGGGTCGACGCGCGCGCCGGGCGCGCCGCCCGTAGATCCTCTCCAGGGCGGCGTGACGACGAGGAAAATCCACATGATTTCAGATGGTTCGCCTCGACCTGCGACTGGCCGACGGGTTGCTCCAGGACCTCGTCGTGCGGTGCCCGCGATGAGCGCCGCCGAGACACGAGGTCACACGGCATGTTCGCGCGTCGTCATTTCCAGCGAACGGGAGCCATCGTCGTCATGGTCGCACTCTGCTTGTGCTCGATCGCCTGCGAAGAGCTCACGCCGTCCGGCGTCTCTGCCATCAGCCCCGCCAACGCCCCCCAGTCGGATACCGAGGACTGGACGAGCTATTGGGAGGAGTCGCGCAACATTGGCGGCTACCAGGGCGTCCATCTGAACTGGGATACGAGCGGCGCCGGCAACGTCCCGGCCACCATCCTCTCCACCCTGGCGGCCGGGCTACGACCGGTCGTGGTGCTGGGCGTGACCAGCGCCCTCGACGATCCCGTCAAGCAGGAACAGCTTCGCGCGATGCTCACGCAGCTCGTGACCGAGCACGAGATCGAGTACCTGGGGCTCGGCAACGAGATCGACCGCAACACGCGCGCTTGGGAGCTCGCGGCTTTCATCGACGACCTCGCCACCTTCATCCACTCCCTCGGCACGCCCACGCAGGTCTTCACGGTCTTTCACTACGAGCACATGCTCGATTTCTACGATCCGATGGGGCTCGTGGCCGCGCTGCCGCACCTGGACCTGGTGGCGTTCTCGAGCTACCCGTTCCTGCGCTACACGACCCCTGCCGACATCCCCGCGGACTACTACGCACCGATGCTCGCGTGGACTCCCCTGCCGATCGCGTTCACCGAGCTGGCGTGGCCGTCACGCATGAATCACCCGGGCTACCCCACGATCCGCGGCTCGGAGTCCGATCAGGTCACCTTCATTCAGCGCTTTCGTGCAGAGCTCACGGCCGGGCTGCCGGTGGCCTTCACCAACTGGTATGCGCTCCACGACACCACCAACTGGTACGAGAGCGACCCCATCACCGACTTCAAGCAAGTCTTCGCGAGCTGCGGCCTGATGCGTAACGGCGAAGACGCGAAGCCGGCGCTGGCGGTTTGGACCGGGCAAGGAACCGCGCCGCCGGCCTGAGCCACCGCGCCCGAAAAGGCCGGGCTGAGAAGCCAACCAAGCTCGTACGGCGCGGCATCCTCATCGACGGCAACCCGGCAGATTCCGTCAAATTGTCTGCAGATACTGCGGCGCAGTCTCCGCCCGCGGCGAGAAAAGAGAATTATTTCAGGATTTCGCGACGATTCCCGACAGCGGCATGTGGGTTGCTGACGACACGCAGCAACCGTGCGCCCCGCGCCCACACGCGAGCGCGTCACGCGGATCGCCATGCGCCGCCACGCGTTTTCCCTGATCCTTCTCGCCGCCCTCGCAGGTGCCACGAACGGCTGCGAGGAAATCGTGGTGGCGGGAATCGCCGCGATCAGTCCGCCCCACGCTCCCTCACCGAGCAACGACGACTGGGGTGCGTTCTGGAATGAATCCGCGAGTGCCGGTGGCAGCCAGGGTGTGTACACCGAATGGGACGCCAGCGGCGCGGGCAACGTGCCGGCGTGGATCCAGATCACCGAAGACCAAGGCCTCAGGCCGGTCGTGGTGCTGGGCATCACCAGCGTTCTCGGCGATCCCGAGAAGCAAGCGGTCTTGCGCTCGGTGCTCACCACGCTCGCGGTGGATCACCACATCGGGTACCTGGGGCTCAGCAACGAGATCGACCGCAGCTCGCGGCTCTACGAGCTCATCCCGCTGATCCAGGATCTCGCGCGGTTCGTCCACTCGCTCGGCACCGCGACTCAGGTCTTCACCACCTTCCACTACGAGCACTTGCGTACGATGAGCGATCCGGGAGGCCTGGTCGCATCCCTCGACGAGCTCGACCTCGTGGGCTTCACCACCTACCCGTTCATGAACTATTGGACGCCGGTCTTCATCCCCGCCGACTACTACGCGCCCATCGCCGGCTGGACCGAGAAACCCGTGGCGTTCACCGAGGTGGCTTGGCCGTCGCGGGTGAGCCATCCGGGCTATCCGAACATCCACGGATCGGAGAGCGACCAGGTGCTCTTCATTCAGAGCTTCTGGAACACCCTCATCCGTCCCCTCGACGTGCGCTTCGTCCATTGGTTCGCGCTCAGCGACACTTCCGATTGGCACGAGACCGACCCGATCACCAACTTCAAGCAGGTGTTCGCGAGCTGCGGTCTCGCGCGGAATACCGGCGC
>CAYUSL010000754.1:0-2694 GCA_964447125.1 uncultured bacterium | reverse complement strand
ACTCCTCGGGGATGAAGAAGAGCTGGATGCCGAGCTCGGCACCGCACATCTCGCGAACGATCGCTTCGGGGAACTCGTCGCGCGCATCGAGCTCGAGCAGCTTCGTGTCCGGTAGCCGTCGCGCTGCGAATTGATGCAACGCAGCGATGGCGGCATCCAGCGTTTCCTTGTCCAGGCCCGTCATGGTCCCCTCGCTCCTCTGCGTCTGCACGCGCGGCTGCGGTGGATCGAGGCCCGAGCTCGACCTCGGGGGCCAGGACATCGCGGATGTGCCGATGCCCTGGACGACCCGAAGTGGGCGTCGTTCTCTGCGCGTCGCTGCTCCCCGGCCACGCGTCGCTTGGAGGCGCTGCGTTCGCGAGACGCGTGCCGAGCGCGCACGGGTCGGGGCTGGTGCGATCGACGTGAATCTCGACGCGTCGCGTTGGTGGTGGTTTCGGAAGTTCACGGACGAACGTGCGAGATACGTGGCGGTAACGATCTCGCCCTGCGGCCTGCACAGATCGAAAAACCTAGTGTCGGCAGCAGTCCTGGCGGGATCGTCGCCGAGTCACCTGGTGGATGACGGTAACGCCGAGGAGCTCGAGGCGGGCGGTGACGATCACTTTCTGGTGTGGTCCCGGAGGTACCCCCGAATCGTGTCACCGAGCAGTCGCGCCGAGCTTTGTGGCCCAGTGCGTCAATTCGTTCACGTGCCGACGGCTCCTCGTGACGGGTGACGTTACGAGAGCACGACGAAATCGCGCGCAAGCCGGTGCGACCGTGCGTACCGCGGTAACACATGCGCACGAACGTGAACCACGAGCGGTGCGTCCCGCCGTTTGCGGGCTGCCGAGAACCGGTGATAAGCGTGCGCGGGTGACGGCTCGGAGGGAGCGGGTCACAGGAGACGACGATGGCATCGAAGACCGCGAAGGCGACATCCCGATCCACCCCCGCGAAACGCGGCCAGACCCAGGCGAAGCGTCCCGCTACCACACGCAAGGCGGTGGTGCTGGTTGCGACTCGCAAGGGAGCGTGGCTCCTGCACGGGGATGCCAAGCGCCGCTCCTGGCGCGTCGATGGGCCGCATTTCCTGGGGCACATCATCCAGCACTTGGTGCTCGATCCGCGCGACGGACGCACCCTCCTCGCCGCAGCGAAGACCGGTCACCTCGGACCCACGATCTTTCGTTCGACCAACTTCGGCCGCACCTGGAAGGAAGCGGCGCGTCCGCCGGCGTTCGCCAAGGTTCCCGAGGGTGAGAAAGGGCGGGCGGTCGATCACACGTTCTGGCTCACGCCCTGTCACTCGAACGAGCCCAACGTCTGGTACGCGGGCACTTCACCCCAAGGGCTCTTTCGCTCCGAGGACGGCGGCGTCACTTGGGACCCGTGCTCGTCCATCAACGACGATCCCGAGTACCGAACCTGGATGGGGTCGGTGCAGGACGGCACACCCGACGGCCCCAAGCTCCATTCGGTCATCGTCGACCCGCGCGATCCCAAGCACCTCTACTTCGGCATGTCGGGTGGCGGCGTTCACGAGTCCACCGACGGCGGGCGCACCTTTCGCCCGCTGGTGAAGGGCATGGAGGTGGTCGAGGGATTCGATCCCGCCGTCATCACCTACCACGATCCGCATTGCGTCCGGCTTTGCCCGTCGAATCCCGATCGCCTCTACCAGCAGAACCATTGCGGCATCTATCGCCTCGATCGGCCCTCGGACCAATGGATCCGCATCGGCCGCGCCATGCCGAAGAAGGTCGGCGACGTCGGCTTCCCGATGGTGGTGCACCCGCGCAACGCCGACGTGGCGTGGGTATTCCCCATGGACGGCACCACGGTGTGGCCGCGCACCAGCCCCGGCGGCACGCCTTCCGCCTTCGTGACCCGAAACGCCGGGAAGACGTGGAAGCGGCTCGCCACGGGATTGCCGGAGAGCCAGGCGTGGTGGACCGTGAAGCGCCAGGCGATGGCCGCCGACGATCACGATCCGGTGGGGCTCTACTTCGGCACCACCAGCGGCGAGCTGTGGGCGAGCCGCGACGAGGGCGAGCGCTGGTCGTGCGTGGCGCGCCACCTCCCGGAGATCTACGCGGTGGAGACGGGCGTGCCCGCGTGAGCACGCCTCACCGAAGCCATCGCTGAGGCGCGATGAACGTCCTGATCCCGACTCCGTTGCGTTCCTACACGGGCGCCGCGTACGTCGACGTGAGCGGCGCCACGCTCGGCGACGTGCTGGCGGCGCTCGACGCTCGCTTTCCCGGCATCCGCTTCCGCATGATCGACGAGCAAGAGCGGATGCGGCCGCACATCCGGTTCTTCGTGAACGGCGAACAAACCTTCGATCTCGGCCAGGCCCTTCGGCCGAGCGACGAGATCCAGATCGTCCAAGCGCTGAGCGGCGGCTGACGTCTCGCTCGCCGCAGGCGCCGCAGTTTCCTCTCGGCTTCGCCTTTCGATCGGCGCTCGCATGCCGTGGAGCGTGCGGCCGGTGAGAGCGTCATGGCGGCGAGCGCAGCGGCAGCGGCGCCGCATTGCGGGCGGAGAAGAGCCGCTCGCTGGCTTCGCTCACGAGCTCACGCTCCACGCGGACCTCGGCCGCCGGAGGGCGGCTCGCGCCGTTGTCGCGTACCGGCAACGAGCGATTGTGCGAAGTGCTGGTCTGGGGGATCCAGCCGACGGAGCCGCTGCTCAGGTGGACGCGCGCCG
>CAYUSL010000753.1:0-2697 GCA_964447125.1 uncultured bacterium | reverse complement strand
GTCGAGACCTCCGCGCGCCGTGACACGCTCGATTGGTGGCCGTATTACGCGCTCGTCGACGTACCCCCCGGCACGCGCAGCGCGACCGTGGTGCTCACCTCGACGCGCGACTACATCAACTACCTCTCCAACGACGCGATGTTCGACGACGTCTATCTCGGTTTCCAGACGCTCGTAGCACCTCACGATCGGCTCGCCGGCAATCTCCTCGTGAACCCCGAAGCGGAGACCGGAAACGTTTCCGGCTGGACCACGACCGGGGCCATCGGTGTGCTGGCGGACATGGCGCTCGAGACCGATCCCTACCCGCTCAAGAGCGGCTCGGGCGATTGGCTCTTCATCACCGCGCTCGGCAGCACGGCGCCGGCGTCGATGAGCCAAGTCGTGGACCTCGCGGCGCTCGCCGGCACGATCGACTTGGATCAACTATCGGTGATCTGGGGCGGATTGATGCGGAGCTACCAATCGCTCGCTGCCGTGAGCCTGTCGGTCGAGTTCCTGACCGCAGGAGGCTCATCGCTCGGCAGCGCAACGCTCGGACCCAGCGCCGCTGCCGAATGGCTCGAATACGAGCGCAAAGACGCGGTGCCACCCGGCACGCGCAAGGTGCGCTTCACCGCGTCCTACGCGGGCGGCGCCGCGGACCAGGGACTCTTCGACCTGATGCACCTCGTCCCCGCGCAGCGCTGATCTCGCTTGCGTCCCTGCCGACGCAGGCGCGCGCCCTCGCGGGCGCATCGCCGCCCGGGAGATTCGTGGGGCGCTTGCGGAGTCGTTCGGCTATTCGCCACGACTGCGGCGGCACGCTCGCGGCACCTCGATTGAAGTGCACGTCGGCGTGATCGACGAGGGGGAGAATCCCTTGCGCACCGAACGAGGCGATTCCTATGCTGCCCACCGGGAGATGCCCTTGGCGCTGCCGGTCCCGCACGAAACCCGCCGCTTCACCGTGCGCGAGGTCATGCGCATGGTCGAAAGCGGAATCCTCGGCGCCCGCGAGCCTGTCGAGCTGCTCGCGGGGGAGCTCGTCGTCGTGAGCGCGCAGGGTCCGCCGCACGCGGGCAGCGTGACCGCAGTTCGCGACCGAATCGGCGCGCTCTACGGTAGCGGCTTCGTGGTGCGCGATTCGAAGCCCATCGTCGCCGGCCGGTACTCGCTGCCCGAGCCGGACATCGCGGTGGTTCGTGGCACGCACGCGGACTTCGCGAAGCGCCACCCGACCGTGCGCGAGGCAGTACTTCTCGCGGAGTTCGCGTGGTCCTCGCACACCCTCGACCACGCGAAGGCCGCGATCTACGCTCGCGCCGGCGCCCGCGAGTACTGGATCATCGACCTCCTCGAACGCCGCCTCGAAGTGCATCGACGGCCCACCCGCAGCGGCCGCTTCGCGGTCGTTCGCAACCTCGACGAGAACGCGAGTGTCCGCCCGCCGGGCTTGCGCACGCCCATCCACGTCCGCGACCTGATGCTGTGAGTCCGTGGCTTTGCGAGCCGCCTCCCGGGCGGCCTCGCGTGCCGCCCGCAACGGACGACTCGTGCTCACGCCGCGAACCCTCTTGCGAGGGACCGGCGCCTGCCGGTCCGTAGCTTGCGCGTCAGCGCGTGATCGGCTCGCCGACGCACGACGCTACCAGCGGCACCACGAGCTTGCGGATGTCGTTACCGGCGGCGCGGATTGCGGACGCGCCAGGCTTCCCAGTCCTGCTGGATGCGCGTCCATTCCTTGGCGCTGATGCCGGTGACGCGTGCCAGGCGCAACGCGGTATCCGCCGTGATGCGCGCTTTGCCGCGCACCAGCTCGCGCACGTGTGCCGCCGACACGTTGAGCTCTTTCGCGAGCGCCGCCTCGCTGACCTCGCGCGGCTTCAGGTATCGCTCGAGCAACACCTGACCCGGATGGGGCGGTGCGGGCTCGGGCGGCGGTTCGGGCACCACCACGCGTGGTGGCGGCTCGGGCGTGGGCTGCGCCCCAGCACGCCGGATGCGGGTACGCGACTTGGGAGGCTCGGAGGTCATGGCCCCAAGCTTACGTGCTGGAGCGCGCGCTTCCATCCGCTTCGCTAGCGAGACGGACGACGAAATCGGCGAAGGGCGCCGTGGCGGTGGCGTGGCCGGCCCGCGTCCAGTGGAGGTCGTGGGGGTAGTAGTTCGATTCGTTCGAGCGCGCGAACACCGGGCGCAGATCGAGCAGCGGCAGGCCCGCTTCGATGGCGATACGGGCCACGGTGTCGAGCTTGGCGTCGCACGCGGGCTGCGTCGCGGGCTCGAAGCAGCCTCGGTGCGGCACCAGCACGATGCCGATGGGGATCGACCACGCTCGCGCATCAGCGGCGAGGCGGCGATAGAGCGCGGTGGTGAGCCGGATCGCGTCGGGAGTGAGGGGCTCGTCGAGGGCGTTGCCACGGCGAGCGCCGCGCTCGGTCCTCTCGGAATCGCTCGCACCCTCGGTGCGATCGCCGCGGGCGAGCTTGAGGCGAATGCGGCCCAGGAGCTGCGAGTGCGCGGTGAGCCAGCGGTAGGCGGGTTGTTCAACGAGCCATCGCACACGCTTCGGCGCCGGATGCGCGATGTACGCAGGCACGACGCGTTCGAGGCTCACGCCGTCGGAACCCGCCCACTCGAACGGGCGGCACTCGCGATCGTCGCGGGGATCGTTGGCGAAGAAGGTGACGAGCGCCACATCGGGCTTTCGTCCCG
>CAYUSL010000752.1:0-2705 GCA_964447125.1 uncultured bacterium | reverse complement strand
GATGCGGCCACGGGCGGCGGCGGCGAGTTCTACCCGGCGGCGGACGAGGCCGGTCTGATCCAGGCTCTTGCCAACGCCACCAAATCGATTCTGGAGCGCAGCGCCTCGGCGACGTCCGCCGCTGTGGTGTCGACCTCGGGCGTTGGCACCGACATCCTCGTCACCGCGAACTTCGAGACCGTGACTTGGAACGGCCAGCTCAAGGGATTCGCGCTGCCGTACTCGACCTCGGCGCTACCGCTCTGGAAGGCCGGCGACCTTCTCGAGGCCCGCACCGCGGCGAGCCGCCGCATCTACACGGTGGTCGACAGCGGTGATGCGGACACGCGCATCGACGATCGGCTGGACTTCACCGTGGCGAACGAGTCTACGCTCCGGAGCTATCTGGGCGCGACCGATTCGACCGAAGGCGCGAACCTGATCAACTGGGTGCGTGGCACCGATGGTAACGGTTACCGCACCCGCGACGCCGATCTGGACGGGCAGGTTTGGAAGCTCGGCGACGTCATCAACTCGAACCCGGTGGTCGTGGGCGCGCCGCCGTTTTTCTATCCGCAGTCGAGCTACCAGACCTTCTACACGACGTATCAGGCACGCCCCACCGTGATCTACGTGGCGTCCAACGACGGCATGCTGCACGCGTTCGACGCCGTGACCGGATCCGAACGCTGGGCGCTCATCCCCAACTGGAACCTGCCCGTCTTCAAGAGCTACCTGACCGATCCGAACTATTGCCACCGCTTCACGTTCGACGGCACGCCGCGCGTCGTGGATGCGTACATCGGCGTCGACGGCGGAGCGGCGGCGTGGCGAACGGTCCTCGTGGTGGGAGCCGGCGCGCACGGCGGCTACATGGCCCTCGACGTGACCGACCCCGGTCCGGAGAACTCACCGAATGCTCCGACGGTGCTGTGGCAGTGGCCCAACCCCTCGGTGTTCTCGGCTCCCGCCACGCTCGCCGAGGCGCGCTTGGGCGAGGCTCGCGCGCGTCCGGCTGTCCACTTCCTGAACGGCGGCACCTTCCCGACGTCGACGACCTATTGGTTCGCGACCATCGCCTCCGGGGCCAACAACTCGGACGGCGACGCGTACCTCTTCAACATCGCGCTCGACACCGGTGTCGCGGACAGCACCCGCACCTACAACGTCGATCCTGCAGACGAGTCCGGCAACGGCCTCACCGACGTTGCGACGATCGACATGACCGGCGACCAAGCCACCGATCGAGTCTACGTCGGCGATCGTCTGGGCAAGCTGTGGCGCTGGGACGTCGGTCAGTCCACCAACCCGACGCAGCTGATCTACAACGCGGGTACCACCCGACCGATCATCGATCGCCCAGTGGTCTCCTTCCGCTCCAAGGACGTCACGGACACCGGCGTGATCGCGTACTTCGGGACCGGCAAGTTCGAAGTGTCGAGCGACATCACCGACGTGAACGTGCAACGGCTCTACGCGATCCTCGACGTGGGAACGCGCGCCGGCACTCCGTCCACGGCGCTGGTGGCCGACGCCAATCTGACCGACGCCACGAACTCGACCACGGGGAGCTCGTCCACCACGCTGCTCACGTCGGGTTGGTACATCGACCTCAAGCTCAACAGCACGACTGGCGAGCCCGGCTCGGCGAACACTGCCGCAGGGGCGCGCATTCTCTATCCCGGTGTGCTCACGAACGGCATCTACTTCGTCTCGGTCTTCACCCCCACCACCCAGGTATGCGATTTCGGCGGCAAGGCGACGCTGCTCGCCGTCAACGCCGCGACGGGTAGCGCATTCGGCGCCCCCGTGCTCGACATCGACGGTGACGGTGACGTCGATTCGAACGACGTGCGCAGCGGCCAGCCGGCGCGGGCCGTAACTCTCGGTACCGGCGTTCCATCTCAGCCCGTGATGGATGCCGAGCGCAAGACCCTCATCGTGCAGACGAGCGATACGGTGCTGCACCCCGTCGTGATCACGACCGGCGGCTCGTCCGTCGATACCAGCCGTTGGAAGGTGCTCAGTCGCTGAGCGCGCTCGAACCCCAGTGCGAGGATCTTGGAGGATGACCATGAAGCGATCTCGACGAATGGTGCGCCGCGGCGATTCGGGAGTGGCGCTGGTGTTGGTATTGCTGATCCTGGTGGCGCTCACGTTCGCGGCCACGGGGCTCATGACTGCGAGCCAACGAGACGTGGCCGCGGTGGGGCGCGAGGTGGCCAAGCAGACCGCGCTCTTCGCCAGCGACGCAGGGCTTCAGGCCGGTCGAAGCTGGTTTCGGAGCAAGCAGTACTTCGGCCCCCCGCAGCGGTCGAACGCCAACGACATCCCGAGCTCGTCGTCGGTCGGCTATTGGAACATCCGAAACTACGGCGGAATCGGCAGCAGCGGCTCCAGCACGGCGAGCAACTACGGCTCGATCACTCCCGACATGACGCTCAACAGCGGCAAGACCAAGGTGTGGTTCCAGATCGCGACGCTGCCGAACAGCGTGACCTTCCAGTCGCGGCAGACGGGCGAAGAAGCCGGCAAGACGGTGAAATACTCGTTCGAGATTCAATCCGTGGGCTCCCACGGCGGAGTGGGATCGATGACCGTGTCGCAGATGGTTAGCCAGATCTACACGCTCAACTTCTACAGCGGCTGACCCCGCCGCGCGCGACGAGCGCGCATGCAGCCGCTCACGCGGGAGGTGGTGTCGCCACTTCCCGCGTGATTCTTTT
>CAYUSL010000751.1:0-2710 GCA_964447125.1 uncultured bacterium | reverse complement strand
CGAGGAGTGTCGTGGGCCGAGTGGCCTGCGTTAGCGTCGCCGCGTTTCCGCTCCAACTCTTGCTGAGAAGGCATCCGGGTTGGGCGGAGCTACCGGCAGCGGTCGTCAGCGAGGACAAACCCCAGGGCGAGATCCTGTGGGTGAACCGCGCTGCGCGTAGCGGCGGCGTTCTTCCCGGGCAGCGTTACGCCGTGGGGCTGGCGCTGGTGCCGGGTTTGCGCGCTGGCGAGATCTCGAACGACGAGGTTCGGGATGCACGAGAACGCATTCTCGAATGCTTGTGGCGGTTCACGCCCGACGTCGAGACCGCGCCCGAGGAGGGAGTGTTCTGGCTCTCGGCTGCAGGGCTGGAACGGCTCCATCCCTCCCTCGAACGCTGGGCGCGCACGCTGCGCGAAGAGCTCTCGCGCACGCTGACGCTCCGGGCGGTGGTGGTGGTCGGGTTCTCGCGCTTCGGCACGTACGCGGTGGCGCGCTCGCGGCGTGAGAACCGCGTCTTCGTGAGCGAGGAAGAAGAGCGCACGGCGGCCGGCAGCGTGGCGCTTCGGCTGCTCGATCTCGATCCCGAGCTGCGCGATCTGCTCGCCAAGCTCGACATCACCACCGTGGCAGGGTTTCGGGCGTTGCCAGCGGGAGACTTGCTCGCCCGCTTCGACGAGCGCGCACACCGCTTGCACCGGCTCGCCACGGGCGAGCTTGCGCCGCCGCTCGTGCCCACGGCGTACGTCGAGCCGCTGATCGAGCGGCTCATCCTCGACGATCCCGAGACCGATCACACCCGGCTCTTGTTCGGGATGAAGCGCATGCTGCACCCGCTGCTCGCAGCATTGGTGCGTCGCGCCTGGGTGCTGGCTGCGCTCCACGTGCGCTTGGTGCTCGACCGGCGGCTGGGAACGCTCACGGCGGAGCTTCGCCCGGCGGTTCCCACCCTCGAAGGGAACGAGATCCTCGACCTGGTGCGTCTGCGCCTCGAATCGATGACGCTGGCCGCGGGTGTGGCCGAGATCGAGCTGGAAGCGGACGGCGTCCCCGCCACCAAGGAACAACTCGGGCTCTTCACGATCCAACCGCGGCGGGATCTCACTGCGGCCAATCGCGCGTTGGCGCGGTTGCGCGCCGAGGTTGGCGAGCAAGCGGTGGTGCGTGCGGTGCTGCGCGCGGGCCATCTCCCGGAAGCGAGCTTCGCGTGGGAGCCGCTCGACGCCGTGCGCGCGCCGCGCGTGGTGACGGTGTCGCGGTTGCCGCGGCCGCTGGTACGTCACGTCTACGCCAAGCCCGTCCCGCTGCCCGCCGTTCCCCGTGCACTTCGCGACGATGGCTGGCTGGTGCGCGGACCGTCGCACGGGGCAGTCACCAAGCTGGTCGGCCCGCACATCCTCTCCGGTGGCTGGTGGATCCGCGAGATCCACCGCGAGTACCTGTTCGCGCTCACCACGCGCGGTGCCTTGCTGTGGGTTTTCTACGATCGCCGTCGGCGCCGTTTCTTCCTTCACGGGGAAGTGTCGTGACCCGGCCGCGCGCGGCGTTGTGGTGCAAGAGCAACTACTCGTTCCTCGAAGGGGCGAGCCATCCGGACGAGCTGGTGGAGGAAGCACAGCGGCTGGGAATCCCCGCGCTCGCCATCACCGATCGCGACGGCGTGCAGGGTGTGGTGCGTGCCCATTTGAAGGCGCGCGAGCGTGGGCTACCGCTCGTCATCGGTTCCGAGATCACCGTGGAGGACGGCTCCACCATCGTGCTTCTGGTGCGCGATCGCGCCGGTTACGCGAACCTCTGCCGGCTCGTCACGCGCGGCCGGCTGCGTCACGAGAAGGGCACGTGCACGGTCGCATGGGAGGAAATCTGCGCTCACGCTCGCGGATTGCTGGCGCTCTGGGGTGGCGATCGTAGTCTGCTCACGAGTGCTGTGGGCGAGGACGATCCCGCGGCTCTCGATTCCGTGGTGGGGCCGCTCGCCGAGGCCTTCGGCGACGCGCTCTACGCGATGGTCGCGCGCCATCGCCGCGCCTCGGAGGTGCGCGAGGAGGCGCGGTTGCGCGCGCGTGCGGCGCGCTACGGCTTGCCGGTGGTCGCCGCCATCGAGGTGCTCTACCACACACCCGCGCGCCGGCCGTTGCAGGACGTGCTCGCCTGCATCCGCCACCACGTGACGCTCACCACCGCGGGCAATCGCCTCAAGCCCAACGCCGAGCACGGGCTCGTGACGCCCACGGTGTTCGAGCAGCTCTTCGCCGACGATCCCGCGGCGTTGGCGCGGATCGACGAGGTCGCCGCGCGCTGCACCTTCTCGCTGGCCGAGATCCGCTATCGCTACCCATCGGAGCGGCTACCCGACGGCACCACCACTGGCGAGTGGCTGCGCCGGCTCACGTTCGAAGGCGCGGCGCGGCGCGAAGGCGGTGTCGTGAGCGTGGCCATGCGCGCGCAGCTCGAGCAGGAGCTGCGAGTCATCGAGCTCCTCGACTACGGCGGGTACTTCCTCACGATGTGGGAGATCGTGGAGTTCTGCAGGGCGCACGGCATCCTCTGTCAGGGGCGCGGCTCGGCGGCGAACTCGGCGGTTTGCTATTGCCTCGGCATCACCGCCGTCGATCCCGTGCAGATGGGCTTGCTCTTCGAGCGCTTCCTGTCGGTGGAGCGCGCCGAGCCGCCCGACATCGACCTCGACATCGAGCACGAGCGCCGCGAGGAGGTGATCCAGCACGTCTAC
>CAYUSL010000750.1:0-2722 GCA_964447125.1 uncultured bacterium | reverse complement strand
GCACCAGGATGTCGCGCACCTGATAGCGGTCGTGAAGGATGCGCAGCTCCTCGATGACGTTCTCGGGAGAGCGTGCCCGGAACTTCTTGCCCTGCACGTGATGGCAATAACTACAGCGATATGGGCAGCCGCGTGAGGTGAAGATGACGGCGTTGCGCCTCTCGACGAAGAGGTACTGGTTCGCGAACGAGAAGTCGTAATCCGGGAAGCGGATGAGGTCCCAGGCGGGATGGGGGATGGCGTCGATGTCCGCGAGGAACGGCCGCTCGGGAGTCTCGACCACGCCACCGTCGGCCTTGCGCACCGCCATGCCCGCGACCTTGGACGGATCGCCGCCCGCGTCCAGCGTCTCGATGAGCTCGAGGAACGTGGCCTCGCCTTCGCCGATCACCGCGGCGTCCACGTTCGAGTCGCGTAGGATCGAGCGCCAGGAACAGCTCGCGTACGGCCCGCCGAACACCATCGGCACGGCGGGCAGGGCGCTTTTCACCGCGCGCGCCACGCGATGGGCGACTGCTCCGTCGACGTTGAACGAGCCGATCCCGACGAGGTCGGGCTCGAGCGCAACGATGCGCCGCGCGGCCTCATCGGGCTCCGGATAATCGACGAAGAGATCGACGATCCGAACCTCGACGTCGGGGCGGTGCTTCCGTAGGTAGCTCGCCAAATAGAGCAAGCCGAGCGGCAAGAAGCGCTCGGTCACCGACGAGCGCATGGCCGATCGGGCGAGGACGACGCGGCGGATTCGATTCATGCAGGCACGCGATTCGAGGGGTCGAACGCGGCGCAGAATACCAGCGCTCGAGTGGTCGGCCAACGCGCGCACCGGTGAGGCGTGCCGCGGAGGACGCGGCGCGCGGGTGCCTGATACCTTCCCGTCCCGTGGAATCTGCGCTTTACGACGAGTGGAATCGCATCGAGTCCCACCACTGGTGGTTCGTCGGTCGCGGCGTCTTGTTCGTGCGGATGCTGAGCCGGTACCTGAGCGCGGCGCCGCATCGCGTGCTCGACGTCGGCTGCGGCACCGGCAGCAACGTGCTGCGGCTGGGGCGATTCGGCAGCGTGATCGGTCTCGACCCGTCGCGAGCCGCGTTGGGTTATTGCCGGGACCGGCTCGCGGGGCGCGGCGCGCTCACCGGTGGCACCATGTCACGGCTGCCCTTCGGCGCCGGCGCGTTCGATCTGGTGACGGCGTTCGACGTGCTGGAACACGACGCCGATCCCGAAGCCTGCGTGCGTGAGGTCTTCCGCGTTCTCGAGCCCGGCGGTTGGTTCTTCGCCAGCGTCCCTGCCTACCGCCTGATGTGGGGCGATCACGACCGGGTGGCGCATCACCACCGCCGCTATCGGCGCGGCGAGATCGAGCGGTTGCTCCGAGATGCCGGCTTCGAGGTGGTTCGGTCCACTCATCTCAACGCGATCCTGTTTCCAATCGCGTTCGTGTTCCGCCAGCTCAAGAACGCGATCGGGAAGCTCGTGCCTCACGAGCCGCGCTCGGATTTCGGCAGCACTTCGCCGCCGCTGGTGAACGGCGTGCTGCGCCGTGTCTTCGAAGCGGAAGGCCCGTTGCTCGATCGCGTCGATCTACCGTTCGGCCTCACCATCGCGTGTCTCGCGCGCCGGCCGTGACGGCCGCGACGCAAGCTCCCGAGCTCGGCGCTGCCGAGGAAGCATGCGGCTGGATCGCCCTCGTGGTGGCGGTCCTGCTCTGCTGGCTCTGGCAATGCCAGTGGCTGGTGCCGAGGTTGGGTACGCACGGTGCCGACCTCGCGTGCTTTCTGCCGATCGTCGCCGGTGCCGGCTGGCTCGTGGCCAGCGCCGAGCGGCGCCTTCGCGTGCTCGGCTTTGCGGACGGCGTGTCGAGCTCGCCGCAGCGCGCGGCGGCCTTCGTGACACTGGTGCTGATCGCTGCGGTGAAGGTCTATGCGGTGCCGGGGTTTCGCGAGCTCGACGGTGACGGTGCCTGCCACACCACCGCGGCGCGCTTGGTTGCCGATACTTTCGCCGCGCGCGAATGGCCGAGCTGGTCGAACGCGTGGGCCATGGGGTTCCCGTTCCTGCAGTTCTACCCGCCGCTCTTCGCGTGGCTCTCCGGCGCGCTCACCCTCGCGACCGGAGACGCGGGGCTCGCGGTTCGTTCGATCCTGGCGCTCGCGCATCTCGTTTCCGGCTGGGGTGCGTTCGCGCTCGGCCGGCGGCTCTTCACGCGGCCGAGCGCGGCGATCGTGTGTGCGATCGGCTACGCGCTCACCCCGTGGCACCTCTTCGAGGTCTTCCACTGGAATCGCTTTCCCACGGCGTTGATCTGGGCCGTGCTGCCGTGGGTGTTGTGGATTTTCGAGCGCGGCCGCGACGGTGGGCGCTGGGTCTTCGGGTGTGGCTTGGCGCTCGCGATCGCGGCTCTCGCCCACCACGGCGCAGCGTTCTTCGTCGCCGAGCTACTGGGCGTGTGGGCGCTCTTGCGCTGGCTGGAGGTGCCCGGGTCGTGGCGCGAGGGAATACCCGCCCTTGCGCGAGCCGGCATCTTGGCCTTCGGTTTGGTCGTGTTCTTCGTCGTTCCCTACGCGCTCGAATCGAAGCTGACCTTCGAGCCGCCCGGCCTCGGTGGCGTCAAGTTCGACTTCGATCAGCCCCACCTCGCCACGATCTTGTGGCCGGCCCGCCGGCCCGTCGGACATTCCGGCTACCTCGGGCTCACGCTCGTCTTGCCCGGGCTCTGCGG
>CAYUSL010000749.1:0-2725 GCA_964447125.1 uncultured bacterium | reverse complement strand
AACGTCGCTCCCCAGTTCGCGGTCGTGATTCCGCTCCGCAACGAGGCGGCCAACGTCGTACCGCTCGTCGAGGAGATCGTCGCGGCGCTCGGCGCGGATGGCGACTACGAGATCGTGTGCGTCGACGACGGCAGCAACGACGGCACGCCCGCGTTGATCGCGGAGCTCGCCGCCCGCTACCCACGGCTCCACGGGTTCCGCGCGGCGCGCGGCCGCGGTCAAAGCGCGGCCATTGCGACCGGCGTGGAACTGGCGCGGGCGCCGTGGATCGTCACCCTCGATGGGGATCGCCAGAACGATCCCCGGGACGTCCCGGCGCTGGTGGCGGCGCTCGCGGCCGAGCTGGCACGGACGCCAGGGCAACCGGTGCTGGTCGGCGGGCGCCGGGTGAGGCGCCGCGATTCCTGGTCGAAGCGGGCCGCGTCGCGCGTGGCGAACGCCGTGCGCGGAGCAATTCTCGGCGACGGAACCAGCGACACCGGTTGCGGGCTCAAGGCGTTTCGACGCGAGGATTTTGCGCGCCTACCGCATTTCGATCACCTACACCGCTTCCTGCCTGCGCTCTTCTTGCGCGCCGGCGGCCGCGTCACCGCTGTGGACGTGAGCCACCGAGAACGCCCCGCGGGACGCTCGAAGTACGGGGTGCTCGATCGTCTGTGGGTGGGGATCGTGGACCTCTTGGGTGTGTGGTGGCTGATGCGCCGCCGCTGCGACACCCACGCCGACCCGATCACGCCGGCAGCGCAGCGCTGATCGCGCTGCGGGTGCCGGATCGCGTGGCAGACCAGCGCAGCCACTCGCCGAGCACGCACAGCGTCCAGAGCGCACGACCGTGGTCCTGGACCCGGCGCACGTGCTCGTCGAGGAGCGCGCGTGCCGCCTGCGGGTTCACGCCCGCGGCCTCGAGATCGGGACCCAGCCGAGACTCGGCCCAATCGCGTAGCGGGCCGCGCAACCAGGCGCTGATCGGCACGGAAAGACCGCGTTTGCGGCGGTGAACGACGGCAGCAGGCAGGTAACGCTCGGCGTAGCTCTTGAGGAATCGCTTGGTGGCGAGGCGGTGGACGCGAGCTTCCGGCGGCAGCGTGGCGGCGAACGCGAGCACGTCGCGATCGAGGAATGGTGCACGCAGCTCGAGCGCCGCGCGCATGCCCGCCCGATCCGCCTTCGTGAGCAATCCCTCGGCGAGCGAGGTCTCGAGATCGTGGCGCTGCACCTGGTCGAGTGGTGCGCCGGCCGCGGGTTCACGAGCGGTGGCCGTCGAGCCGTCTTCGGTCGCCACACCGAGCCGAGCGAGGATCGCGGGCCGGATCGTCGAGGTCCACAGGAGATGGCGTTCGAGCGTGGGAAGCTCGATGCCGTCGACGAAGCGCTTGAGCAAGAAGGAGAGGGTGACCTTCTTGTCGCTTGCCGGCCAGTGTTCGATCACCGTTGCGAGCCCGCGACGAACGACGGCCGGAACACGGGCGTAGCCGCTCGCCAAGCCGATGCCGAGATACGTGGGATAGCCACCGAAGAGCTCGTCACCCCCTTCGCCCACCAGCGCCACGGTCACGTCTTGGGCGGCCCGTCGCGCCAACAGCGCCGTCGGCACCCACGCAGGGTCGGCGAGCGGCTCTCCTACGCACTCGACCAACTGGGCGATCTCGGTCGGGAAATCCTCGGCGTGAACGTCGACGGTCGCCAACGGAAGGCCCAGGTGCTCGGCGACGCGTGCCGCCCACGGCGATTCGTCGTACGAGGACTCGGCGAAGCGAATGCAGAAGGCATGCAGCGGTGTTGCGGGCTCCACCTCTCGTGCGACGGCCGCGACCAGTGACGAGTCGAGTCCGCCGCTCAGGAACACGCCGAGCGGAACGTCCACTGCCGCTTGGCGCTTCACAGCGGCGCGGAACACCGCATCCATCCGTTCCGTCGACGGCTCGTGCTGGGGCGTCGTTCCGAGCGCCCACGACCAGTAGCGCCGGCCAACGCTGGCATCGCGCTCGAAACGCACGAGCTCGCCCGGCGCGACCTTGCGAACCTGTCGGTAAGGCGTGAGCGGCGCCGCGAAACATCCCCAACGCACGTAGGCGCCGAGTGCGGCGCGGTCCGCATCGAGATTCGTCGCAGGGTCGCGGGCCAGCGCCGCGACCTCGGATGCGAACACGATCTCGTCCGTCCCCGTCGTGTAGAAGAGCGGCCGCTCGCCGGCGCGGTCGCGCGCCAGGGTGAGCCGCTCGCCGCGCGGATCCCAGATCGCCAGAGCGAACACGCCGACCAACTCGTCGACGAATGCCTCGCCGAGCTCGAGATAGAGGCCGGGCAAGACGGCGACGTCAGTCGTCTGGGCGACGGGCCGCCCGCGCGTCGCGAGCCACGTAGCGAGCTCGACGTGGTTGTCGATCTCGCCGTTGCAGACCACCACGACGCCCGAGGCCGTATCGACGAGGGGTTGACGTCCATCGTGGAGACCCCGGACTGCGAGCCGCGTGGCACCGAGTGCCGCACGATCGGATGCCACGAAACCCGCGGAGTCCGGCCCGCGGTGCTCGAGCGCTTCCATCATCGCCCGGACCCGAGCCGCGAGCTCGGTCTCGTGGCTCGGCGCGCGTCGCTCGACGATGCCGGCGATGCCGCACATGGCTCAGCGGGTGAGAGGCGGGACCAGCACTCCCCACCACCCAGGCGCGACTTCGGTGGCGGCGAGGCCGCGAGCCGCGACCATCGACTCGATGATGTCGCG
>CAYUSL010000748.1:0-2734 GCA_964447125.1 uncultured bacterium | reverse complement strand
GCGCAGTCGGCGATCGCGTCGTGCTCGAGCAGCACGTCCTCGATCTCGCCCGGCGACATGTTCTCACCGCCGCGCACGATGATGTCGTCGATGCGCCCTTCCAAGAAGAGATATCCGGCGTCGTCCATCGAGCCGCCGTCGCGAGTGGGGAAGAAGCCGTCGCTTCCCACCGAGCTGCCGCGCCCCAGGTACTCGCCCGAGACCTGCTCGCCGCTCACGTAAACCTCGCCGCGCTGGTTGGGTCCGAGCACTGCGCCGTTCTCGTCACGGATCTGCACCTCGACGCTCGGCAGCGGGCGACCCACCGAGATCAAGCGGCGGCGCACCGCCGGATCGTCGCTGGCGATCGCCGCGCGATGGTCCTCGGGGCCGAGGATCGCGATGGTCGAGCTGGTCTCGGTGAGGCCGTAGGCATTGGTGAAGTCGGCGCCGGGGAAGAGACGCAGCGCCTTCTCGATCACCGACTGCGGCATCTTGCCGCCGCCGTAGGCGAGCGCCTTCAGGCTCGGCAGCGCGGCGCTGGTGGCGTTGCCCAGCAGGTCGACGATCCGCGCCAGCATCGTCGGCACCACGAACGCGTGGGACACCTTCTCGCGGCGCGCGGTCTCGAGCCAGCTCTCGGCGCTGAAGGTCGGAAGCTGGACGATGCGCCGGCCCGAATACACCGAGCTCGCGATCGCGGCCATGCCCGCGATGTGGTAGGGCGGCACGCTCACGAGTGTGGCTTCGTCCTCTCCCGCCGAACCGAACTCGACCGAGCCGAAGATGTACGAGACCAGGTGCTTCTGGCGCAGCACCGCGGCCTTGGGTGCGCCAGTGGTGCCGCTGGTGAAGAGCAGGATCGCGATGTCGTCGGCGTCGGCGCTCCAGTCGGGTTCGCCCGGGCTGCCGCCCCGCGCCGCGTCGAGGAACGCCTCACGGGTCACCACGGCGGTCTTCGCCACGTGCGCCAGCGACGCCACCCGCCCCGCCTCGGTCACGAGGTACGAGGGCGCGATGCGCTCGAGAAGTTTCTCCACCTCTTCGGCCGTGAGCCGATAGTTGAGCGGCACGAACGGCACGCCGGCCCAGGCACTCGCGAAGAGCCCGACAGGAACGGCCAGGCTCGACACGTCGAGCACCGCCGCCCGTTCCGCACCGCTGGCTCGAATCACCTGCGCCGCGCTGCCAGCCGCGTCGAAGAGCTGCTGGTAGGTGAGCGAGACGGCGCCGTTGGTGACGGCGACCCGTTCGCCGAAGCCCGACGCGGCCATCTCCAGAAGCATCATCAAGTTCATGGCGTGGTCCTAGGCCCGATCATGCAAGGGCGGCGGTGTCCGATGCAGGTGAATGCGCCGGATGCGGGATCGATCCGGTTGCATGCCGAGCGTTCACGCATACGTCGGGCGAAGCGGCCAGACCGTCAGTCGGACGACGGCAAGGGCTTGGCTTCCTTGAGAACCAGGAGCGCGCCGTTGGCACCCAACGCACCCTGTCCGGCCTTGGTGCAGAGCAGCTCAAGGTCGCCGCTCGCGTTCACGTAGCGCTTGCCGAGCAGCGTGCCACCGTTGGCATCGGCCGCCACCGTTCCGCCCTCTGGTTTGGCTTCGGCCATCGGCAACAGCGCCGCGCCCCCGCACGTCACCGCGACATCGTCCTTGGGCGCCGCGATCACCATCACCTCGGTCGTGCACACCGCACTCTTGAGCCGCGTTCCTGCCTTGAGCTGCGCCATCGTTCGCCTCGTCGGTGAGTCACGGAATGCGCCCCGCTCACGAGTCGCGGCGCGCGTGGAAAGGACCGTTCTTGACCCGAAGTGAAACACGTTCTATCTTGCGCGTCCACCTCGTTTCAAGCGGAAAAACAGGGCAGTTCGCGCATTTCGTGCCCGCTCCGCACGGCGCGCGATACCGCCAGGGAAAGCCTCTCCGTGACGGCTCCGGTTCGGGTTTCGAAGCATCGCCAAGCGGTCGTGGTGGGCATCTTCGCCCTCCCCTACTCCAAGAACATCGGCATGACGGAGCGCCACTCCGGCGCCCTCGCCATCCTCGGCGCCCTCGTCGACGCAGGGCTCACGGTGCGCGACGTGGACGGCATGTTCCGCTACGTCTGGGAAGGCACCACCGAGATGGAGATGGCGCGCATCCTCGGTGTGCCCAACCTGCGCGCCTTCGGCGAGGTCGACTACGGCGGCGGCGCCGGCTGCCCCACCGTCGCGCACGCAGCGCTCGCCATCGAGAACCACCTCGCAGACGTGGTGGTGACCTGGCGAGCGCGGAACCGCGGCTCCACCGCACGTCCTTGGTCGCAACAGCTCATGGCCACGGGTCAGGATCAGTTCGAGCGTCCCTATCACGTGGCGCGCCCCGTCGACGGCATGGCGTTCCACACGCGCTACTGGATTCACAAGTACGGCTGGAAGCCCGAGGTGCTGGGACGCGTCGCGGTGACCCAACGTCAGCACGCGCGCAAGAACCCGGCGGCGCTGATGCAGAAGCCCATGACGATGGACGACTACCTCTCGGCCCGCATGATCTGCGATCCGCTGCGCTTGTTCGATTGCTGCCTGGAGACCGACGGTGCCCTCGCCATGGTCCTGACCAGCGCCGAGCGCGCCCGAGATCTCGGTGTCAGGCCGGTCTACGTGCACGGCTTTGCGATGGGCTCGGGACCGCAGATGACCGCGATGACGTTCTTCTACGATCAAACCCTCGGCAAGACACCCAACGCGTGGGTGGCGCCCGAGCTCTGGAAG
>CAYUSL010000747.1:0-2743 GCA_964447125.1 uncultured bacterium | reverse complement strand
AGGTCCGGACACCGAATCGAGCGGCCGCGGCGTGCCGAATTACCTGCTGTCGCTGACGCTCTCGCCCGACGGCCGCCGCCTCTGGGTGCCGTCGAAGAAGGACAACGTGGTGCGGGGGCTCTACCGAACCGGTGAGGCGCTCACGTTCGAGAGCACGGTGCGCGCCATCGTCTCACGCATCGACCTCGAGAACGACTTGGCACCGCTTTCCGAACGCATCGACCTCGACAATCGCTCGTTGCCGTCCGCGGTCGCATTCAGCCCGCTCGGCGACTACGCATTCGTGAGCACCCTCGGCTCCAACGCGGTGGACGTCGTGGATGCCTACACCGGCGCCAAGATCACGGCCCACGAAGGCGTGGGGCTGGCGCCGCTCGGCCTGGCGTACGACGCCGCACGCGAGCGCCTCTTCGTCCACGACTACATGTCGCGTGACGTGCGCGTGCTCGACGTGTCGCAGGTCGGTCGCTCGAACGACATCGCCACGCTGGCCACCATCCAGACCGTCGCCCACGATCTGCTCGATCCCGGCACGCTGCGCGGCAAGCAGATCTTCTACGACGCCGCCGACGCGCGCATGTCGCGTGACGCCTACCTCTCGTGTGCCACCTGCCACCTCGACGGCGGGTCGGATCAGCGCACCTTCGACTTCACCGATCGCGGCGAAGGCTTCCGCAACACGACCATGCTGCGCGGCCGCGCCGGCATGGGCCACGGCCCGGTCCACTGGAGCGCCAACTTCGACGAGATCCAGGACTTCGAGGGCGACATCCGCAACTTTTTCGGCGGCAAGGGATTCATGGCCGATGCCGTGTACTTCCAGGGCACGCGCTCGCAGCCTCTCGGTGATCCGAAGGTATTCAAGAGCGGCGAGCTCGATCAGCTCACCACCTACGTGAACTCGCTCAAGAGGGTGCACCCGAGCCCGTATCGCAACCCGGACGGCTCGATGACCGACGAGGCCAAGGCCGGCGAAGCGATCTTCCGAAGTGGCGACACCGGCTGCACCGACTGTCACACGGGTAGCCGCCTCACGGACAGCTCCGCGTGCGCGATCCCGTACGTGCTGCACGACGTCGGCACGCTCCGGCCGAGCTCAGGCAATCGCTTGGGTGCGCCGCTCACCGGCCTCGACACGCCGACGCTCGAGGGCGTGTGGGAGACGGCGCCCTATCTCCACGATGGATCGGCGCAAACGCTTCGCGACGTGCTGACCACCGCCAATTCCAGCGATCGGCACGGACGCACCTCGCATCTATCGAGCACGGCGATCGACCAGCTCGTGTCCTACCTCGAGCAGCTCGAGGCCCCGACCCAAGCGCCACCACCGTGCGGTGATCCGTGCGGCGGCGTCGTGCCGGCGTCGGGGGCGCCGCTGCGCGGCTTGTCCGTCGTCGCGTCACTCGCGCTCGCGCGGCTCCTCGCCCGCAGACGCCGCTCACGCTGTTGACGCAATCGCGGCCTCACCGCTGCGCGAGCGCTCGCGTTCGAGCGCCTCGCGAATCGGCTGGAACGTTTCGCGGACCTGACGAACCAGGTCCGCTGCACCTTCGAGGGAGCCAGCTCGGCCCGAAGCCTCGAGATCCCGGCACAACGTCGCGAGCCGCACCGCACCGAGGAACGCACTGCTCGACTTGAGCGAATGTGCAGCGCGGGCGAGCGAATCCACATCGCCCCGTTCGACGGCTTCGACGAGCGTCGCGACCGAGAGTGGTGCGCTCGCGAGGTAGGCACCGATCACGGATCCCAAGACGTCGCGTCCACCCGGGCGAGAGAGCCCGCGCAGCTCGTCGAGAGCCCGCGCATCGAGCTCCTCGGGCGACGCGCTCGAGGACGGCTTCGACGCCGGCGACGTGTCGCTGGCCGCAAACGCGCGCCCCACGAACTCGCGCAGGGCCGCGAAGCCGAACGGTTTCTCCAGGAGCTCGTCGATCAGCCCCGTTTCCCGCGCGTGGCGCGCCGCAGGACCGGCGACTCCCGCGAGCGCCGCGATGAAAAGCCGCGGCGACGCGTTCGCGCCGCGCCGCACCCGCGCGCACTCGACGGCTCGCGCTGCAGCGCGAATCGTCCGACAGCGGGCCACGGGGTCGGTCTCGGGTGCGTCGAAGTCGACGAGCGCGAGCTGGAATTCTTGCTCTCCGAGCGCCTCCGCGCACTCGATCTCGCTGGCGACGCCGCGAGCGGTCACGCCGAGGCGGCTCAGGACTTCCACGAAGAGCTCGGCGCTCGCGGGATCCGGATCGACGACGATCACGGATCGTCGCTGGCCGTCTCGCACCTCGGCGGGAGCAACCGGCGACGCAGGCGGGCGCTCCGCCGATCCGGCGAGATACGGCTCCACCACCGTGGGTTGGAGCTCTGCCGGGCGCAGATGCGAAGTCAGGCGTTCGCGAAGCTGCGCCAGCGTGAACGGTTTCGCCAGATAGTCGTCCATGCCCGCCGCGATGCAAACCTCCCGGTCGCCGCGCAGCGCGTGCGCGGTCAGCGCGACGATGGAGGTTCGCCGGCGTTGGCTGACGCTCGGATCCGGCGAGGCCGCGAGCTCAGCCTCGAAGGCACGAATGCGGCGAGTCGCCTCGTAACCGTCCATCACCGGCATCTGGCAATCCATCAGCACCACGTCGAAGGCGCGTCGCTCGACCGCCGCCAGCGCCTCGGCACCGTTGGAGGCGACCTCGGCGCCCAGGCCGAGCTTGGCGAGCATCGCGAGCACCACGTCCTGATTGGCCGGGTTGTCCTCGGC
>CAYUSL010000746.1:0-2759 GCA_964447125.1 uncultured bacterium | reverse complement strand
GGTGCGAGGAGGGGGACTCGAACCCCCACAGCCTTGCGGCCACCAGCCCCTCAAGCTGGCGTGTCTACCAATTCCACCATCCTCGCGTTCCTGCGCCGAGGCGATCGTCTTGGCTCGACGCTCGTGCGCGTCGAGTGAGGGTGGCGATCGCTTCGAAGCGCGCGAGTGTATGTGAGCCCTTTTCGGGGCGTCAATCGATTCCGCGCAGCGCATCCTGGAGATGCGCTTGCGGCGCGAATCGCTCTGGGCAGCGGACGAGCGCGATGGTAAACGGGACCGCGTGTACACGGAACGGCTGGTCCCGCAACTCGACGCAGCAGCGCGCGCGGTGAGTCGTCATCCACGGCAATCGCGCCTGCGCGCCCGTCGTGCGTTGCTGCTCGGTGTGTGGCTCACGATCGGCTCGGTGGCGACGCTGCCGGCGTGCTCGCAGCACCGTGCGCCAGGCCCGAGCGCCGAGGAGAGTCTGCCGTCGTCGCCGCAGAACGATCCGGATCTGCCCAAGAAGAAATCGGTGTGGCCCGGCGAAGAAGCGCTGGGGACCACGATGCTCGTGGTGCTGCTCCTGGCGCTGGCTGCCGGCGCCGCATACCTGAGCTTCGTGGTGATCCCGGACGCGATCGACTGACGCGCTCGGCCGCCCGCGACGGGCTGAAGGCGCTCCGAACGACGGCGCGCGCGTTCAGCGTTCCTGGTCGTCGAAGGCTGGCGCCGCTGCTGGTTCCGCGCCCGTAGGCTCGGGCTCGGCTGCGCGCGCTCGTCCCGCGAGCAGCTTGCGCTCGGCGGCGCTGAGCTCTTCCTCGATCTTGCGTAGCGCGTGCGAGAGCTCGGCGCGCATCTGGCGCTTCACGACCCGATGGGTCTCCCAGGCGTCGAGGAGCGCGAAGGCCACCAGCGTCGGCACCAGCGCGAAGCAGACGTTCCAGAAGTGCAGGAAGCGCTGACGGGGAACGAGGCTCTCGCCGTAGTTGATGCCGTAGAAGAGCATCACCATGAGGGTCACGAGCACCGCGGCGGCGGTCACGCGCAACGCCACGCGGCGTCGCGAGACGAATGGATTCTCGGCGGCGTGACGCAGCCGCCGAATCTCGGATTGCGCCTGTACCACCGCTGTCGCGATCACGACCGCGGCGACCAGGCTCGTGATCAGAAAGGCGGCGGTGTTGGTCATGGTGGCGCGCGGCGCTGCGACGGCGCGGCGCGAGTCATTCGCCAGGGTTGGACGGCTCGGTGGACGGTGCCGGCTCGCTCGGTTCGGCGTCGCTGGGCTCGGGTCCTGAGGGCTCGTCGGTGCTCGGCTCCACCGCACCCGATTCGTCGGTGCGCGATCTCTCCTCGGCCTGCGCAGGCGACGGCGTCGCGCCGGCGGCATCGCCGACGCGATCGGGGACCGGAATCTGTTTGGGTCGCACCGTACGCGCCGAGATGGGCGGCGGCTCCTCGCGCTCGGCGGCGCGCAGCGTCTCGCCGTGCTGCACCCACGCTGAGACCGCGAACTCGTTCAGCGTGACGCCTTTCGGCACGCGGATCGACGCCGTCGCTTCGCGTGCGGTTCCCAAGAGCGCGGGGTTCACCGTGACGTCGTCGGTGACGAAGCGCCGGCCTTGCGTGTCGTCGCCGAGACCGTGGACGTGCAGCTCCTTCATGGTGTTGCCGGTCCGGTTGACCAAGACCACGGTGTAGTCACGCGAGCCGTCCTCGCGCGGTGCGCCGGGGTGGGCATCCACGAGCTCGATCGGGCGTGCAGGGGGTGCGCCACTGCTCGCCGTCACGATGCTCGATGCGACGGGCGGCGGTAGCGGCCCCGCAGGGCGGCTCGGGGCAGCGCTCGGCTGCGCGTCGCCGGCCGTCGAAGACGTCACGCTGTCGACGGAGGTCGATTCGGCAACAGGCTTCCAGAGCACGCGAGCGCCGGCTGCACCGAGGGCGATGCCGAAGACGAGCGCAACGGTGATGCGCGGCTCCGGCATCGGAATGCGCAGCGCTCGTTTCGGGGCAGCGGCGGTGTCGGCGTCAGCGGCACCGCTGGCGCCGGCGCCGTGTGGACCGGAGCTCGCCTTGGTGTCCGTGAACGACTGTGTGCCCGGGCGCACCCGCGGCTCGCACTTCGGGCAAGTGCGATTCAGGTGCTTGTCGAAGACGAGCCCGCACTTCCGGCATTTCACGAGTAACGGTTCGGGCATGGCGGGCTCTCGCGACGTGCTCGAGGAAGGAACGGGAAACGCGCTTGCAACTAGCGCTGGCGGCGCGTGGGTGTCAAGGAAACCCTGTGCGTTGACCCGTCCGCGAGCCCGCGGATAGGTTCCGCGCCGAGGGGGTGGAGCTCATGTCGAAGTGGATCCAAGAGCGGCTGACGGTGGGGCCGTTCCAATGCAATTGCATCATCCTCGGTGACCCGGTCAGCAAGGAAGCGATCGTGGTCGATCCGGGCGGCGACGTCGATCTGGTCAAGTTTCGCCTGAGCGAGCTCGGGCTCACGTGCAAGGCGATCGTGCACACGCACGCGCATCTCGATCACGTGAGCGGTACTGGCGAGCTGCAGGCCGCCACCGGTGCGCCGGTTTCGCTTCACGAGGGCGATCTTTCGCTGCTCCAGGCGTTGCCCATGCAAGCGCAGATGTTCCACTTCCCGAAGCCCCGCGAGGTGGAGGTGGATCGGTTCCTGGTCGATGAGAACACCGTGACGGCGGGCGCCATCACCGCTAGCGTGATCCACACCCCCGGGCACACCCCGGGCAGCTTGTGCTTCTTGGTGAACG
>CAYUSL010000745.1:0-2760 GCA_964447125.1 uncultured bacterium | reverse complement strand
GCCAGCAGGATGTGGCGCTCGTCGTCGACCAAGAGCACCTTGCCGCTCATACGCCGGATCTCCCCGCCGATCCAGGCTCTTCTGCCAATCGCGGCTCGAGTGGCAGCTCCACGGTGAAGACCGTGCCGATGCCGGGGTCGCTTTGCGCCGAGATGGTGCCGCCGTGTCGAGTCACGATGTCGTAGCTCGTAGCAAGGCCCAGGCCGGTTCCCCGGCCGGGCTCTTTGGTGGTGAAGAACGGATCGAAGACACGCGCCAGCGTCTCGGCCGGCATGCCGGTTCCGTCGTCGGTGACGCGGATGCGGATGCGATCCGCGCCTGCGGGCTCGGTCTTCACCCACAGATTGCCGCGACCGGAAATCGCGTCGGCGGCGTTCGCGAACAGGTTCATGAACACGTGATTGATCTGGCCGGCGTGACAACGGATCGCCGGCAGCTTCTGGTAGTCCCGGTGGACCTCGATGCGGTCCTTGAGCCGATAACCGAGGAGGCGGATGGTGGCATCGAGCCCTTCGTGGATGTCGACTTGCTTCAGCTCGCCGGTGTCCATGCGCGAGAAGGTGGTGAGGTCGCGCACCAGCTCGCCGATGCGCGTCGCGCCCTCCTCCAGGCCCTCGAGGATCTCGTCGAGGTCGGCGTTGGTCCGCGCCAGCTTCGCGTCTTCGACGGCTCTGGCGAGCCGCTCCGCTGCCGCAGCCTCCGCAGGCGGCGTAGCCAGCGCCACGTCGAGCACCCGCCGCAGCCGGTCGATGGCGCGTCGCAAGAACGGCAGGTTGATGATGAGGTGCTGGGCGGGGTTGTTGAACTCGTGGGCCACACCTGCCGCCATGCGTCCCAGCGACGCGAGCTTCTCCGACTGGACGAGCTGGCGCTGGGCGCGCGCGATGCCGTCGATGGCTCGGTCGACTTCGAGCTTGCGGGCGTCGACGGCGCGAGCGCGTTCCTCGAGCGCTCGAGAGTCGAGCGTCGCAGCGCGCCGCGCAGCCAGCTCCTCGCGGACGGTGGCGAGCTCGCGCGAGAGCGCCTCGCGCTGCGCCACGAGTGCCCGTTCCCGCCGCGTCGCGGCGCGATGCAGCGCGGCGGTCACGAGCCCGAAGCTCGCCCCCAAACCGACCGCGATCAGCACCGCTGCATCCATGGCGGGCCGATCCTATCAGGCTGGTGACGAAGGGTTCTCGCGGATTCGAGGCCGCCGAGATTGCTTGTGCTGGGGTGATTCCGAGCGCTAGTCTGCCGCAACCTGGCCGTCTGCGGCCGCAAATCGAGCGATGAACGAGCGCCGCACCGCACGCCCCGAGGCCTTGGGAGATGTCCTCGCCGGGATGTTGTCCGGGGGAGATCTCGGGCTGGCGGGGATACTGCTCAAGCTGCGCAGCGCGTGGCCGGAGGCGGCGGGCGAAGCGCTCGCTACGCACAGCCGGCCGGTGGCGTGGCGCGACGGGGCGGTGGTGATCGAGGTGGATCATCCAGTCGTGAGCCAGGATCTGAAGCTCGACGAGCGCCGCGTGTTGGATGCATTGCGTGCGAAGGCGGGTGTCGACGCACGACGATTGGCGTTCGCCGTCGCGGGGCGCGCGGGGCTCCGCGAGCGGACGCCCAGTTCAGGAGGGCGTCGATGAAGGTTGAGACGAATCACAAGCGCGCAGCGTCGACGGCCTCGGGAGCGTCGGCTGGCGATTCCGTCGGCGCGCGGCCGGCCGCGACCCGGGTGCGGATGAGCCGTGACCAACGGCGCCAGGCGATTCTCGAATGCGCCACGCGTCAGTTCGCGCGCTCGGGCTACGCCAACACCACCGTCAACGGCATCGCCGCCGAGCTGGGGGTCACGGAGCCGCTCATCTACAAGCACTTCGAGAGCAAGGAAGCGCTCTTTCGCGAAGTGTTCCAGCGCGTCGCGCTGTTCTTCGTCGAGCGCATCACGGAGGTGGTGGGCGAAGGCGGCTCGCCGCTCGTGACGCTGCGCAAGATCGCCCACTTCTACTACCAGCACCTCGATGCGCATCCCGAGTTCGCGGCGATCCTCTACCAAGTTGCCGCAAACAGCGCGGAAGGAATCGCCGGGCTGAAGGAGCCGCTGCGCTTCTTCAAGAAGATCTTCCTTCAGCTTCACGACGCAATCGCTGCGCTGCTGGAGGAAGGGAAGCGTCAGGGCGAGATTCCTGCGTCGGTCGACTCGAGCGCGGCGGCGTGGGCGTTCATCGGGAACTACCACATCCTGATCTTGCTCAAGTCGTTTCAGGTCCCGGATTTCAATCCGATGCTCATCGAATCCATGCTCGCCATGGTCACGGGTAGCGTCCGCGCCTGACGCGCATTGGGCACCGAGCCAGTGCGGGACCGATGACTCGAACCATCCGCTCGATCGGCCCCTGATCGAGTGCCGAGACGACCGAGTTGCACCTCGGGTGGGCCCCGCTGGGGCTTTGCCTCAGCGGGCGGGGGTCTGGAACAGCCCCGATGACGCGCCGGGCGTTCCGCTCGGTGTCTCAGTCTCCCCGCTCGCCGTCGATCTCTCTGCGAGCCTTGGGCGAGCCGACGAGCGCAGCGAGGCGCCTCGGGGGTGGGCCCCGCTGGGGCTTTGCCTCAGCGGGCGGGGGTCTGGAACAGCCCCGATGACGCGCCGGGCGTTCCGCTCGGTGTCTCAGTCTCCCCGCTCGCCGTCGATCTCTCTGCGAGCCTTGGGCGAGCCGACGAGCGCAGCGAGGCGCCTCGGGGGTGGGCCCCGCTGCGGCTTTGCCGCAGCGGGCGGGGGGCTTGAAA
>CAYUSL010000744.1:0-2763 GCA_964447125.1 uncultured bacterium | reverse complement strand
GAGCTTCGCGCGCTCATCCTCACACCTTTCGGATCGTCGGGTCGGTCCCCATCTCGTGCCGATCGCCACGTTACCGCACGAGCCGAGCCCCGCGCGACGACGCTGACGGCCCACGACGACGGAATCGATCAGCCGTTGGCGAAGACCCTGCCGATGGGCTGGGCGGCTCCGATCGCTCCTGTGGCTGCTGGGCTGCACCACTCACGTGCGGCTGCTGTCGGCGCCGTCGTTCCGCGACCATCCCTCACGCCGTCAAGCCATCGTCGAGCGTGGTGAAGCGCCACGGGCTCGACCAGGAGTACATCAGGCCGTACACGCCCGAGCAGAATGGGATGATGATCGAACGGTTCTTCAAGACGCTGAAGGAAGAGTGCGTGTGGGCGCACCGGTTCGCGACTCGCGACCAGGCGTTCGAGGTGATCACGGCGTGGACGGATCACTACCACGCGGGCCGACCTCCCTCGGCGCTCGGCCACCTCACGCCGACGAGTATCGAGAGCAAACAGCGGCCTGAGCTGTACAGAAACCGGGGGAACACTACACGCGGGCTGGTCATGGCGGTGGTAGCCGATGCGCGCCGAATCGTCGGCGCAAGGGCTCCCTGGCCGTCGATCCACCGCGGAACGAGCGCGCGTTGCGGCGCGGCCGCGACCGAGCGCGGCCATCCATCCCGAGCGCGTTGTGACCGCTGGCCGACGGTGACGTTCCGTCGCCGACGCGCTCGCCGTCGTCGACCGCGCTCGCGCTCATCGATCACGCGTTCCAGACATCAACGGGTCATCTACACTGCGCAGGCGACGTGCTCTCACACCACTCACGCGAGCGAGCCACCATGCGCAATCTCCTGCTCCGGAATCTGGCGCTGCTCTCTTTCCCGCTTTCGCTCGCTGCGTGCTCGCCGCCGATCCAGGTCACCCGGCTGGCGGCACTCGAGGCCGTCACGACGCCGCTCGCCCGCGTCGGCGTGCTGCCGGTCCACCAAGCTCCCGACGCCGCCGTGCCCGCGGCGCGGCCGGATGCGGCTCCGCCGCAGCAGCCCGCCGAGATGCTGGAGAATGCGCTTCGCACCGGACTCGCCGCACGGAAGATCACCGTGATCTCGTCGAGCGATCTCGCCGCGGCGACCGGCAACACGCTGACGGCCCTGGACGCGCTCGAGCCAGCGGCGGCGTGCGAGCAGGCGAAGGCGCACGATGCTGCCGACGCCGTGGTGAGCGCCGAGGTGCTGCGTTTCGTGGAGCGAAGGGGCAGCGATCTGGGTGTAGATCACCCAGCCAGCGTGCGCTTTCGCGTCACGCTCTGGCACGTCGCCGACCATGCAGCGCTCTGGAGCGCCGAGTTCGACGAGACCCAGGAGCCGCTTTCGTCGAATCTCCTGAATCTGGGGCGCTATCCGGGCAACGGTGCACGCTGGCTCACTGCGGAGGAGCTGCTCCGGTGGGGCGCCGCCGAGGCCGCCGCGGTGCTGCCGACGTCGCGCTGAGCGCGGCGCGAGCGCTCGACGCGCCTCACCGCCGTCCGGCGCGAATGTGGATCGGCCAGCGCACGGCGCGAACCCTCGCCGGATCACCCCAGCGCGACGCAAGCCGATCGCGTAGCGCCGGCAGCGGGTTCTCGCCGCGAGCGCGAACGTAGCCCTGGGTCGCGGACCACGTGCCCAAGTAGCCGAGCAAGTCGTCGAGGCTCCAGGCCTCCTCCATCCACAGCTCTGGCGTGGTGTCGAGCTCACGGAACGCGAACGGTAACGAGCGGTAGTGGTCGTCCACGGCGGCGCGATCGGGCGGCCAGTACGGCCCCACCACGTCCACGTAGAAGTGCGCGATCACGCGATCGACCTCGGCGTCGATGGTGCACACGCTGTACGCCCACAGCACCAGCGCTCCATCGGCGCGAAGCACGCGCCGCGCTTCGGCGTAGAAGCGATCGAGATCGAACCAATGCGCAGCCTGCGCCACGGTGACGAGATCGACCGATCCGCTTTCCAGGCCCGACTCCTCCGCAGTCGCCACCGCGTACCGGATCCGCGGATGGGGCGTGGCTTGCGCGAGCTGACGGTCGCTCGCGTCGGTGGCGATCACTTCGTCGAAATGCGCTGCGAGCCCGAGCGCCGCCTGACCGTTGCCGGTGGCGCAATCCCAGGCTCGTCGCGGTGCGTGCACCAGCGAACGCAGCCAATCGAAGAGCGCCGCCGGGTAGTCGGGGCGGTAGCGGGCGTACGCGTCCGACTTGGCCGAGAAGTGGTCTTTGAAGCCACCGCTCATCTCACGCTCCCGCCACCCACGAGCCGCATGCTTGGAGGCTGGCGCGCGCTCACTCGTCGTGACGATAGCGGGGTTTGCGCTTCTCGACGAAGGCCGCTGCACCTTCGCGGATCTCGTGGCCGCCGATCGCGTCCATCCCCACCTCGGCCTCGATGCGCAGGCCCTCGGCGAGCGGCCGTCCCCAGCCGAGCACGGCGGCCTGCTTGTCGGTGCGCAGCGCTCCCTGGGGAAGCTCACAGATCTCGGCGGCGAGCGCACGTGCGCGTGCCAGCGACTGGCCGCGAGGCACGATCTCGTTCACCAGACCGATGCGCCGCGCCTCGGCGGCGTCGATCACGCGACCGGTGATGATCAGCTCCATCGCAAAGCCCATCCCCACGATTCGCGGCAGCCGCTGGGTCCCGCCATCCACGAGCGGCACGTTCCATTTGCGGCAGGTCACGCCAAATTGCGCGTTTTCCGCGGCAATTCGTATGTCGGCGAGGCACGCGAGCTCGAGGCC
>CAYUSL010000743.1:0-2763 GCA_964447125.1 uncultured bacterium | reverse complement strand
TCAACGGGGTGATTCCGGGTATCTCGACGCCGCGTTCATGAATCGATCGGGTTAGGCCGCGTCTCAAACCGGCCCGCGCCTCGCGGTGTGCCGACGAGCGTGGCGAGGCGGCTCGTGGTGGTCGCCTTCGAGCATCTCGCTCTTCGTCGGACGGGGCTGTAGAGCCCCCCGCGGCAGCATCGACAGCCTCGCCAACCGTCGCGGTTGCAAGCGAGCGGTGGTGACCGTGGGCCACGACGTCACCGCGAACGCGCGGCGCGCACCGGCTACGGCTGCCCACACTGGTGCGACCTGCACCGATCGGAAGCGTGACTTCGAGGTGCGGTGCATGCCGCGCGCTCGGCGTTTCGTGCGCTCGTCGCGCTAGATCGCAACGCACGCGCCCTCGATGGTTTGCGTGAGCTCGCCTGAGTGCGAACGGGGGCGTGCGATAGTTCGACCACAGGCTCGCGATCGGATGGCAGGTTGACGCGATCCTCGACGGCATGGAAGCTGCCTTCATCACCGGTGCGTCGGGCGTCGTCGGGCGCGCCGTCCTGCAGTTGCTAATCGCTCGAGGCTGGTCAGTTCGCGCTCTCGAACATCGCACCCCCCTTCGCGAGGTTCCCACGGGCGTCGACCGGGTATCCGGAGACATTCTGGAGTTCCGGGACGAATGGCTCGTTGACGTGACGGCGGTGATCCATCTCGCGGCGGAAACGCAGACTCGTCGTGGCACGGCGGCAATCTGCCGGACGAACACCGAAGGCACGCGACGCGTCGTCGACGCCGTGACTCGCCGTTCCACGCGCCCGCGGCTCGTCTTCACCTCCAGCATCGCAGCGATGGGGCCGAGCCGGTCGGGGCGGCCGCTGGTGGCGACGGACCCCCCGTCACCAGTCTCGACGTACGGCCGCTCCAAACTCGATGCGGAGAGGATCGTCGCAAGCGCGAGCGGCGCGGCGATCGTGCGACTCCCGATGGTGGTCGCGGAGCACGATCGACTGCGCGCGAAGTTGGCACCCTTGCTCGGGCTGGGGCTCTTCCCGACCGGTCCGGCGCGCTTCGGCGCGATCGACGTGCGTGACGCGGCCTCGCTGCTCGAGGTGCTCGCGCGGCGCGGGGCGACCGGCGGCACGCTGCTGGCCTCCGACGGCCGCGACTACGGTTGGGACGACGTGCGCGTTTCGTTGAGCCGCAAGTTCGGCCGGCCGCTACGGGGCCTCCCGATACCGACCGCATTGCTGCACCCCGCGCTGTTCGCACGGCTCGGTGCCGCGGAGGTGGCTTCCTATTTTCGGGACGACTGGCGCTGCGCGCCGACCTCCGTCGCGGGTCACGTTCCCCAGTTCGCAGCTTGGCCATGAGCGCACCCTCGCCAAGCCGCGTTTTGCTGCTCAACCCCCCGTATCCCGTTCCGGTGATGCGGGACACGCTGCATCCGACGGCCAAGTCGGCGCTCTACGTCTGGCATCCGCTCGACCTGCTCGTGCAGTCCGCATACGTCGCCGATTGCGACGTTCGAATCTTCGATGGCGTCGTGCAGCCGAGCGTGGCGGCGCTCGAGCGAGTGGTCGCCGATTTCGCGCCGCAGCACGTCTTGTCCTTGGTTTCCTCGCCGACGCTCGCGTCCGACATGGCGCTCCTGACTCGCCTGAAGGAGCAGCACCGTTTCCGCCTCTTCGTGGTTGGTGACGTCACGTACGGGCGGCGCGAGCGGTTCCTTCACGAGGCCGAGGGGGTGGACGGAGTGCTCTGGGATTTTGCCTCGTCTGGATTCGCCGATTCGGTCTTCGGGCGCACCCCGCGCGATGCGGCCTGGCGGGAGGGGGGCGAGATACGTGTCGACGTCGAGCGCAGCGCCTTCGTCATGGATCGTCCGCGCCAGGACTTGATCGACTTCTCGCAGTACTACTTGCCGTACTGGCGCCCGCCGTTCGCGTCGGTGTACACGGCGCACGGCTGCGTCTCGATCTGCACCTTCTGCCCGGTGCCCGAGATCGGGAAGCCGCACTACCGCGACCTCGACGCCGTGCTCGCGGAGATCGACTACCTCTATCGCCGCGGCATCCGGAAGGTCTTCTTCCGCGATGCATCGTTCGGTCAGTCGCCACGCCGCGTGCAGGCGTTGTGCGAATCGCTGGCGCGTCGTTTCCCCGGGCTGCGTTTCAGCGCTTGGATGAGACCCACGCCGCTCAGCGAAGCGACCGCCGATGCGTTGCGGGACGCAGGCGCCGAATACATGCACATCGGCGTGGAGACCGGCTCCGATGCGCATCTTGCACGGTTGCGAAAGCAGTTCACGCTCGGTGAGGTGGATCAAGCCGTCGCCATGTTCGCTGCGCGCGGTATAAAGACCATCGGTCACTTCCTCCTGGGAGCGCCCGGGGAATCCGATCGCGACTACCGCGACACACTCGGCTATTTGCGGCGAGCACGTTTGAGCATCGTTTCGGTGAGTGTGTTCGAAGAGTCGATGGGAGTGCCCTTGCGCTATGGCGACGGGGTCGCCCCGCCGGAATCACTGCTGCGTCGGCGCGTGCTCGCGATGCTGGCCTCTTTTCTGTTGCGTCCGGATCGCTGGCTCGGCTTCTTCCGATTCATCGAGGGGCCGCGACACTTCGTCGAAACCCTGGCGAGGTTCACCCAGTACTTGTTCAGTCTCCGCCTCTATCCGCGGATCGAGGCGCTGCGCTGAGCGCGGAGCTCCACCACGATGCCTGGCGTCACTCTGATCAATCCGGCGATCAACTTCGACGAGAACCTCGGGCTGGCGCGGCGTTT
>CAYUSL010000742.1:0-2767 GCA_964447125.1 uncultured bacterium | reverse complement strand
TCGACGGCACGAGGAAGCGCTCCTTCAGCTCCTCGCTGCCGAACTCGTGAAGCGCCGGCGTGCACATGTCGGTTTGCACGAAGAGCGCCATCGGAATGCCGCTGCACTGACAGGCCTCGCCGACCGCTTCGGCGAACGCCACCGTCCACCAATAGTCGAGGCCGGAGCCGCCGTACTTGGGGTCGTAGGTGATGCCGAGAAGGCCGAGCTCGCCGCAGCGCTTGAAAACCTGGTGCGCCGGGAAGATGCCCTTCTCTTCCCACTCGTCGATGTGGGGGTTCACTTCCTTTTCGAAGAAATCTCGAACCGTTTGCTGAAAGGTGCGCTGCTCGGGAGTGAAATAATGCATGGGCATGACGATGACCTCGCGAACGATGGCGTGCCGTGGCGGTTGAAACGGGGCGGGACGGACGTGGCGTGGGCGGCCGCGGCCGCGTGGGACCGGTTCGAATTCAGCCTTCGCGCTCGACGTCGACGAGGACGTCGCTCGGCTTCACTTGCGCACCCTCGGTGGCGCGCACGTGTGTGATCCTGCCGGCGTGCGGGGCACAGAGTGTCGTTTCCATCTTCATGGCCATGATCACCACCAGCGCCTGTCCCTTGGCGACCTCGTCGCCAGGCTGGACCAGCACCTTGATGACCTGACCGGGCATCGGTGGCGTGACGTGCCCGCTCACTTCCGCTGAGCCGGCCCCGGCGCGGCGGCGCTGCTCCAACACCTCGGGCGGCAGAACGGCGTGGTGCTCGCCGGCGATGGACACGTGATGGGCGTCCTCGCCTGGCGCGACGTGGACGACGTGCTGGCGGCCATCGATCTCGAGTAGCGCGCGCGTGCCCTCGATGGGCTGGTAGCGGGCGCGAAACGACCGCTCCTCGCCGCCCTCGGTTGGAATCACGGTCACCCGCGCGAAGCCCGAGTCTTCACTCTCGATCCGCACCCGCAGCGTGCGTTCGCCGATCTGATAGGTGAGGCTCATCGTGCGCTCGTGAAAAAGGTCGTCAGGAGGAGAGCGTCCAGGCGCCGAGCCGGTTCCACGGCGACGCCTCGTCGGCCGATTCCGTCAAGTTCCCGGTGGCGCCGGCTGCGCGCGCCGGCCGCGAGCGCGCCGCGAGCGCTGCCGCGACCACCGCAGCCAGCTCGTGATTCGCGGGCGGCTTCCAGTCGGAAAAGTGCTTGGGGATGAAATCGGTGGCGAGATTGCCGGCGACGAAGGCCGGGTGCGAGAGGATGTCGCGCAAATACGCGGTGGCCGTGGCCACGCCGAGCACGGTGTAGCGCTCCAGCGCGTGCACCAGACGGCGGCGCGCCGACTCGCGGTCGTCGCCGAAGGCGATGAGCTTGGCGAGGATCGGATCGTACTCGAGCGGCACCGTGTAGCCGGCGTAAACACCGCTGTCGACGCGGATGCCGGGGCCCCGCGGCTCTTCGTACGCGAGCAAGGTCCCCGGGCTGGGCCGGAAATCGTGCGCGGGGTCTTCGGCGTAGATGCGGACCTCGATCGCGTGTCCGCGCCGCACCACGTCCGCTTGCGTGAGCCCGAGCGGCTCGCCCGCCGCGATCTCGATCTGCTTCTGGACCAGGTCGAGTCCGGTGACGAGCTCGGTGACTGGATGCTCGACTTGCAGGCGCGCGTTGATCTCGAGGAAGTAGAAGTTGCGCTCGGGATCGACCAGGAACTCGACGGTGCCGGCGTTGGTGTAGCCGGCGGCCTGGGCGGCGCGCACCGCCACCTCGCCCATGCGCGCACGCAGCTCGTCGTCGACGATCATCGACGGCGACTCCTCGACGATCTTCTGGTGGCGACGCTGGATCGAGCACTCGCGCTCGCCGAGGTGAATGCAGTTGCCGTGCTGATCGGCGAGGATCTGCACCTCCACGTGTCGTGGCGACTTCACCATCTTTTCGAGATAGACGGTGCCGTCGCCGAACGCCGAGAGCGCCTCGCGCACCGCGGCGGCGTGATCGGCTTCCAGTGTCTGGGGGCCGAACACCACGCGCATGCCCTTGCCGCCACCGCCGGCCGCGGCCTTGAGCAGCACCGGATAGCCGAGCTTTTCGGCAGCCGCGGCGAGTCGCGGGACGGTCCAATCTTCGGCCGGCGTGCCCGGCGTCACGGGCACGCCGCGGGCGATCATGAGCTTCCGCGATTCGGTCTTGCTGCCGAGCACTTCCATCGCGTCCGGCGGCGGGCCGATGAACGTCACGCCAGTCTCGCGGCAGGCGCGCGCGAGCACGGGGCGCTCGGAGAGAAATCCGTAGCCGGGGTGAAGCGCGTCTGCACCAGTGGCTCGGCACGCGTCCATGAGCTTCGCGACGTTGAGATAGCTCTCCGCGGGAGCGGCAGCGCCGAGTGCCACGGCCTCGTCCGCTTCCTGGACGTGGAGCGCCTTGGCGTCCACGTCGGAGTAGACGGCCACCGTGCCGATACCGAGCGCGCGGCAAGTGCGGATGATCCGCACCGCGATCTCCCCGCGATTGGCGATCAGAATTTTCTTCAACATCGCTCGCTCGTGGTGATCGCGATTCGATTTGCCGCTCGGTCTCGACGCTCGCTGTCCATCCCTCCGCGAGCCTCGGGCGAGCCGCCAGCGCAGCGCAGCGCCTTGGGGGTGGGGCCCCGGCGCGGCCTTGCCGTGACGGGGCGGGGGGCTGGAACAGCCCGGAAGGGCACGGTCGGGCTCGGAGTGTCCGCTCGGTCTCGACGCTCGCTTTCCATCCCTCCGCGAGCCTCGGGCGAGCCGCCAGCGCAGCGCAGCGCCTTGGGGG
>CAYUSL010000741.1:0-2788 GCA_964447125.1 uncultured bacterium | reverse complement strand
CCATGCCGAACGCGATGTAGTCGAACATCACCTGCTGCGTGTCCTTGACCAGCGCATAGAGCCGATCGCGCAGCATGGTCTTGTGGATCTCGCCCCAGAACGGCATCGTCTCCCACTTCATCACCATGTGCTGGGCCATGTGTCCGAGGTGGAATGCGTAGTACTGGAACCAGCGGGTGATGGGGTAGAGCGTGAGCACGAGGTAGTCGAGCAGGTTCTCGCCGTAGATCTGCGGCAGCATGCTCGCGTACGGCTCGCCCACGGCGTGCGCCGTGATCGAGATGTACGACATCATCTTGTGGCCGTGCTGGTCGGGACCGGCGGTGCTCACGGTGCCGTCGGGGTCGACGATCTGGTAGTCGTCGGCGAGCAGCGTGTCGACCACGCGCGAGAAGGCGCCGCGGATGCGCTGCCGCGTGGGCTCGTCCTCGGGCGCGTCGAGCAGGTAGTCGTAGGCGTGCGAGAGGCCGTACCACCAGCCGAGGTATTGATCGGAGCTGGTGTTGCCCAGCCAGAACGTGCCGGCGTACGGGCCATCGGTCACGAGGTGGCAGTCGCCCTCGCAGCCGCCGAAGTAGTACGGCGGCACGGCAGGGCCGACCCAGCGTGCGATGAAGCCCGGCTTGCCGGTGACCTCCTCGAGCGAGAGGAGGCAATTCACGCTGCGCAGGCCGAAGGCTTTCGCCTGGGGATCGTGGGTGACGGAGTAGCGGTACGACTCGGCAGCGACGTAATTGCCGGTCCAGATCGAGGAGTCGCCCTCGTCGTGGTAGGCGACCACCGTGGGATCGGAGGCGCTCGCGAACTGGACCTCCACGGAGCAACCGAACGCCGGCGAGTGCACGTCCTGGAAGTTCTGGGAATACGCGAGCGCCTTGTCGAGGAGCGGCCCGGCCATGGCGCTCTCGCTCGCGAGCGCGACGAGCGCCAGAGCGGCTGCCACGACGGCCAAGCCGGCACACCCGCGGCGATCAACCTGCGATTGCGGAGAACAAACCTGCGCCCGAGGCGCGCGCACGACGCCCATCGACATCACCTCCCGAATGTGAACGAGCTCTCCTTCGATTATCCGGATGGCGTCGCAGCGGGTCAAAGGCGCGCACTCGGATTCGCCGCGCGTTCGATTCCCGCGTAGTTGAGTGCCGGGTGCGGGATCGCTAGGGTTGTGCTTCGAGTCGGCGGGTTTTCCTCATGGGTGCTGACGTTTTCCCAGCCCGCCGCTCCTCGACTCGTGACGACTCCCTCGGAGCGACCGCTGCCTAGCCGGTTGAGGACGCTCCTCACGCGTCCCGGCTGGGATGCGGTGTGGGTGGTCGCCATCGCGGCGGGGCTGCGCTGGAGCGGCCTCGACACGGCGCCGTGGGATCACAATCAAGCGGAGATCCTGAGCCTCGTCGATCCGATCGTGTCGCGTGGTGCGTGGCCGGCTGTGGGCTGGGAGATCTCGGGGCGCTTCGGAGGCTCGCTCCCGGCGCTGCTCTTCTGGATCCTCGCGATCCCGCGATTCCTGACTCGGTCGCCGCTGTTCCTGGTCGGTTTCGGCGCGGCGTTCGACGCGGTGGCCGCCGGGCTCGTCTGCATCGTGGGACGACGGCTCTTCGGCCGTGCGGCTGGGCTCGTGGCCGGTCTGCTGTATGCGTTCGATGCGTCGCTCGTCGCCTACTCGCAGACGCTCTGGAACCTCACGATGGTGCCGTGCTTCACGGCGCTGGTCTGCTTGGGGCTGGTCGTGCTCGTGGTGGAGCGGCGTTCGTGGGGCGTGATCCCGCTGCTCGCTGGCTTCTCGGCACTGGTCCAGCTCCACTACTTGACCGGGTATTTGCTGCCGGCACTGGTGTTGCTGCTGGTTGTGTTCCGCCCGCGTGCACGCTTGCCACACCTCGCCGCCGGTCTAGCGCTCGCCATCGCTGGCTGGATTCCCTACCTCGTGCACGACGCCAGCCACGGCTTCCCGAACGTCCGTGCGGCGCACGACATCGTGGTGTCGGTGTTCGCCGGATCGCCGTCCACCGAACCGTCCGTGGACGCAGCACCCGATCGATTCAACGACGCGGTACTGGCCCGTGGGGCGTCGTTTCGCGGAGTCGAGTTCCCGAACTTGCCGACCCGTTTCCTGCCTAGCGGTGTGCGTCCGGCGGGGTTCGTCCGCGCCCTCGACGGGGCGAATCGGAGCATTGGCGCGGTCGCGGCGCTCGGGGCCGTCGCGCTCGCGTGCGGCGCCATCGTCGAACGCCGGCGGCGCATCGCCAGCGATCCGCCGTCCTCGTGGATGCCCCGCGCTGCCGTGCTGCTCGTGCTCTACGGGCTCCCCGTGTTGATGCTCTCGCTGGCGCGCTTCCGTCTTTACGATCGCTACCTGTTGCCACTCTATCCGCTGCCGATGCTGCTGGCGGTCGCGCTGCTCGCGAGCGACGGGCCACTGGTCCGCCGATTGCGCGCGGCAGGACCTCCTCGTCGTGTTGCGATGATCGCCGTGCTCTGCGTGCCGCTCGCGGTGTGGTGCGCGACTCAGTGGGAGGCGCTACGCCAGACCCGCGCCGAGGCGCGCGCCACGGGGCTCGTTGCGAACGATGGGACGCTGGGCGCCAAGCTCGAGGTCGCTCGCTTCTTCCTCGAAGATATCGGTCTCGACGCCCCGGCCTTTGCCCGGGATACCTCGTTTTTCTCGTGGCCGGGTTTGCCGGCCCCCGATCGCCATCGCGGGTTTCTGCCGCTCTTCCCGTACTTGCTCGACGAGGTGGGGGTGAAGCGCCGCCTCGACCGTCCGCGTGGGCCTCGCTACCTGGTG
>CAYUSL010000740.1:0-2790 GCA_964447125.1 uncultured bacterium | reverse complement strand
GTGTGTCGCGACGCCGAGCACGTCGAGCTGGTGCGCGCGTTGGTGGGCGCGGCGGGCGGCGATCCGCAGCGTCTCGCGTGTTGGATCGCGCCCTCGAACGATACCTGGGCGCGCGATCACGGCCCGATCGCCGTGCGTCGCAACGGCGATGTTCGTCTGCTCGATTTCCGCTTCAACGGTTGGGGCGGGAAGTACCCGGCGGATCTCGACGATCGCATCACCCGTACGATCCACGAGCAGGGAGCCTTCGGCAGCACGCGGCTCCAGGCCATCGAGCTGGTGCTGGAGGGCGGGAGTCTGGAGGTCGACGGACGTGGCTCGCTGCTCACGACCTCGCGTTGCTTGCTTTCGCCGACGCGCAATCCGGGAATGGATCGCGCTGCCGTCGAGGATCGGTTGCGAGCGCATCTCGGCGTCGACCGAGTGCTCTGGCTCGAGCACGGCGGTCTCGACGGCGACGATACCGACGGCCACGTGGACACGCTGGCGCGCTTCACGGACTCGCACACCATCGCGTACCAGGCCTGCGACGATCGCAGCGATTCCCACTTCGACGATCTCGCGGCGATGGCCGACGAGCTCGCGAACCTTCGCGACGCAGACGGCCGTGCGTACCACCTCGAACCGCTGCCCTGGCCGCGCGCCGCCTACGACGCCGGCAGCGGCCGTCGCCTGCCCGCCACCTACGCCAACTTCCTGATCGTGAACGGTGCGGTGCTGGTGCCGGCCTACGGCGGGCCTGCAGACGAGCAAGCGCGGCTGGTACTCGGTCGCTGCTTTCCCGACCGCGACATCGTGCCCATCGATTGCCGGCCGCTCATCCGTGGCTTCGGTAGCCTCCACTGCGTCACGATGCAGATTCCCGCCGGTGTCGTACCGGCGCGCACGAGCGAGCCATGAGCACGCGTCGCAAGCTCTCGATCGGTGTCGTTCAGCACCCGTGCAGCGCGGATCGCGAGCGCAACCTCGTGACGAGCCTCGACGGCATCCGGGAAGCGGCACGTCGCGGCGCCAAGCTCGTATGCCTGCCCGAGCTCCACGCGAGCCTCTATTTCTGTCAGACCGAGGACACGCGCGCCTTCGATCTCGCCGAGCCGATCCCCGGTCCCACCGTCGAGCGGGTGGCGGCGGTGGCGCGGGAGCTGGGCGTGGTGGTGGTGACGTCGATCTTCGAGCGCCGCGCCGCAGGGCTCTATCACAACACCGCCGTGGTGCTCGACGCCGACGGCTCGATCGCTGGGCGCTACCGCAAGATGCACATCCCCGACGATCCCGGGTACTACGAGAAGTTCTATTTCACGCCGGGCGATCTGGGGTTCGAGCCCATCTCCACTTCACTCGGTCGGCTCGGCGTGCTGGTGTGCTGGGACCAGTGGTACCCGGAAGCGGCGCGGCTCATGGCGCTCGCCGGCGCGGAGCTGCTTCTCTATCCCACGGCCATCGGCTGGTCGTCCGAGGACGATCCCGCCGACCAAGAGCGCCAGCGCGAAGCGTGGATCACGATCCAGCGGGCGCACGCCGTCGCCAACGGCGTCCCCGTGGTGGCGTGCAATCGCACCGGATACGAGAGCGATCCCTCGGGTGCCACCGGTGGGCTCCAGTTCTGGGGATCGAGCTTCGTCGCGGGGCCGCAGGGCGAGATCCTGGATCAAGCGAGTCCCGATCATTCGCAGGTGCTCGTCGTCGAGGTCGATCTGGCCCACGGCGAGGACGTGCGGCGGATCTGGCCCTTCCTGCGCGATCGTCGCATCGATGCGTACGGCGATCTCACGCGCCGTTTCCGCGACTGAGCGCGTGCTTCGAACGGCGCCCGGGCACTGGCTGCGGGTCGCGCGGCCTACGACGCGCCGGCGCGGCCTCCGCTCAAGCGGCGAGGGGGAGCGCGCGCCGATCGTCGTCACTGCGCTCGGCGTGGGCGCGGATCCCCTCGAGCATGCCCGCGAACACCACACCGTGGAGCGGCAGCACCGCATACCAGTACGCGATGCCCCCGAGGCCGCGCGGCTGGAACCGAGCGGTTTGCGTGAGCCGCGAACGGCCTTTGCCATCGGGCTCGATCGTGAACTCGAGCGAAGCCTGGCCGGGTAGCTTCATCTCGGCGCGTAGCTCGAGGCGCCGTTCGGGCACGACGTCGGTGACGCGCCAGAAGTCGAGGGCCTCTCCGTACGCGACGTTCTCGGGGTCGCGCCTGCCGCGCCGAAGTCCCGGGCCGCCGGCGAGTCGATCCATCGCTCCCCGTAGCCGCCACAGCCAGTCGGCGGCGTAGTAGCCGTGCCCTCCACCTACGCGGCACACCGAGCGGAAGACCGTCGCCGGCGATGCGCCGATCGACGCCGAACGGCGATCCACGAAGAGCGTGCCACCCGCCCAGTCGGGATCACCGGGTACGGCGCCGGCGTCGGACCAGCTCGTTTCCACGCGTCGCTCGGCGATTCGATCGAGCGCCGCGGTGATCGCCTCGTCGATGCCGAGCAGCCGCTCAGGCATCAGTCGTACGGCGCGATCGTCGCGGCATACCACGCGGTTGCGCAGTCCCTCGGCGAGCGGGCGTGCGATGCGGTGACTGAGTGGCGTCACCAGGTGGATCCAAGCCGAGCTGAGGCGGGGTGTGAGCACCGGCACCGGCAGGATCACGCGTCTCGAGAGCCCGAGGTTCCGCGCCATGATCTGCATGATGTCGCGATAGCTACGGACCTCCGGTCCGCCGATGTCCAGGGTTTGGTTGGCGGTCTCGGGCACGTCGAGGCATCGCACCAGGTATTCGAGGACGTTGCGCACCGCGATCGGCTG
>CAYUSL010000739.1:0-2790 GCA_964447125.1 uncultured bacterium | reverse complement strand
AGGATGACGTCGGCGCGCCGCACGGTCGAGAGCCGGTGCGCGATCACGAACGTGGTGCGGCCCTTCATCAGCGTCTCGATGCCGTGGATCACGGCGCGCTCGGTCTCGGCGTCGAGCGACGCGGTGGGCTCGTCCAAGATCAGCACCGCGGGGTTCCGCAGCAGCGCGCGCGCGATCGTGAGGCGCTGCTGCTGGCCGAGCGAGAGCGCCACGCCATCCGGGCCGATGACGGTGTCGTATTTCTGCGGCAGTCGCTCCACGAACTCGACGACCTCTGCGGCGTCCGCGGCGCGCAGCAGATCGGCGCGGCTCGCGTCGGGGCGGCCGTAGAGAAGGTTCTGCGCGACGGTGGCGTGGAAGAGCAGCGGCGACTGCGGCACCACGCCCAGCGCGCGCCGATAGCTCTTCACGTCGAGCTCGCGAAGATCGGTGCCGTCGAAGTGGATCGTGCCGGTGGCGGGATCGAAGAAGCGCAGGATCATCGAGCAAAGCGTGGTCTTGCCGGCACCCGTGGGTCCGACCAGTGCCACCGAGGTGCCCGCAGGAACCTCGAAGCTCACGTCCTCGAGCGCCAGCTCGGCGGCGTTCGGATAGCGGAAGCTCACGCGCTCGAAGCGCACCGCGCCGCGTGGCCCGACGACCGCTTTGGCGCCAGGTCGGCTCGTGACCTCCGGCTCCGAGTCCAGCACCTCGAAGACCCGTTGCGCTTGCGCGGCGGCGGCCTGGATGGTGGCTGTGGTCTGGATGATCGAGTTGATCGGTCCGTAGAGCGAGCTCAGGTACGACAGGAAGACCAGCAGATCGCCGACGGTGAGCCGCTGCTCGATCACCGCCGTGCCGCCCACGTAGAGCACCGCCACCGTGCCGAGTGCACCCACCGTGGTGGTGACGGACGAGTACACGGTCTGCAGCGTGTAGAGCTCGAGCGCTTGGTCGAGGGTGCGCTCGCTCGCCGCCATGAAGCGCCGCACCTCGTCGTCCTCGGCGGTGAACGCCTGCACCAGGTGCACGGCACGCACGCCGCGCTGCGCCTCGGAGAGCAGTTGGCTCTCGCTCTCCGCGAGCCGCGTGGCGCGCGGTCCCACCACCGATCCCATGGAGCGGATGATCGCCGCGAAGAACGGCAGCACCGCGATCGACACCAGCGTGAGCGTGGGGTCGAGGCGCACCATGATGACGAGCATGCCGCCCAAGGTGAGCAGCGCGGTGGCGAGCGGATAGAGCCCGCCCATGGTGATCGACTGCACCGAGAACGTGTTCGCCGTGAGCCGATAGACGAGATCGTCGGGGGGATGGCGCGTGAAGAAGAGCAGCGACAGGCGGTGCAGGTGCTGCACGGTGTCGGCGCGGAAATCGTTTACCAGCCGCTGGCCGAGGCGGATCGTCTGCCAGTTGAGCGCCACACCCCACCACGCGGGCAGCGTCTCGACGACGAGCGCCACGAAAAGCAGCGTGGCGAAGAGCGTGCCGCGATCCGCCGGCAACCACGCCGGAGCTGCCGCGCTCGCGAACACGTGATCGACGGCGAGCTTGAGCGGCCATGGCCGCGCCAGCCCGAGCGCCGACACCACCGCGAGCTGAAGCAGGACGAACCCGAACTCGCCGCGATGCGGAGCGAGATAACCGAGCAGCCGCCGTTGTGTGCCCCAGCGCCGCCGCGGCGCCTCGCCGCTCATCGCCGCGCCTCTGGAGCGGAGCGTCGTCGACTCCCTGTCAACGCCATGGGTCGACCAACACGGTCAGTCGATCCGGCTCACGCGGGATTCGACGCGGGTTCTGCTGGCCGCACGTGGTTGGAGCGCGGTTCGCGCCCGAAGCGCGGTGGAGGCAACAGCGGGATCTGCGCCGCCACCACCTCCATCACCCGGAAGAGCTCGCGACCGAGCTCGAATTCCTCGGCAGCGACGAACGCGGCGGCTGCGAACGACGCGATTCCCGCGACCAGCGCCGTTCGCCAGTCGCCGACCACGGCGGCGAGCCCCAGCCCGAGAGGGAAGAGCGCCAGCACCAGCTTCGCCCAACCGCTGGTGTGCAAACGCACCTCGACGTCCGCTTGCCTCTTGAGCCCACCGTGGTTTTCCACCAGCACCCGCACCTCGCCGCGTGTCCACACCCCGCGATAGACGCGCAGGTCCCACGGATTCCAGCCGTTGTCCTCGACCACGAAGTACTTCCGAAGCCGCAGGAACCACGCCACCCGCCCCAAGATCTCTTCTTTCTCGATCCCGGTCTCGTCCCAGTACCACACGGTGAGCCTGCGCCCGAGGACATCGACCGAGGGCTTCTGGCGCGGCGAGGGCCAATGGATCTGATCCACGCCCGCAAGCCGCTTGCTGCGGTATTTGTGGCGAGCGATGCCGCGCACCAGCGGCCCCATGTAGTTGAGGTACGCGATCAAGAGCCGCGCGCGCAGCGGCGGCAGCCCGCTCACGTCCGCCGTGAATCCCACCTTGAGCGCTTGCCCGATCGAGATCGCGGCGAACGCCAGCCCGCTCGAGAGCAAGAGCGGCAACGGCTCGCCCTGCACGTAACCGGAGATGGAAAGGGCCAAGAGCAGCATCCACGCCAGATTCCATTCCAAGCTGGCGGGCAGATACGCGAGCAGCCCCGCGGGTCGCTCGTAGAGCGTCTGGAACAAGCCCGCGCCGAACGGCCCCGCGTAGATGATCGGCCGCCGCGACAGGATGCCGGTGCCGAGGTCGCTGTAGATCCGTCCCAGCCAGCGCGACTGCCCCAGCCGATTGAAGCGCAGCGGGTGCTTGAAATAGAGCATGCCCTCCGCGAGCCCGT
>CAYUSL010000738.1:0-2798 GCA_964447125.1 uncultured bacterium | reverse complement strand
AGCAGCTCTCCTGCCACGCGGTGGCGAGCACCAGCGAGCCGAACCAGGGTCGCTCGTCGGGCTCGAGGCCGTAGCTCTCCATCGCCCGCTCCGCGGCTCCCAGGAGCAGCGTGCGCACCAGTGGCAGATATTCGTCCAAATCCGTGCGCTGCGGCGCCCAGGTGGCGAGGCGTTCGCGAGCCCGAGCGAGCGCTACCTCGGCGGGATCGGGGGGTGGCGCCGTGGGTTCCTGCGTGCTGGTGGCGACCGTCTTCTCGGCGTTGCGCTCGGCGGGCAGCAGCAATGGCGTCCCGAAGCCGAAGATGCGGCGTAGCTCGGGATCGACCTGCTCACCGTACGCGAGCGGATCGTCCGCGAGCTGCGGGGTGAGCATCCGCGCCATGCGGCGCAGACCGTCGGCGGTGATGTCGAAGCCGAGCTGCGGACCCACGGCATCCAGCGCCGTCAGTGCGTCCCCCGCGGAGATGAAGCTCACGTAACGAAGCGCCTCGGTGCCCGGCAGGGTCGCGGTCACCGAGCGCAGCACCGGCGCGAGCCGTGCCCACGTGTTGGTGAAGAGCGATCGGATCGGGTCGGGACCGTCGGGCTGGGTGGGGGCGAGGATCTCCGCCACGTCGGCGCGCGCGTCGAGCAACACCGCGAGCAGCGCATCGCGGAGCTCGCGCGACTGGGCATCGTGAGCGACGTGCTTCGCGACGAACGTGAGGAACGCATCCCAGCGTTGCCACGCGGCATCCCAGCGCGCCAGCTCATCCGGCGTCAGCGCGGGCTCGTTTCGTGCTGCAGGCATCTCGGGCTCGTCGCCGTCGGTCGCGTCGCCGGTGGGACCGCGCGGTGACGGCGTCGCGCCTGCGGGTGGCGCGGGGCGATCGGGAAGCTCGACCCGGATTTGCGTGAGCAGCCCACTCGCGTCTGCCTCGGCGCTCACCACCCGGAACGACTTCACGATCTGGTCGATCGCCGCGGGGGACTCGTGGGGCAACACCGTCGGCACCAACTCTTCGAGCTCCATGAGCGTGGGGCGCAGATCCACGGTGATGGTCTCGAGCTTGGGACGCACGTAGGTCTCGATCCAGCGCACGACGGTGCTCGCGTATGGGTGAGCGGGGTCGGTGCCTTCGAGCCGCGAGCTCGCGACGCGGAAGTGGACGATCGGCTGATCGGGGTCCACGCGCACTTCTTCCACCACGTCGATCGTGCCCTTCCATTCGAACGCGTACACGCACGCGCTGCCGATCTTCTTACCGACCTTCGCCTCGCCGTTCGCGAGCAGATGCAGCCGCACCCCGAGGCTGCCGAGGCGCGGAGTCGCGAGCGTCAGGAAACTGCAGCCGGACGCATCTTTCCACGCGTTGACGGTGCCGCCGGGACCGTCGAAGACCTCGTGAGTCAGCACCTCTTGGATCAACTCGTGCTCGACGTGGATGGGAAGGGTGACGTCGGCTGCGTGTGCCTCGCCGGGCGCCGCGAGCGCGGCAACCAACGCCAGCGCCGCCCCCGCGAGCGGCGGCGATGCGAGCCGGAAGGTGCGCGCGGCTCGCTTCACCTCACACCGCGGGCAGCGCTTCCACGTTGCCGATCACCGATGCGTCCGTGAGCACGCGCTCGGCCAGTACCATGGCGCGCGCGATGGCCTGATCCATGTCGAAATAGCGGTACTCGCCGAGACGACCGCAGATCAGCACCCGTTCCAGCGCGTCGGCGCGTTCGCGATAGCGCTGATAGAGCGTCTGATTCGCGTCGTCGGGGAAGGGGTATTCGTAGGCGCTCGGCTCCTGCGGCGAATACGTGATCTCGCGCGTGAGGACCGTGCCGTGAATGCGCGCCGCCACGTCCGGGCGCATCATGTGCTTCCACTCCAGCGTGCGGATGTGCGGTCCGCCGGCGTGCGTGGGGTTGTTGAGCTGGCCGCAGGGCTGGGCGCGATCCAGGTCGGGCAAGTACTCGTGGACGCGACGCTGACCGCGATAGTGAAGGCGGCCGAGGTCGAACGCGAAGTACTCGTCGATGGGTCCGGTGAAGACCAGCAGACGCCGAGCTTTCACGTGCTCGCGATGCGCGAGGTAGTCGAAGTTGAGCAGCACCGGCACGCCGCGGAGCATCTCGCGCATCCAGCCCGCGTAGCCCAGCTCCGGGATGCCTTGGTGCTTGCAATCGGGCTTGAGCCGCGGCTCGTCGTCGTGACGAACGTCGAAGCGGGTGCAGAGCCGCGCCGCGAGCGTGTGTGCGGGCACGCCCCACTGCTTCTCGTTGTATTCCTTGACGAAGAGCTCGTAGACCCGGCGAGGCATCAGCGACAGCGCCGCTTCCTCGAAGTTCTTGGGGCTGCCCTTGAACTCGGGCGCCCAGCGTTCGCCCACCAGCTTCCGGATGTAACTGCCGGCGATCGGCCACTGCGCGAGCTCGCCCTCCACGTCGCTCAGGAGCGCCGCCTCGTAGCGATAGAACGAGCTGAAGCGGTTCGCGAACTCCCAGATCCGGTCCGACGAGGTCCGGAAGTAATGGGGGCCGTAGGTGTGGATGCGGATGCCACTCGAATGCGCGTGGTCGTGGACGTTCCCGCCCATGTGCGAGCGGCGATCCACCACCAGCACCTCACGTCCGGCATCGACGAGTGCCCGTGCGAGGACCGCACCCGTGAGACCCGAGCCGACGATCAAGTAGTCGACGGTGATCATGTCGAAACGAGCTCGAGACGACTTCGAAATCGCGCGCCCCGGTCACACTCCCAGCGCGGCTGGCGCGAGGCTAACCTGCCAAGGCTAACCGGCTTCCAAACCCACACTCAAGCCGGATCG
>CAYUSL010000737.1:0-2800 GCA_964447125.1 uncultured bacterium | reverse complement strand
GACGTTGCCGTCGACGCATGCCCAGCGGGCTCGGGCGCGGACGTCATCCGACTCGACAACGGTGTCTACCGACTGACGATCCCGGGCGCCAGCGAGGACGCGGCGCTCACCGGCGATCTCGACATCACCGATGATCTGACGATTTTGGGAGCTGGCACGCAACTCTCGGTGATCGACGCCGGGGCAAGCCTTGGCATCCTCGACCGCGTGCTCGACGTACATCCCGCGACGGTCGTGATGGCCCGCGATCTCACCGTGCAAGGCGGCGATCTGCGCGGTCCTGGGCACAGTCACGGCGGAGGGATGCGTAGTCGCGAGTCCACGTTGACGCTCACGCGCGTCGCAATCAGTGGCAACAGCGCGGCAGGTGAGTACGTCAGTCAACCCCCACCTGGCGTGCAGTGGGAGGGAAGAGGCGGGGGGTTGTCGATCGAGGGTGGCGCTGTCGAGCTGCGCAGCTCGACAGTCTCGGAAAACCGAGCTGCCGGCGGATCAGCGTATCTCGGCAACCCGGGATGCGGGTACGGTGGTGGCATCGATGTGCAGTCGGGGACGCTGGATGCGATCGATAGCTCGATCGGCGAAAACGACGCGGTCGGAGGCGGCCACATCCTGGGCAATACCGGCAGCTATGGCGGCGGTCTGAGCGTCGGCAGCGCTGGTTCTGCGTCGTTCGTGCGATCAACGATCGCACGCAATTCCGCGGTTGAGGGTGCGGGCGCATACAACCTCGGATTCCTAGAGCTCGACTCTTCGACGGTGGGCGAGGGAGAGCTCGGATTCACGTGCGATCTGAGCATCTGCTTCATCTACCCCTATCCATGCTGCAACGAAGGCCATGCCGGCACGGTGGAGAATCGCGGAAATGCCGTGGTTCGAACCAGCACGCTCGGCCCGGTCTCCGGTGCCACGGAGCCGAACCCCATTGCAAACGTCACCGCGAGCCCAGGGACGACCACACTCAGCAACAGCATCGTCACCGGCGCGTGCACGGGGTCTGCAGTTTCGGCCGGTTACAACCTCGTCGAGGTCGGCAATTGCGTGTCGCCTGCTGCGACGGACATCACGGGCGTACCCGTCCTCATCGATACGCTTCAGTACCGCGGCGGCACCGCGGAGACGTACCGACCCCTGGTGGGTAGCCCTGCCATCGACAGTGGCGATCCGGACGCTTGTCCGGAGCACGACCAACGAGGTGCGCCTCGCCCCCTCGATGGCGACGACGACGGGATCGCGCGTTGTGATCGCGGCGCAGTGGAGGCGAGCTGCGCCGGTCCCGATTCCGACCAGGACACCCTTGCCGACCCGTGCGACCCCTGCCCCGCAGATCCCGCCAACGACGCCGATCACGACGGGGTGTGCGAGAGCGAGGACGTGTGCCCGGCGGTTTTCGATCCCGACCAATCCGATCGCGACGGTGACCACTTCGGCGACGCATGCGATCTCTGCACCGACGCCGACCACGATGGCTACGGCGATCCCGCCAGCCACTCGTGCAGCCACGACGAGGTCGACTGCGATGACTCGCGCGCGGCCGTGAACCCCGGCCAGACCGAGGTCTGGCAGAACGGCCTCGACGACGACTGCAACCCGATCACGTCGGACACGGGCTGCGTTCCCGAGCCGGCCAACGCCGCCACGGGCGGCGCCGCGAGCCGCGCCGGTCCATCGCCGAGCACGATCCTCGGCTGGCTCGTCCTGGCGCTCGGCTTGCGCACGCTGCGACGCGAGCGCCACCCCGCGCTCAGATCGCGATGACGTGAGCCAGGCGCGTTGCGAGCGGTGCCGCGGCACGGGCACGAAGGGCCGAGAGCCAGGCGCGCGAAGGGAGCGGCGGTGAGGAGGCGGGGCCGGTGACGAGCTTCGCCATCGCGCGGGCCGCAGCGGGGAAACTCGTGCCCCAGTCCTCGTCCAGCCCAGCGGCAGCATCGACGGTGAAGTGCAGCCGGCCGACGCGGACCTCCAGAGGTGCGCGCTCGGTGGGCTTGGCGATGCCGCGATGGAGCCACGCGAGGCCGTCGGTTCCCGCGACCTCGATGGCGAGGTCGTACGGCTCGCGGTCCGAGCGGATCGCGAGGGTCGGCGCGTGGACCAGCTCGAGGTGCGAGTAACGGCCTGCATACGAGTGAGCGAGGGCGAGCACCGCCTGGCCGGGTGCCGTGGCAGCCGCTGCATCGAACGCGGCGTATCCGGTCAGGCTCGCGAGCGGCCCGCCGAGCCGGGCGAGCGCCAGGAACCGGTCGAACGCGGGATGCGCCGCCCAGCGCTCGCCATCGACAGGCGCGGCAGCGCGAGCCGCGCTGCTTCCGCCGACGACGGCGCGCACGCGGATCGTGGTGATCTCGCCGAGGACGTTGCGATCGACGAGATCCGCGAGCGCCACGAACGGCGGGTAGAAGAGCAGCGGGTCGAAGACGCGGAAGCGAGCCATCGCCGCGGTGTGCGCCCAAACCAGCTCGTCGAGCGCCGCAGCTTCGGGCGCTGCACCGCGATGGAGCGAGACCGCGACGCCGCGCACCAAACACGCGGCGATCGCTTCGGCGGGGATCGGCTCCTCGCCACCCAGCTCCACGGCGTTGACGCGCTCCAGGAAGCGCAACCAGGCGTTGCCGGTGGCGCGCTCGCAGCGCTCGACGTGCCCTGCACCGGCTTCGCGATACGCGCATTCGAGGTCGTCGAGGTCGGCGCTCGCGCCAACCAGGCCCACACGCAAGACGCCCAGCGTCCGCGCCGGCTTCGTGCGCGGCGGCAGCCCCAAGTCGCTCGGCAACAAGGTGCGCGGCAGCACGTGGTGGCGCAG
>CAYUSL010000736.1:0-2806 GCA_964447125.1 uncultured bacterium | reverse complement strand
ATGGCGCTGCCGTACGTGGTGCTGGTGAGCTCGCCGCGGCTGATGCGACGAATCCCGCGGCCTGGTGCCTGGATGGACACGGTGCGGCACCTGATGGGCTTCCTGCTCATGGCCACGGTGGTGTGGCTGGCGTGGGTGCTGTCGCGGCTCGCCGGAACCAGCGGGGTGATCGCTCTCTTGGGCGCGCTGTGGCTGCTGGGCTTGGGAGCGTGGATCGCGGGGCGCTTCGGCTCGCTGGTCGCGAGTGACGCGAGCCGGCTGATCTCGCGCTTGGCGGCGGTGGGGCTCACGGCGCTCGGACTGTGGGTGGCGATCTCACACATCGACGACGAGTGCAGCGCCGCGGCGCCAGGCGCGGAAGCGTGCTCGATCACAGATCCGCCCCACAAGACTCCCGACGCCGAGAGCGCGTGGGAACCGTGGTCGGAAGAGCGCGTGAAGCAGGCACTCGGCGCCGGGCGGCCGGTGCTCGTGGATGCCACCGCCGCATGGTGCTTGAGCTGCCAGGTGAACGAACGCGTGGCGCTCGCTTCGTCCACGGTCAAAGAGGCGCTTGCGTCACGGAAGGTGGTCACGCTGCGCGCCGATTGGACCCACCGCGATCCCGCCATCACCCAATGGCTCGCGTCGTTCGGGCGCGCCGGCGTACCGCTCTACGTCCTCTACGACGTGCCGCGCGGCGGGGGCGTCCCCGAGCCCACGATCCTGCCGGCGGTGCTCACGCCGCAGATCGTTCTCGACGCCCTGGCGCGCCTCACCTGATTCCTCGCACCTCCCGCCCGCCGCGAAACGAAAACAGAAAGGTCTTTGCCTCATGAAGCGAATCACGCTCACGAGCCTCGCCGCGTTGGCGCTGTTGCTCGGCTTTCGCACCGAAAACGCTCGCGCCGACGAAGTGGAGATCGGCAAGCCCGCGCCTGTCTTCTCGCTTCCCGATCCGAGCGGTAAGACCGTCGGTCTCGGGGATTTCAAAGGGAAGTACGTGGTCCTCGAATGGACCAACCCCGAGTGCCCGTTCGTCCGCAAGCACTATTCCAGCGGCAACATGCAGAAGATCCAGCAGACGTACACGGACAAGGGCGTGGTGTGGCTGTCGATCGCGTCCTCGGCGCCAGGCAAGGAAGGCAATTACCCGGCCGCCGAATGGAACGAGATCCAGTCGAAGCGCGGCGCGCACGCAACGGCGTTGCTGCTCGATCCCGACGGCAAGGTGGGGCGCACGTACGGCGCCAAGACCACGCCGCACATGTTCATCGTCGATCCCGCGGGGACGCTCATCTATCAAGGCGCGATCGACGATCACGCCTCGGCCAACCCCAACGACATTCCCAAGTCGAAGAACTACGTCGCGATGGCCCTCGACGAGGCGATGTCCGGGAAGCCGGTTTCGACGGCTTCCACGAAGTCCTACGGCTGCAGCGTGAAATACTGACGTGGCAATCCGGCGCCGAGGACGCCGGCGCCTGAACCGGGCGCCGGGCCGGATCTTGCCGGCCCCTACCTGCCGCGCCGTGCACGAACCTGCCAGGAGAGCAAAGTGATCGGTTGGATTTTCTTCTTCGGAAGCCTCGTTGGCGCGTGGTTCGTGCGCTCCCTGCGGGGGGCCGTTCCAGCCCCCCGCCCTTCGCGGCAAAGCCGCGATGGGGCCCACCCCCAAGCCGGCTCGCTTACGCTCACCGCCTCGCCGCTGGCGAGGGCCTGAGCCACCACGCGCACGAACCTGCCAGGAGAGCAAAGTGATCGGTTGGATTTTCTTCTTCGGAAGCCTCGTTGGCGCGTGGTTCACCTACAACGCATTTCGCCCCATCTATGCGCCGGCGAAGCTCGCGGTGGTGAGCTTCTTCGCGGGATGGCTCACCAACGAGCTGGTGCTGCACCACCTGGTGTGGCAGGCGGCATTGGTGGCGATCTTCGTGGCGCTCGGGGGTCTCGACGTACCGGCGGGGCAGATTGCGCTGGCGGTTACGGCGGCTTCGTGGGTGGGGCTCGCCGAGCTCTACCGGCGCGCGCTGCTCGCCGAGGGTGCGATGGAACGGGCGCTCGCGAGCACCCTCGGAGCGGACTACCGCACGCGTATCGATCCCGAGGTGGAGCGCGCGCTCGCGCCGCGTCTCGACTGGCGTCAGCTTCTGCGTCCGTTTCCGATCCGCCATCCGGAGGTGAAGCGGGTCCGCAACGTCGTGTACCGCCGCACCGCGGGCATCAACCTCAAGCTCGACGTCTACCACCGTCGCGACAAGCCGGCCGGCGCGCCCACCATGCTCTACGTTCACGGCGGCGGCTGGGTGATCGGCAGCAAGGACGAGCAAGGACTGCCGATGCTCACGCACCTGGCCGCGCGCGGCTGGCTCTGTGTGAACGTCAACTATCGACTCAGCCCCCACGGCACGATGCCGGACCCCGTCGTCGATCTGAAGTACGCGATCCGCTGGCTGCGCGAGCACGCCGCCGAGTACGGCGGCGATCCGTCGTTCGTGGTGATTTCCGGCGGGTCGGCGGGGGGACACCTCGCCGCGCTGGTGGCGCTCACCGCCAACGATCCCGATCTGCAACCGGGAATGGAGAGCGTCGATACTTCCGTGCAGGGTGCGATTCCGCTCTACGGCGTTTACGACCTCGCCGATCGGCACCAGGTCTGGCACCACGGCGACCTCGAGAAGTTCATGGAGACCTACGTCATGAAGGTCTCGAAATCCGAGGCGCCGCAGAACTACGACAAGTACTCGCCGCTCACTCGGGTCCACCCGGAAGCACCGCCCATGCTCGTGATCCACGGCGAGCTCGACACGCTGGTCCCCGTGGAAGA
>CAYUSL010000735.1:0-2815 GCA_964447125.1 uncultured bacterium | reverse complement strand
GGCTTCCAGATGACCATGGCCGAGCTCGCCACTGCGCAGCTCAACAAGATCCCGGTCAAGGTCCTCATCATCAACAACCACTACCTGGGCATGATCCGGCAGTGGCAGGAGTTGTTCTTCGACGGTCGCCTCTCGGGCGCGGATCTCGAAGGCAACCCGGACTTCGTGAAGATCGCCGCGGCCTACGACATCCCGGGCTGGCACATCCGCCGTGCTGCGGACGTCGACAAGGTCTTGAAGAAGGCGATGGCGTACAACGACGGGCCGTGCGTGGTGAATGCCGAGGTCGTGAAGGAGGACAACGTCTTCCCGATGATCCCGGCCGGTGCCGCTTACAAGGACATGATCATCGAACGGCCCAAGTACAAGCTCGAGAAGCCGGCGGGAAGCACCTGAGCGCGCGCGTCGCTCGCACCGGTACGACGAAGTCGGAGACGGGCTCCCCCGCCCGCAGCGATCGAGAGGAGAGAGATCCCATGGCCACTGCCCTCGCCACGTCCGCCGCCGCGTCCACCGTGGCGGCGTTGCCCGCGCCCGTGGGCGCCCTGCACACCATCAGCTTGCTGGTCGCGAACAAGCCCGGCGTGTTGGTGCGGGTGGCGCTGGTGTTCGCCAGGCGCGGCTACAACATCGAATCGCTGGTGGTGTCGCCGGCGATCTCCGTGACGGGCGTCGAGAGCAAGGCGGGCGAGTTCTCGCGCATGACGATCACTTGCTCGGGCGACCTCGAGACCCTCGAGCAGATCATCAAGCAGCTCGAGAAGCTCATCGACGTGGTCCACGCCATCGACCACACCGGCCAAGCGGTGATCGAGACCGAGGTCGCGCTCGTCAAGGTGAAGGTCCCACTGGAAGCGCGCACCACGATCTTGCAGATCGTCGAGCACTACCGGGCGCGGGTGGTCGACTACGGCACCGACTCGATGATCGTGCGCGTGGTCGGCGACAGCGTGAAGCTCGACTCGTTCATCAACCTGGTGATGCCGTTCGGCATCATCGAGCTGGTGCGCTCGGGCAAGATCATCATGAGCCGGGGCCTCGAAGAGACCTGATCGCCCGCAGGCTCGCCTCCGAAAGCGTTCAGGCGCTCGGGGTATCCGAGGTGGCGCAGGTGCCGCCGCCACCGCCGGTGGGGTCCGACGCACCGCAGTTGGGGCACGACCCGTCGTCGCTCACGGGAAGCGGCGCGGGGCCTTGCTGTTGGGTGAAGCGCACGTTGCCCATGGCCTTGAGGTCGTTCAGCACCTCGGCTTGGGAGCGGCTCACCGAGGCGCGGAAGGTGCTGAGCACGCGGTCGGTCTTGCGGCTGCCGCATTGCTTGCACTTGACGCCGAACCAGTGGAATTGGTCGATCTTCTCGAGGTAGCCCGAGGTGGAACCACACTTCCTGCAGCGGTACTCGTAGAGCGGCACGGCACTCTCCTCGCAGGGCTGTCGCAATCGCGACGGGGAACTGAGTATATCGGCGCGGGCGCGCAGCCCACAAGGCGATCCACTTCGAATCCCCCGCAAAAATGGCCCGTTTCGACGATCTCGACATCGGTGCGATGGTGCCCGACGATCTCGACGAAGTGCTGCTGGTCGACGCTCGCGCGCTCAAGAGCGCGTGGTCGCGCACCCACTTCGTGGAAGAGCTCTCGAGCCCCCTCGCGCTCTGCTACGTGGCGCGAGGCGCGGAGCGCCACGGCGCGCCGCTGGTGGGATTCGCCGTCGTGCGCGTGGTAGGCGACGAGTGCGAGGTGTTGACCATCGCCGTCGACCCACGATTTCGCCGTCGTGGCGCTGGACGCGCGCTTCTCGAGCGCGCCCTCGCTGAAGCTCGGGGTCGCGGTGCGCGCAAGGCACACCTCGAGGTCCGCGCGGGAAACCGCGCGGCGCGAAGTCTCTACGCGCTTCTCGGATTCAGCGAGCGGGGCTCGCGCCCGCGCTACTACGCCAATCCGGTCGAAGACGCGTTGCTCATGACGGCGGACCTTCGGGAGCGCAACCTTTCTCCGTCAGATCCGGACCCGCGGCCAGCGTCGCCTTGATCCACCATTCGAGCGGATCGCGCGCCCGCTTCAGGAACTCGGCCAGGTCGGCGTCCGAAGCCGCCGCCGCTTCCATCCACGGGGCCTCGAGGTCGATCCGCCCCGCAGAGTTGCCGAGCCCGGGGACCTTGGTGGAGAGCCGGTGCACGTCTCGGCCTTCCGCCCAACGGTCGTTGGGATCGTTCGTGGGCAACCAGCCGGGGGCATCGGTCCACGCCTCGATGAAGGTCATCTCGCCGGCATCGTTGAACGTGAACTCTTCGTAGATGGGGCAGGGGAAACCGCTGTAGTCGAAGACCACGCGGCAGCGGCCGAAGGGCTGCTCGGGGAAGAAACGGCAATCGCGCTCGGCGATGTCGGTGGGGAAGAGCTTGAGCAGCACGTCGGTGACGATCATGTTCTTTTCGGTGAATCCCGTGAGCAAGAGCCACGGTGGCCATTCCCAGCGCGCCACCAGCTCTGCGTAGTCGGGCTGAACGAACGGGCTCACCGACGAGTCGAGGGTGTCGAAGTAGCGGCTACTCTGCTCGACGTAGTGCTCGGGTGCGAGCGTGGGCGAGAGGCAGGTCGAAACGGCGCTTGCGCCGCCGTCCGCGCTGCACGCGCCGGCGGCATCGTGGCGGTCGCCGCCACAGCCCAGCGCGAGCATCGCGACGACGCAAGCGGCGCGGTGAACCGCACGGAATCGCATGGCGACTCCGACGGTAGCGAAGTGCGCGCGGCGTGACAATGCGCCGTGGCCCGCGCGTAGCGGTGGCGCGCGCAGCTCAGTCGAGCGAGAGCGC
>CAYUSL010000734.1:0-2815 GCA_964447125.1 uncultured bacterium | reverse complement strand
TCATCGTGCAGCTTCCCAGCGGGTAGAGGCCGCGATCGATGTCGAAGTTGAGCGTGGAGAGGCGCGTGTAATGACGCACCGCCTCGGGCTCGGAGACCTGCGCCATGCCGCCGCAGCCGTCGCTGCGTTCCGGCAGATCGAGGGCGACCGCGTCGACCTCGGGATTGGAGGCGAACGCCGGGAAGCCGTCGCGATCGTCTCGGGCGATGTGGAAGATGGGGCGATCAACGACCGATCGCATGGCGGCGGACCTCCTCGACGATGGCCTGGGCGTCCGGGTAGTGAAGCTCCGTGACGTTGACCAGATAGCGGTGCTTCATGGCCTTGTTCTTCGGGTAGAAACGCGCGAGCGGGATCCCGAGAACGAACCCCTTCTTGGCAAGCGATTTGTAGAGCTTGGGGTGCTTCGCGAGGTCGATCACGAACTCGTTGAAGAAGGCCCCCGAGTAGGGCCGCTCGATGCCGAGCTCGGCGAGGCCGTTGGCGACGTAGCGAGCCGCCTTGGCGTTCTGACGCGCAACCCGCTCGAGCCCGCGCCGGCCCATCAGGCTCAGCCACGTGACCGCCCGCAGACACATCAAGCCCGAGGACGTGCAGATGTTGGACGTGGCGCGATCGCGACGAATGAACTGCTCGCGGGTCGCGAGCGTGATGCAATAGGCCTCTTTGCCGTCGGCGTCGACGGTTCGGCCGATCAAGCGGCCGGGAAGCTGCCGCACGTGCTCTTTCTTGGTGGCGAAGTAACCGGAGGTCGGCCCGCCGAGCTGCACCGGAATGCCGAAGCTCTGGATCTCGCCGACCGCGATCTGGCATTCGAGGGGTGGGAGCAGGCCCAGCGACATCGCCTCGGTGACGCACCCGATCGTGAACGCATCCGAGGCCAGCCCGGCGCAATCCTCGACGACGCCGAGGAAGTTGGGGCTCTGGATCACCACCGCCAACGCCGCGGCCTGGTCCGCGGCCGGCACCTCGATCCGGGTGCGCCCGGTTGCGGGATCCACGGGCAGCTCGACGATCTCGATCCCGTCTTGGAACGAGAGATACGTCCGCAACACCGCGAGATACTCGGGATGAAGCGCCCCCGAGACGTAGAGCTTGTGCGCTTTCGGGCGCAGCCGCTTCGCCATCAGCACCGCTTCCGCGAGCGCGGTGCTGCCGTCGTACATGCCGGCGTTGGCGATCTCCTGACCCGTGAGCATCGCGCTCAGGGTCTGGAACTCGTAGTACATGACGCACGTGCCCTGCGCGATCTCGGGCTGGTACGGCGTGTAGCTCGTCAGCCATTCGCTGCGGGACACGACGCGCTCGAGCGCCGCCGGGATGAAGTGCTGGTAGAGGCCGCCGCCGACCAGCGCGACGCGCGGGCGCTGGATACCCAGGGCCTCGATGTCGCGCCAGAGCTGTGCCTCGGGAACGGGACCGTGGATGTCGAGCGGACGCTGCATCCGATCGTCTGCGGGGATCGAGGCGAACAACGCCTCGACGTCGGGCGCCCCGATGGCGCGCAGCATCTCCGCTCGCGTCGCGGGAGTAAGGCCGCTGTAACGCATCGTGAAAGAACCTCCGAATTGTGCGTGGAGCTCGGACTCGGCCGCGCAGAAAGCCGCGTAGTCTGACCGAACGCATCCACCTTTTCCAGACCGGCGCTGGCGATGGTCTGTGCTAGGTTCCGGGCCCCCTCGCAACCGGAGAGATGCGATGCCCACACGTGCTCGCGCCAAGCGCTCGTCGAGCGACCACGCACCCACCACGTTGATCACGGGCGCCACCGGTTTTCTGGGGCGCAATCTGCTCTATCGTTTGCTCGAGGCCGACGAGACCAGCCGTTACGCCCTCCTGGTACGCGGTTCGGAGTCGTCGAGCCCGCGCAAGCGCCTGCAGCGGCTGCTGGCCAGCAAATACGGCGACGAGCGCACCACCGAGCTGAGCAAGCGCATCGACCTGGTGATGGGCGACGTGAGCTGGGAGCACTTCGGGCTCGACGACCGCTCCTACGAGGCCCTCGCCAGCAACACCCACCGGATCATCCACGCCGCCGCGTCCGTCGCCTTCGCGCTGCCGCTCGAGCAGGCGCGCACCATCAACGTCGGCGGCACCAAGCACATCATCGACTTCGCGGCGGCGTGCGGTAAGCACGGTGACTTCGAACGGCTCGACTACATCGGCACGGCGTTCGTGGCCGGCGACCGCGCGGGAACCGTTCTCGAGGACGAGCTCGACTGCGGCCAGCACTTCCACAACACCTACGAGCAGACCAAGTTCGAGGCGGAGAAGCTGGTCCGCGAGCACTGGAAGGATCTGCCGATCACGATCCACCGCCCGAGCATCGTGGTGGGCGAGTCCAAGACCGGGAAGACCTCGAGCTTCAACGTCCTCTACTTCCCGCTCAAGATCTACGCGCGTGGTTTGTGGCGCTGGATTCCCGGGTCGCCCAGCACCGAAGTCGACATCGTGCCCATCGACTACGTGTGCGATGCGGTACTGGGGCTGAGCCGCGATCCCAACACGCTGGGGCGCTGCTTCCACGTCACCTCGAGCGACCACTCCACCACCATCGGCCGCGCCGCCGAGATGGCCAGCCATTACTTCGCGCAGAAGCCCGTACGTTTCTTCCCACCCACCTTCTACATGAACGTGATCCACCGCAGCGTGGTGGTGGGAACGCTGCCCTTCCCGCGTCTGCACGACACGCTCATCAACAAGGGTTCGCTCTACCTGCCCTACTTCCTGATGAACTTCCACTTCGACGACCGCAACGCCCGGTCCGTCCTCGAGCCGCTCGGCGTGCGCGCCCCCAAGGCCGAGGAGTACTTCG
>CAYUSL010000733.1:0-2816 GCA_964447125.1 uncultured bacterium | reverse complement strand
GCGCATTCGTGGCGCACGCCCGTGAGAATCCACGCTTCGTGGCCGTGGTGCGGGAGGAGATCGCTGCCGCGGTGGCGGTATTCGGCACCCGGACCATGGGCGAACTCTTGGCGGAAGCGGGGATGCGCGATCGGGTGCGCTCCGACGTGCTGGCGCAAGGGGATCCCCTCGCCAAGCGATTCTTCGCCTCGCCGGCGTTCCAGCACTGGGTCGCCGAGCTGATCGCCGACTGACGCGGTGTCCGCAGGTCACGCGTCTGCCGTTGCTCGCGCACGAGCCCGAAAACGGCAGCCGCGCCACTCAAGCATTTGACATTTACAGGCGGTTCGAGTCCTGAGATCTCGAAAAGTCGGCTGATTTCGCGGAAATCCACGTCGGCGCTCGAATTGCACAAACGGCTCCCACAGGCGTCACACCGATGCCGTTGGGAGGCTGTGCATGACGATCCGACCCCGTTCGATTCGATCGAGCGCCGCGGGCTTCACGATCATCGAGCTTCTGGTGGTGATCGCCATCATCGGCATCTTGACTGCCATCGCCGCCCCGCAATTGTTGGGCACTCGCGAGAAGGCTCGTCATGGCGCTTGTGAAACCGCCTACCACGCCATGGACAGCGAGCTGATCCACCGCATGGAAGAGTTCGAGCGACGCGGTGATTCCGCGGCTGCCCAGCGCGCCATCGACGAGGTGGTGGCGTACTCCACCGGCAACGGCGCCCACAACCCGCGAAACCTGAGCCAGCCGGGCTACGTGGCAGGCTCGTTCTCGGTGCCGACCGTGGACGGTGCCTGCCAGGTGTTTCTCTACGACGACAGCGTGGCTGGCGTCCCCGTGACTCCGGCGATCGTCGTGGCGCAATACGAAGGCACGATTCGCACGTTCCGCATCACGCTCAACTGACGGCCTGGCGCACGCCGCCGCGCGTCGCCGAGCCCCGCGCCAGGGAGCCATTCGTGGCCATCGCACGTTCCGAGCCGCGTTCCGATTCCGCCGCCACCCCTTCTCTCGCGGGCGCCGAGCGCCGCCGCCATCGCCGCCATGCCGTGGCCTTGATCGCGCGCGTCGGTGAGACGCGCGACGGCGGTGATCGCGGCGTGATCACGTCGCTTTCGGGTGGTGGTGCCTTCGTCCAGGCCGAGACGCTGCCGAGCGCAGGCGCGCGGGTGTGGCTCGAGTTCGGGCTGGCGGCTGGGCTGGGGCGTTTCCACGGACGTGCCCGTGTGGTTCGCATCAACCGGCGCGACGGGGCCGAGATCGTCTACGGGTTCGGTGTCGAGTTCGACGAGCCACCGGACGAGTTGGTGCTCAAGCTCGACGAGCTCGCTCATCGCCATCGTGAGGTCGCGCGTCTCGACGCGCTGGGCTATCTCGATTGGCCGGTGCACCCGACCGCCGACTTGCCCGTGCCCGACAAGAGCGTTGGAAGCCTCGAGCTTCGCACTGCCCGAGGCTGGAAGGAGCTGGCGGCGGCGCATTCGCCTGCTGGCGGCGACGGCCAGCATGCCTCCGCGCTACTCAGGCTCGCCCAGCCTGCGATCGAACGTGAGACGCGCACGTCGAGCTTGGTGCTCGGGTACCGGGGACGACTGCTCGGTCCCACGACCGGCATCCCGCGCGACGAGCTGCTGGAAGAGCTCGAGCCCGGTGCGCCGCGGGTGACGCTGTGGGCGCGCACGGTCGAAGCGCAGCTCCGAGTGATCGATCTCATGGAAGCGATCGAATGGCGGCTCGAGCATCTGGGCGCTCAGCACCGCGATGCCCTCAACTTCGTGCGCCAGATGGTGGCCGACGCGCGTCGTGCGCTCGCCGCGAAGCGCGAGGCTTCCGGCTCGGCTGAGGCCGCCGGTGAGCCCGCGGTGCCCTCGGCGCTGGCCAATCTGGATCGACTACTCGCGGCGCTGGACGCGCTCGTCGGTGGCTTGCTGGTCACGCTCGAAGCGCTGACGGCGCCCGACGTCGAATGGCGCCCCGCGAGCGCCGTGCGTCCCGAGCCCCGCGGCCCGTCCCCGATCCGCCGGGCGGAAGCCTGGCTCCACGCCGTTCAAGCCAACGTGCAAGCGTGGCCGATCCAGCGCCGGATCGCGGCGCTGTTGTTGGCGACGGTGATCGGCGGATCCGCGGGCTATGTGGCGTACGCCCCCTCGCAGGTGGCTGTCGTGAACCACCGCGAGACCTTGCCCATCGATACCGAGACGCTCAAGCGACACGTGCCCGTGCAGTCCGTGCACGTCGAGGGCGATCGCGTCATCCTGGAAGTGCCACAGAGCTGGACCGAGACCTCGGCGGAGACTCGCCGTAGCTCGCTGATGGCCGCGTGCTGGTCGCTGGGTGCCGCGCGCTACACGGAGGCGGTGGTGCGCACCACGGCGCACCGCGACGTGGCTCGCTGGCGCGGCGGCGTGGTCGAGATCCTGGGCTGACTCGCTCCCCCGGGTGGGGCGCCGCGTTCGCCCTGCACGAGGCGCTTGCGACGTGCGTTGCATGCGCGCGTGCTCGCCGTGGGCGTGCCGTCGGATACGCTTGCGTCGAAACCTCGACCGGGAGATCGACACGATGAAGCGCCTCGTTGCGTCGTTGCTGGTGTTGTCGCTGGGAAGCGTGAGCTGCAGCCATCTGCCGCTTTACGGCGAGGGGCAGAAGGAAGCGGCGGGAACCGTGATCGGGGCCGGCACCGGCGCCCTCATCGGGTCGCAGATCGGCAAGGGCAAGGCGAATCTCGCGGCGGTCGCCATCGGTACGCTTGCGGGTGCGCTCATCGGCCAGCAGATCGGCGAAACCCTCGATCACGCCGACAAGCAGTACATGCAGCAGACCGC
>CAYUSL010000732.1:0-2824 GCA_964447125.1 uncultured bacterium | reverse complement strand
GGGCGGCGAGAGCCGCCCGAGTCTACCGCGATCGGTCCCGAGGTCGATGGGGTCGTTCAACCGACCTCGCACCCGCGACCTGTAACGAGAGCGGGCCTCGCTCGACTCCCCATCAGCGCGGCGCGCCGGACACGGAGCCGGGCTTGATCCCGATCGCCGGCATCGGGGAGACTGGCGCCATGGGCGGCACGGCACGACGATGAACGCTTCCTTCGACATCCCGTCTCTCGGCCATGGTCTCGGTCTGCGCACCGTGCACTACCCCGACGTCCTCGGGGGCACGCCGCGCGTCGATTGGTTCGAGATCATCTCCGAGAACTTCATGATTCGCGGCGGGCGACCGCGCTGGGTGCTCGATCGGGTCCGCGAGCGCTTTCCCATCGTGATGCACGGCGTGTCGCTCTCGATCGGCTCCACGGATCCGCTCGACCTGGACTACCTGCGCGAGCTTCGCGAGCTGGTGCAGCACGTCGAGCCGGCGCTGGTCTCGGATCATCTGTGCTGGACAGGAGTGGGCGGGCACAACACCCACGATCTCTTGCCCCTGCCTTACACCGACGAGACGCTCGCCCACGTCGCGTCGCGCATCGAGCGCGTACAGGAATGCCTCGGCCGCCGCATCCTGATCGAGAACCCGTCGAGCTACATGCGGTTCACGGCGTCGACGATGAGCGAGTGGGACTTCCTGGCGGAGCTCACCCGCCGCGCCGACTGCCTACTCTTGCTCGACGTCAACAACGTCTACGTGAGCGCCTTCAATCACGGCTTCGACGCCGACGATTACTTGGCGGGAATTCCCGTCGAGCGGGTCGCGCAGTTCCACCTCGCCGGCCACACGAACCACGGGCGCTACATCCTCGACACCCACGACCATCCCATCATCGATCCGGTGTGGCAGCTCTACGAACGTGCGGTGGAGCGCTTCGGGCCCGTGAGCACCCTCATCGAGCGCGACGACCACATCCCGCCCCTCGCCGAGCTTCTGCGCGAGCTGGACCAGGCGCGCCGCATCGCGGAGACCGCACATGCCCGACGTCGGCTGGAATCTCGGCAGCACGCAGCACCTGCTCTGGCGGCTCATCACGGCGCCTGAAGGCGTCGCGAAAGGCCTCGTCGCCGAGGGCGACCCCGAGGCCCTCGAGCTCGGCCGGGTGCTCGACGGTGACGAGCGGCTGAGCGCGATCGAGCATCTCGACATCTACGCCAACATGTACTTCGCACGTCTTCTCGACGTGCTGCGCAAGGATTTCCCCGTGGTGGAACGCGTGCTCGGTGCGGTGCACTTCCACAACCTGGTCACCGACTTCCTCCTCGCACACCCACCCAGTCATTACTCGCTTCGCTACTTGGGAGCTCCATTCCCGACCTACGTGCGCGAGCACGTGCTCGCCGCCGAGCGCCCCTGGCTCGGCGCGCTGGCCACGTTCGAGTGGGCGGTGGTCGACGTCTTCGACGATCACGATTCACCGACGATCGACGCCACGAACCTTCAGGACGTGGCCGCGGACGATTGGCCCGCGCTCGTGTTCGAGCCGATCCCCGCGCTGCGCGTCCTCGATCTCGACGCGGCCGTGCAAGCTACCTGGCTCGCTGCGCGAGACGAGAGCGAGGAAGGCGACGGCGAGCAGGCGCGCACGTGCGACGCGGGCTGCGCCGACCACGCGCGCGACGCACGTCCCGAGCTGCCCGAGCCACGATGCGGCGAACAGGCGATGCGCGTGTGGCGCAACGGCCACGAAGTGCTGCACCGCGAGATCGATCCCGTGGAGCGCCGCGCCCTCGACGCGCTCCAGGCGCGCAGCACTTTCGCCGAGCTGTGTGGGGTGGTCGGCGCGTGTGTGGGCGAAGATGCCGCGCCCGGCCACGCTGCGACGATCCTCGCCACCTGGCTCAGCGATGGATTGCTCGCCGCCGTGCGAGTGGCCGACGTCTCGACCGCGATCACCGGCAGCGCCACGTGACGGCAGCGCCGCCCCCTGCAGAGCCACCGTTCGGGGCGCGCCTCGCCTACACCACACCGAGGGCGCTCGCGCTGGCAGCGCTCGCGGGTGTGCTCGCCTATCCGTCGAGCACGGTGCTGGCCGCGCGCAATCCCCTCCACCTGCCGCCCGGGCTCGGCTCGGACGCAGTCGCGGCAGCACAGGCGTTGCTGGTGGCGCTGGAGGTCGCGCTGGCCGCTTTCGTCGGGCTCATGTGGCGTCATCGCGCCGGCTTTCCTGGGCTGCGCCGCGCGCCCACCGCTGCACGCGCCCTGCTCGCACTGCCTGCGTTCGTCGCGACTGGCCTCGTCGTCGGTGCGGTGTCCGCGCTGGTGTACGACCGTGGCCACGCGGCCGTCGCGCCTGGGCTCTACGCGTCGAATGCCACCGAAGCGCTGGCACTCCTCGCCGGTTCGGTGCTGAGCCAAGAGGCCGTGGCGCGCATGTGCTTCCTCACGATCCTCGCCGCGCTGCTCGGGCGACCACGCACGGCCCTCGTGCTGCACGCACTCTGGACCACGTTCTTCACGTTCGTCGTGGAGCAGCGATTCCTGCATGCGAGCGCGATCCCCTCGGCGCTCGACTGGCGCGGGCTCGCCTTCGATCTCGTCGCCAATGTGCTCCTGGGCGGCGCCTACGCGAGCCACGGGCTCGTGGGCTCGACCCTCACCCACGTCGCCTGGAACCTGAAGCTGCTCGTTCTACGTGCGCCGTGAGGCGGGCGATGACCGCCCGTCGAGACGCTCGCGCTCTACCGCTGACGGGAGTGGCACGCTCCTCGAGGTGCCGTAGACGAGCGCAGCGTGGCGCCTTGGGGGTGGGTCCCGGCGCGGCTTTGCCGCGAC
>CAYUSL010000731.1:0-2831 GCA_964447125.1 uncultured bacterium | reverse complement strand
CGCGAGCCGGCAGGCGAGCCGCGAGCGAAGCGAAGCGCCTCGGGGGTCGGACCCTACGCGGCTTCGCCGCGTAGAAAAGCCCCCCGCAGAAAACTTGACTCGAAGTAGAACACGTTCTACATCGGACGCTCTCCCCACATCGGAGCGTGGTCCATGTCGAACTCGAGCTACGACTACATCGTGATCGGCGCTGGCTCGGCCGGCTGCGTGATCGCCAACCGCCTCGGCGAGGATCCGAAGGCGCGCATCCTCGTGATCGAGGCCGGCGGCAGCGACAAGTCCTTCCTGTTCCGGCGCCCGGGTGCGCTGGCGATCGTCTACGAGAGCCCGCAGCTCAAGGCGCTGAGCGATTGGGGCTACAGCACGGCGCCCCAGAAGGCCATGGACAACCGCGTCATGCCGTGGACCCGCGGCAAGGTGCTGGGTGGCTGCAGCTCGGTGAACGGCATGCTCTACATCCGCGGCCATCGCGCCAACTACGACGAGTGGCGCGACTGGGGCAATCCCGGCTGGGGCTACGACGACGTTCTTCCCTACTTCAAGAAGTCGGAAGGCTTCGAGAAAGGCGAGAGCAAGTACCACGGAGGACGCGGTCCGCTGGGGGTGACCAGCCAGGAAAACCAGTCGGTGGTCACCCTCGCCTTCAACCGCGCGATGGCCGGCGCCTGCGGCGTGCCGGTGATCGACGACTTCAACGGCGAGCAGCAGGAAGGTGCGTGCTCGTACCACCAGACGTGCGCCAACCGAAAGCGAATCAGCACCGCGGTGGCGTTTCTCTACCCCGCGATGGAACGCGGCAACGTGGAGGTCGCCGACAAGGCGCTCGTCCACAAGATCGTGATCGAGAACGGCCGCGCAACGGGCGTCGTGTACTCGCGCAACGGGGCACTCGTGACGGCGCGCGCGGGCGCCGAGGTCATTCTCTCGGGCGGCGCGATCGGCTCACCGCAGATCTTGATGCTCTCCGGCGTGGGCCCCGCGGATCACCTGCGCTCGCTCGGCATCGGCGTGGCCGCGGACGTGCCGGGAGTCGGCCAGAACCTCCACGACCACCTGATGGTGCCGGTCCGTTACGAGACCACTGCCGCCTCCGGCCACACCAGCACCGCCGTCCACTACCTGGGCGGCATGCTGCGCGACTTCCTCTTCAACTCGGGCTGGTTCGGCAAGACGTTCTTGGAAGGCGGTGCCTTCGTGAAGACCCGCGCCGAGGAGCCGGTCCCCGACCTTCAGTTCTTCGGCCTGCCGTGGGCATATCCGGAACCGAACGACGACGGCCCCAAGAAGGGTGTGATCTCGAAGAAGCCGAGCTTCACCGTGCTCGCGGGGATGATCTATCCCAAGAGCCGCGGCGAAGTGCGCCTCACCAGCACCGATCCGAATGCGGCGCCGCTCATCGACCCTCGCTACCTGGAGAACGAGGACGACATGCGCGTGATGCTGCGCGGCCTCGAGATCGCGCGTCAGGTGGGTGGGCAGGACCCGTTCAAGCAGTACGTGATCGCCGAGCGCACGCCCGGGCCGAGCTGCTCGAGCGCCGACCAGCTGCGCGCCCACATCCGGCTCTTCGCGAAGACGATCTACCACCCGGTGGGCACGTGCAAGATGGGGAATGACGCGCTCGCGGTGGTCGATCACACGCTGCGCGTGCGCGGCGTGGCGGGCTTGCGCGTGGCCGACGCGTCGATCATGCCCAAGATCGTGGGCGGCAACACCAACGCGCCCTCGATCATGATCGGCGAGAAGTGCGCGGACCTCATCAAGAACGCATGAGCCTGCGCGGGAGACCGAGATGAAAGCCTCCGCCAAGCGCGCCGCCGCCGAGCCCGCGCTCGAGCCTGGTCAGTACCGCATCGCCGATCGCATCGTGGGCCTACCCGTGTGGGTGCGCGACGCGAGCGTGATGTTCGCGAGCTTCATCGTGCGCACCCGCGCAGCCAAAGCCGTGATCGGCAATCCAAGGGTGGAGCTTGCCGAGGTCTTCCCCGGCCGAGCCATGGCGAGCATCGCGGCGATCGAGTACCGCGAGAACGATCTCGGCCAATACAACGAGCTGGCGATCGCATTCGTGGTGCGGATGGGCGGCGGTCGCGCTCTGCCGTTCATCGGCATGACCGTCGACTCGATCCGCGGCAACATCGGCACGTACATCCATCGCCTGCCCGTCACCACCGAGTTCTCGTGCGAAGCCGGCCGCACCATCTGGGGCCTGCCCAAGACCGTCGAGAAGATCTCGATCCGCGAGGAAAACGGACTCCACATCGCCACGCTGACCTCCGGCGACGACCACGTGCTCACGCTGAAGGTGAAGGGCGGTGGCAAGCGCACCTTTCAGGACGCCCCGCTGGTGGCGCTCGCCACCCTCGACGGCGTGCTGCGGAAGACCCCCTTCAGCGCCATCGGTAGCGGACTCGGCTTTCGACTCGGCGGCGCCGAGCTCACCCTCGGCCAGCATCCCATCGCCGACGAGCTGCGCTTCTTGGGGCTGCCCAAGCGCGCGATGATGAGCGGCGGCGTGACCAAGATGAGCGCCCGCTACGACGCGGCCATCGAGCTGTGACCTCGCGCGCCGGAAGTGCGCGCGTGCGCATCGTGCTCGCGTGCACGATGCTCGCAGCCGCGTGCCATCGAGCGCCGCCCGCGGCGACGCCCGACGCAGCGCTCAGCGCGCTGATCGCTGCCGGCGTCGATCACGATGAATCCGCGGCTCGCCGCTATCTGACGGCGCGCACGGTCGAGCTCATGACTTCGATCGAGACCACCGCCCGCTCCATCCACGCCACCAACGTCCCCGAGCACGTGCTCGCGAGCTTCCTCGAGAACTTCGCGCG
>CAYUSL010000730.1:0-2831 GCA_964447125.1 uncultured bacterium | reverse complement strand
AGCCGATGACGCCCGGCAGGATGCCGAGCACGCCGCCCTCGGCGCACGAGGGCACGAGCCCCGGCGGAGGCGGCTCGGGGTAGAGATCGCGGTACTGCGGGCCGCCTTGGTAGTTGAACACCGACGCCTGGCCCTCGAACTTGAAGATCGAGCCGTAGACGTTGGGCTTGCCGAGGAGCACGCACGCGTCGTTCACCAGGTAACGCGTGGGGAAGTTGTCCGTGCCATCCACCACCACGTCGTAGGGCGCGAGCACCTGCATGGCGTTCTCGCTGGTGAGCGGCTCTTCGTAGATGTCGAGCTTCACGTGGGGATTGATGTCCCGAATCCGCTCGGCCGCCGACACCACCTTGCGCACACCGATTTTCGAGGTGCCGTGGATGATCTGACGCTGCAGGTTCGACTCGTCCACCACGTCGAAGTCCACCAGGCCGATGCGACCGACACCGGCGGCGGCCAGGTACAAGAGCAGCGGCGAACCGAGCCCGCCGGTGCCCACGCACAGCACGCTGCCCGCCTTGAGCTTGCGCTGGCCCTCCATCCCCACGTCTTCGAGGATGAGGTGGCGCGAATAGCGCGCGACTTCGTCTTTGCTGAGCTCGGGCAACGTCATGGGTGAAACCTCCGGGCGGTGGATGCGGCTCCGCCGCGTCGTGTGTGGATCGGAGGCTCGCCGAAACCGCGTTTGCGGGGGGCGAGCGCTGAGCCGTCGCTGGCAGGACGGGCCGGCGGGATCGACCTCAGTCGCGTCAAGGTAACCAGGCTGGCGCGAAGATCAACCGGTTTCGCCGCAGCTTTCGCATCGAATCCGCACCACGCGCGAGACACGCTCCGCTGCCGCCTCCGGCGGGCAGCCACTCGTGCCGATGCGGGTTAAGGTCGATCGCGAACGCACACCTGCTGCCGCGTTCCCCCCCGATTTCGGCATCCGATCCTCTGCGAGGCCGCCATGCGGCGAACCATCACCCTATTCTTGGTCCTCGGCGTGTTGGCGGGCGGGGGCTTCGGCCTCGTGTTCGCGTGGCGGCTCTACGAAGGCACGCCACCCGTGATCGCGTGGGTGGACCCACCCAAGGCCATCGGACGCAAGGCCCAGCTCGGGCTCAAGGTCACCGACGACGGCGCCGGGGTGGCCAAGGTGACGGTCACCGTCGAGCAGGCTTCCACGCCGCCGGTCTCGAAGACGATTCTCGACGAGACGGTGGCGGCAGGCCCCGACGGCCGCCCCCCCAAGCTCTGGCAGAAGGTCGTGGAATTCGATCCTCGCGAGATCGGCATCCGCGATGGAGACGTGAAGCTCGTCGCCACCGCCTCCGACCACTCGCGGCGCAACGCCGGCGCCGGCAACGCGGCCACCGCCGAGCCGCTGACACTTCCTGCGCGCCTTCGACCACCGCAGGTCGAGCTCCTGAGCGATCAGCACAACATCGAGTTCGGCGGCTCGATGATGGTGGCGTATCGCGTGGGCGCGAGCGCGATCGAAGACGGCGTGCGCGTGGGCGAGCGCAAGTACCCGGGCTATCCGTCACCCGCGGACACCACCGTGCACATCTGCCTCTTCGCGCTCTCGTTCCGCGAGCCCGAGGGGGCCGAGCCCATGGTCTACGCCCGCGACGAGATCGGCAACGAGGCGCAGGTCCGCTTCAACTACAAGGTGATGCCGCGGAAGTACCCCGACGTGGAAGTCGTGCTGAAGCCCGAGTGGATCCAGGCCGTGCGCGATCGCTTCGCGCTGCCACCGTCGCTGGATGACACGGCGGCGTTCCTGGAGGTGAACAGCAAGCTTCGGGTGCAGAACCACGAGCAACTCGCCAAGATCCTCGAAAAGACCGCTCCCGAACCGATGTGGTCCGGGGCCTTCGGCCGCATGAACGGCAAACCCGTGAGCCGTTTCGCCGAGACGCGTCACTACCTCTGGCAAGGCAAGGAAATCGATCAGCAAGTGCACTTGGGCGTGGACATCGCGGCGCTCATGAACTTCCCGGTGCCGGCGGCGGGAGCTGGCGTCGTCATCCACGCGAGCGACCTCGGCATCTACGGCAACTGCGTCATCATCGATCACGGCATGGGCTTGGCCACGCTCTACGGCCACCTGAGCACGATGACGGTCGCGGAAGGCGACAAGGTTGCGCAGAACCAGATCATCGGCCGCACCGGCACCACCGGGCTCGCGTTCGGCGATCACCTCCACTTCGGCATGTACGTCCACGGAGTCGCTGTCGACACCAAGGACTGGTGGGACCCGCTCTTCATCCAAAAGCGCATCGATCCCAAGCTCGCGGCGTGGCGATCGGGCGGCGCCAGCGTCGCCGCGCAGGCCGCGGCCGCGACCATCGCGACCATGCCCGCCGAGGGCGCGGCTGCTCCTGCCGCGACTCCCTCTGCGGCCCCCACCCGACGCGCTCCGGTGAAGCACAAACGCGGTCGCTGAGGCCGTTTCCGCGGGTTCGCTCGTTCGCGGGAGATCGTCGCCGTGCACATCGGGATGAACTTGCCGGTGATGGTGCCGGGGCTGGATCGCCCCACGGTGCTCGAGTGGTGCCGCCGCATCGACGCCGGGCCGTTCTCGACGCTCGCCGTCGGCGAGCGGATCACGTTCCCGAATCCGGAAGCGCTGGTCACGATGTCCGTGGCTGCGGGGGCCACCGAGCGTGTGCGTCTCGCGTTCACCGTGCTGGTGAGCCCGCTGCATGCGCCGCTGGTGCTCGCCAAGCAGCTCGCGACCCTCGACGTGCTCTCGGGCGGGCGGCTCATCGTGGGGCTCGGGGTCGGTGCCCGCGAGGACGATTACCGCGCGGCAGGTGCTGCGTTCGACGGCAAACGCCTCGGTC
>CAYUSL010000729.1:0-2836 GCA_964447125.1 uncultured bacterium | reverse complement strand
GCGTCGGGGTCGCACCGGAGCAAGAACCGCCGCTGAAACGTGCGGCTGGTGCAAAACCACGTGGTCTTGGGCCGAAGCCAGCGGAGTGGTCGCGCCATGGCGTGGTCGCGCAGCGCACGCGGCGTGCCGCGCTGGTCCGCGGTGAGCGACGCGAGATCACTCGTGATCTCGGCTCCTGTCATCGCGCGCCGCGCCCTGGCGTACGCACGCGGTGCGAACGCCGCGGCGCAGCGAAGGGGCGGCCACCCGAGGCCTTCCGGAACGGGGAGCTCACCCCGGAGCGGGAGTCGCGTCTCGAAATCGCGACAGGATGCGCGCCTGAAACGCGGGATCGCTCCACTCTTGCTTGCCGTGGAGGATCTCGAGCAGCCGGCCACCGGGGGCGACCAGGTAGCTACGCGGCACGTGGTAGGCGAGGTCGATGCGGTCGGCGATGCCGCCGCGCGGCGCCAGGAACGACTGGAATCCCACGCGCTGGGTGAACGCCGCGATGGTGGGCGCCATCTGCGCGGGCTCCACCGAGACGAAGCGCACGTGCGCGTTGCCTTCGGCTTCGAGGCGCTGCCGGAACGTGAGCAGCGCCGGCAGCTCGGCGAGGCATGGCTGGCACCACGTGGCCCACAGGTGGACGATGCTCGGGCGATCGGCGAGATCCGCGACCGTGTGCTCACCGCCGCTCACGTCTGCGACGCGGAAGTCGAGGCGCGCGGACGGCGGTGCCGTGGGCTCGGTGCACGCGGTGGGCGCGCTCGCCGCGGCGACGGCTCGCTCCATCGCGGCGTCGAAACCCTCCGGGTGCGGGTAGAACCAGGTCTCCACGATCGATCCGTCGGGGCTCACGAAGAGCGACGTGGGCGTCGACACCACCGCGAAGCGCTCGCTGATGACGCCACCGGGATCCTCCAGAACCGGGAACGTGATGCCCGTACTCTTCACGTACTCGGCGGTGAGCGTGCGTCGCGAAGGCTCGCCGGGCCGATCCGGTGGGAGGCGTGTCATCGAGATCACGTCGATGGCGCCGGGATGCGCGTCCAGCCAGCGCACCAACTGCGGCAGCTCCTGCTGGCAGTGTTTGCAGGTGGCCAGCCAGAAGAGCAGCATCTTCGGACGCCCATCGCGCGGTGCGAACGTGAACGGGTCGTGGCTGTCGAAGCGCTCGAGGGTGAAGCTCGGCGCACACGTGTGAGCGAGCTCCATGCCAGGGAAATACGGGAGCTTGTTGCCGATCGTGGGGAGGGCGTCTCCGCTCGCGAGACGCGTCACCAGCTCGGCGCCGGTGATCGCCCCGTCCGAGGTCACCAGCCGCTGGGCGAGGTCCTTCACGCCCGCGACCACGTAACGCCCGCGCCCGTCGAAGAGCACCAGGCTCGGTACCTCTTCGGCGCGCAGCGCCTTCGCGATCGCAAACTCGTCGTCGATGAGCAGCGGCACGTCGGCAGGCACGGGGAGCAGACCGAAGGTCTCGTAGAGCTCCTCGTCGCGCTTGTCACCGCGCTTGCCGGCGAGGGCGTAGACCTCGACTTGCGGCCACTCTCGTCGCAGCGCGGTGGTGAGACGGACCAGCGCCTGCTCCGACCACGCGAACCCGGGCGCCCAGTGGACGATCGCGATTGGCGCCCCGTGGCCGCGGCGCGTAGCGAGGTCGAAGGTCTCGGCGCGGAAACGACCGGGCTCGGGGATCACGCGCCGGGGAGCGCTGGGAAAACGAAACGGCGCTCCTGCGCTCGCGTCCGCCGTCGCTGCCGCCGAGGGTGCGCCACTCGCGAGGGTCGCGGGCACGACCGGTACCGCCTGCGCCCGCTGGCGTGCGGCTTCGTGAACGTGGTTGCGATAGAGGCGCTCGGTGCCGGCTGCGGAGCCGAAGAGCACCAAGCCCCCGAGCGCCGTCAGCCGCAGCGGGTACGGCCAGGCGAGTAGCGCCGCGAGGGTGTCGCTGGCGAGCGCGCGCGGGCCGCGGTCGGCGGCCAAGGCCACCCCCACCGGAATCGCCAGATTCACGGCGTAAAGCCGCATGCACCACAGGCAGAGAAAGCCGATCTCGAATTTGGAGATCCAGAAGAGCGCCACGGCGACACCGCTGGCGGCGAGGCCGAGGACGAATGCGTAGCCGGTGTAACGGGGCTCGCGGCGCCCCGCCCACACGAGCCCGAGCACCCACACGTAAAACGGCGGCGCCAACGCGGCGATGGGGACACCGGCGAGCTCGGACCAGGCGCTGGTGTTCACCGCCTCGCAGTCGACGGTTTCGTTCTGGGGGCAGTTTGCGAGGGTGAACGACTTGTCGCCGTAGAGCTGCGAGTCGTGGTGCGCCGTCAGGTAGAGCCCGATGGCCGTCCCCACGAGCAGCACCGCGGTGAGCACCACCCGCGCGATCCGCGCTCGCGGGCGAGTCGAGGATTCGGGGGTGGCGTCCATGCGAGGTGAGACGACTCGGCTGCGCTGCGAATTCGGAGGAGGTGCGGCAGGAGGTGCGGCGCCCGGCACCGGACGCGGGCGGCTGGCGTCTGCGCTCGCGTCAGTCGAGCTTCCAGCGCTGGAGGAAATCCCACAGCACGTCGGGAGAGTAGAGGTCGTCGCCGGGATGGCAGCCGGGGATCAGCTCGGGGCTCACGTTCCCCCACCAGCAATGGCCTTGGTCGGCGACGATGCAATGAGTCACTTCCACGCCGCCGTCGCAGCCGTCGTAGGTGGTGCAGGTGGCGTCGCCCTGCTGATAGGTGATGCGCCCGGTGCCGCTGCAGCCGTCGAGGGCGCGCCAGCGCTCGACGGTGGCCACGCGCGACTCGATCTCGTCGAGGCTGCCGCTGATCTGAAGCACCGGAACCGGTCGCGTCAG
>CAYUSL010000728.1:0-2841 GCA_964447125.1 uncultured bacterium | reverse complement strand
CACAGCCTGGCGCCCGAGCACGCGCTCGGCCGGATCGGCACGGCGCAGGAGATCGCCGAGGCGATCGCGCACCTCGCCTGCGCCGAGTGGACCACCGGCACCATCGTCTCGGTGGACGGCGGGCTCGGCCTGGGCGTGACCCACGCATGAGCGGCGATCGCCCGCCGCGCACCGGGCGCACGGTCACCCTCGACCGCTACGCCGACTGCCTCGACGCCTACCGCTCCACCACGCTCCGCCAGGCCCTCTACGACGAGGGCGAGGTGATCATGGCGGACGTGCTGGTGAACCTCCACGGCGAGGCGCATCGCCAGCGGCGGCGCCTGGAGAACCGGCTGTTCCGGCGCTCCACCTACTACCACTACGAGGAGCAGGTGTTCCCGCGCATCGTCGAGGAGACGATGGCGCCGCTGGTCGCCGCCGGGCGCGCCGACCTCGTCCACGTCGGCCACGCGCTGCTGCTGAACCTCTCGGCGCCCGCCGCCGGCGTCGACCGCGCGGCGGGCACCCCCGAGGAGACGGCCCACCTCCACCGGCTGCTCATGAGCTTCATCGAGGGCGCCACCCTCGCCCACTCGACCCGCGACAAGGAGCAGGTGCGGCGCGAGGTGCTCGCGGCGCTCGACGACTTCGACGTGACGTTCTTCGCGCCCGCGCTGGCGCGCCGCCAGGCGCTGCTCGCCCGTGTGGAGGCGGGCGAGCTCGGCGAGGACGAGCTGCCGCGCGACATCCTCACCGTGCTGCTGCGCAACCAGGACGACCTCGACCTGCCGCGCGAGGTGGTGCGGCGCGAGGTGGCGTTCTTCCTGCTCGCGGGTGCGCACACCTCGGCCACCGCCACCACCCGCACCACTCACGCGATCTTCGAGTGGATCGCGCGCCACCCGGAGGATCGAAACCGCGCGCGCTCGGACCTGCGTTTCGTGCAGCGCTGCGTCCACGAGACCGTGCGCCTCAACCCGTCGAGCCCGATCGGCCTGCGCTGGGCCCTCGAGGACCTGCGCCTGGCGAGCGGAATCGAGATCCACGCCGGCGATCAGGTGGTATTCGACCTGATGGCCGCGAACCGCGACGTGAGCGTGTTCGGCCCCCGCGCGGCGGAGTTCGATCCGTTCCGGTCGCTGCCGCAGGACGTGCCGCTCTACGGGCTTTCGTTCGGCAGCGGCATGCACTCGTGCATCGGTCGCGATCTCGCCGCCGGAGTCCTGGAGGACACGACACCCGGCGAGAAGCATCTCTTCGGTCTCGTCGCCATCGCGGTCCACGGGCTCCTCGCTCGCGGCGCGCGGCCGGATCCCCGCCAGGCACCGACGATGGACCCGCACACCAAGCGACCGTACTGGGGCACGTATCCGATCCTGCTCGGCGGGGCGGCAGACGCCGCTGGCGGAGGCGAGCCATGAGCCGCGTGACGCTGCTGGCGAACGGGACGGTGATCGACGGCAGCGGCGCGCCCGCGCGGCCTCGTACGTCGGTGCTGATCGAAGGCGAGCGGATCGCGGCCGTCGGCACCGATGCCGACCACGGCGCAGCGGCGCTCGGCGCCGGGGGACGCACCGTGGAGCGGATCGACGTCACCGGATTCACGGTGATGCCCGGTCTCATCGACGCCCACTGCCACATCACCTTCGCCGAGCCTGCCTCCAACGACGAGCTCTTCTTCCACCGCCGCGAAGGCCTGTCGGCAATCCTCGCCGCGTGGAACGTCGGCAAGCTCTTGCGCGCTGGCGTCACGGGATTTCTGGATGCCGATTGCATCTTCGACCTCGGCCCCGACCTGCGCGACGCCATCGAGAGCGGCGTGGTCGAAGGGCCGCGGATGTCGACCGGCGGCAACGCGCTGCTCACCTCCGTGGGCGGCACCGCTGGCTTGCTGATCCCCGAGGAGGGACGCCGCGGCTACGCGAAGGTGGTGCGTACGCGCGACGAGATGGTCGTGGAGGTGCGGCGGCAGATCAAGTACGGCGTGGACTGGATCAAGGTCCACGCCACCGGTCTCATCCCGCGTCAGCGTGAGCGCGGCGAGATTCAAGTTTGGACCCACGACGAGATGAAAGTGGTCTGCGACACCGCCCACGATCTCGGCATCCCGGTGGTCGCCCACTGCCGCAACGCCACCAGCACCCGTGACGCGGCGCGCGCCGGCGTGGACCTCATCCTCCACGCCACCTTCATGGACGACGAGGCGCTCGGCGCGGTGGTGCACTCCGGCGCCGCGCTCGCACCGACGCTCACGTTCCAAGCCAACCTCGCCGAGTTCGGCGCGAAGGTCGGCGCGGACCCGTTCGTGATCGAGCTCTTCCGCCGCGAGATCGCCGAGTCGAGCGTGATGCTGCGCAAGGCCTACGACGCCGGCGTACCGTTCCTGACCGGCTCCGAGGCGGGCTTCTCGCTCACGCCCTACGGCCACTGGCACGCCCGCGAGGTCGAGGTGTTCGTGAACCACCTCGGCCTGACGCCGCTCGAGGCGATCACCTGCGCGACCGCGAACGGCGCGCGCGCGCTCAAGCTCGAGGGGCGGGTCGGCACGCTGGAGACCGGGCGCCTCGCGGACGTGATCGTGGTCGACGGCGACCCGCTCGAGGACGTGCGCGTCCTCGGCGAACGCCACCGGCTGCGCCACGTGTTCGCGAACGGACGCGCCGTCGACCTCGCGCGCCCGTGGCCCGAGCGCCGCCGGGTGGCGGGCGAGCGGGTGGTCCTCTACTCGCACGACCTGCTGACCTGGGAGCGCGCCCACGGAGGCGAGGGAACGCCATGAGCACCGTCACCATCACCCGCTTCGAGGACGTCGCGCGCGCGTTCCGCCACCCCGACCTGGCGCAGTCCCTCTACGACGAG
>CAYUSL010000727.1:0-2863 GCA_964447125.1 uncultured bacterium | reverse complement strand
CTTCGCACACCGACCACACCGGCTCGTAGACCGGCGAGTGGTAGGGCTCGTGCTTGCCCCACATCGGACCGATGAACACACCGCGCAGCCCGTTGGCGCGTGCCCAGCGGATCTCCTCGACGGCGCGCACGGGGTCGTGCGCCATCGGGATCACCGCCATGCCGGCGCGGCGCTTGGGCTCTTCCTGGCAGAAACCGGCGACCCAGCGATTGTGGGCCTTGGCGCCGGCCCAGATCAGATCGCTCGGCACCTCGGGCGGGAGCGTCAGGCCCGCACCAAACGGCGGCAGATTCCCGTCGTTGACGCCGTCCGGGAAGATCACCTCGCCGGCGATGCCGTCGGCGTCGAGCTGGCGGTTGCGCTCCGCCGAATCCCACGCGCCGTGCCAGCCTTCGCCGGTGTCGCGGCGCCACGCGTCCTTGAACTCGTCGGGCATGAACTTCCGCGTGAGCCTTAAGACCTCCGCTTCCTGCATCGGAAACGCGACGTCGAACATCTCGCGGTACTCGGGGTCCACCCAGTCGCGGTACTTGGCCCCTGGCAGCCCCGCGTGGCAGTCGGACGAGATGACGAGGTAGCGATCGCTGGGGTTGCTCATGCGTGGCCCTCTGCTTCCCGATGCTCCAGGCTCGGCACCGAGGTTCGCTCGCGCGTGCCAGTGGCGCCGACTGGCGTGCCGGGCCGAGCAGCAGCCTCGGTCACGGGACGCGAGTAGAACTGTTTCACGTATTTCCGGAACTCGGCCAGCTCCCGATCGGCCTTGCACAGCACCGGATCCGGTCGGTGGATCTTGTTCTCCCAGATCGGGATGTCCTGTTTCACCCCTTCGATGGCCCACGGCAGGAACTCGGCGCCGACGGTGTCGGCCAAGTCCTCGCCCACGGTGATGAGCCAGCGCGAGATGCAGCGGTGCTCGTCGATGGGGCTGGTGGACGTGTACATGAGCAGGCCCTTCTCGCCGAAGCCCATCATGCGCACCGAGGTGAGCCCGAGCCCCCAGGTATCGCGCTCCAGATCCACCGTGAACTTGCCGTAAGGCGTGTCGTTGGTGTGCTTGCTGCGCACCCGCAGGAAGCGCCCGCCCTCGCCGTAGTCGATCTCGACCTCGTCCTCGGGTGGGCCGTGGTGGACGTAGAGGAAATGCTGCGGGTCGAGGTTGTTCTCGGCCATGTCCTGCATGTGCACGCCGACCTCGACCTCGTGGATGATCGGCTCGGTCCAGCCTTCCCCGCCGATCTCCGGCATCTCCGGAACGTCCCACGAGGGCGGCTCGTCCTCGGCGTGGCGCCACACCAAGATCATGCGGTTGCGCTCGAGCACCGGCCACGACTTCTGGCGTGCGCGCTGCGGGATCGAGTCGCAGTAGGGAATGGACTCGCAGCGCCCACTCGCACCGAACTCCCAACCGTGGAACGGGCAGCGGATGCGCTCGCCCAGCACCCGTCCACCCTGCCCCAGGTGCGCACCCAGATGAGCGCAATACGCGTTCAGCACCACGGGCGTCCCGGACCGAGTGCGGAAGAGAACGAGGTCTTCGCCGAAGTAGCGGACTTTCCGCACCTCACCCGCGACCAAGTCCTTCGACCAAGCCACGCAGAACCAGCCGTTGGGCAGCGGCAACGTCGTGTCGTGATTCGCGGGTAGCTTCAACGCTCGCACCTCGCATGCGCTGACGCCTCGACGTGAATGCCGAGGATCGTGAACGCGATCCTAGGCTCTCGTGTCGCCGGCACGCGAGGACCGGTTCGGCCAATCACCGAACCCAAGCGGCCAATCGGGACGGCAGCGCTCAGCCCTGCCGCCCCAAGGCGAGGCGCGACGGGATCCACAACGCCCGGGTCTCGCCGCCGGGGTCCGGCACGACGCGGCTCGTGGCGGTCTCGCCGTCCGCGTCGAACACGAGGGTGGGACGGCGCACCGTGTCGTAGGCAGGCCACGACAGGCCACCGCGCACGCTCGGGTTGCCGGTCTTCGCGAACGCAATCCACGCGTCCATCATCTGCTCGACGAGGGCGCGGGGAGCCGATTCGCCTCCTGGGCCATAGCACCCCGGCCATCCGTCGGCCGTATCCAGCACGAACCCCACCTCGGCCGCATGCCGCGCGCCCATGTCGAGGCCCGGATGGTCCGGGCTCGGCGGTACCCAATCGAAGCGGTACACGAACACGTGCCCGGGCTCGAACGCGAGCTCGGACTCGGCGAGGTGGAGGACCGGCAGGCGGAAGAGTGCGTCGGTCCCGATCGCCATCGAAACCAGGTTCGGCGGCAGCCCGGGATTGGCGCGTTGGTAGACCTCGACCGCCTGCGCTTGCGCCACGCCTTCCGCGAGCGCATCGGTGAGAAGCTCGAGGAGCGCGATCGGAATCGCAGGCACGAAGAGCGGCGACTGCAGGAACGGAATGCGGGGCAGCCAGCCGCGGGCCTCGTCGCGGGTGGTCCCCGTGAGGATCGGCACGTGAGCTGCCGAACCCAGCTCGACCGCGCGCATCGGCGCCACCGGAAAGACCACACCATCGAAAGTCGGGCCGAAGCTGCCATCCCCGAGCGCCGACTGCGCTGCCAAGAGCTCCGCTACCGGCACGTCGCGAAGCTCGCTCTCGTCGTCGAGGCCGAGCGACGCCACCAGCTCCGCCGTCACCGCGCGCGCCGCTTCCCACGGACGGATGAGCGACGCGACGTTCGCCTGCACGATCGCCTTGTCGATCAGATCGCTGGCCCCCGGCATTCCCAGGAGCGCCGCCACCGCCATGCCTCCGGCGGACTGGCCGAAGAGCGTGACGTTTGCGGGGTCACCGCCGAACGCCGCGATGTGGTCGCGCACCCACGTGAGCGCCAGCCGCTCGTCGAGAATCGCCGCGTTGCC
>CAYUSL010000726.1:0-2872 GCA_964447125.1 uncultured bacterium | reverse complement strand
CACTCGATCCTGACGCTCTCCGGTGTGATGGGGGATCACGTCAGCGGGCCGCTCAACGCCGAGCAGGAAAAGCAGGTGGGCTTCATTCACCGCAGCGGGCAGGATCTGCTGCGGCTCATCGAGGGGATCCTCACCTCGGCGCGGTTGGAAGCGGACAAGATCGAGATCGCGCGCGCGCCGACGGATCTCGCCGCGACGCTGCGCGCGGTGGTGGAGTCGTGCTCGCCGCTCAGCGCGAGCAAGCACCTGACGGTGGATCTCGCCGTCGAGCCTTCGGTCCCGGTTCGCGTGGCGGTGGACGAGGAGAAGCTCAAGCTGGTACTCGGCAACCTGCTCTCGAACGCGATCAAGTTCACCGGCGAGGGCGGGCGAATCGAGGTTCGCGCGCGTGCGCGAGCGCCTCGCGACGGCTCGAGTGGGGGCGAGCTCGAGCTCGAGGTCGAGGACAGCGGCATCGGCATCGACGCGTCCAATCACGAGCTGATCTTCGAGGAGTTCCGTCAGGTCGACGGCTCGATCACTCGCCGCTTCGGCGGTACTGGGCTCGGGCTCTCGCTGGCGCGCAAGCTCGCCGAGCGCATGGACGGCACGCTCTCCGTCGCGAGCAGTCTCGGTCGAGGCTCCACGTTCCAGGTGCGGTTGCCGATCGATACGCCCCCACGAAGCACGGATCGCGTCTCGGACCGTGTGAGCGGGCGCGAGCCGAAGTCGTGACGAGACGGGTGAGCGCGTGACGGCCCCCCCGCGCCGCGACGCCGCGCCCCGCGCGGTGCTGGCTGCGCTGTGCGTGGCAGTGGCCACGCTGGCCGCCTACGTCCCCGCGTTCACCGCCGGCTACATCTGGGACGACGACAAGTACGTCACCCAGAATCCGACGCTCTCCAGCGCCACGGGTTTGTGGGAGATCTGGACCGACGGCTTCGCGACACCGCAGTACTACCCGCTCGTCCACACCAGCTACTGGATCGAGCATCGTCTGTGGGGATTCGCCCCTTTCGGCTACCACGTCGACAACGTGCTCTTGCACCTCGTGGGCGCGCTGCTCTTGTGGCGCGTGCTGGTGCGCCTCGGCATCCGCGGCGGCGGGTACGCAGCGGCGCTCTTCGCGCTCCATCCCGTGCACGTCGAGTCGGTGGCGTGGGTGACCGAGCGCAAGAACGTGCTCTCGGGAATCTTCTATTTCGCTACCGCGCTCGCCTATCTGCGGGCCACCGAGGAGTCGCTCCCGGCACTCGTGCCGGCGAATCGGCGCTGGTACTACGCGTCGCTCGTGCTCTTCGTCTGCGCCCTCCTGAGCAAGAGCGTGACCGTCACGCTGCCCGTAGCGTTGGCCCTGGTGGTGATCTGGAAGCGACGCGGCGTCACCCGCGCCGAGCTCGCGCCGCTGGCGCCGTTGCTGGTGGTGGGGCTGGTGATGGCGGCGATGACGGCTTGGCTCGAGAAGCACCACGTCGGTGCCGCAGGCGTCGACTGGCACCTGAGCTTGCTCGATCGTGCCGTGATCGCGTCGCGCGCGCTCTGGTTCTACGCCGCGAAGCTCGTGTGGCCGCATCCGCTGATCTTCATCTATCCGCGCTGGGACGTAACGTGGTCGCACGGGCTCAATCTGGCGTGGCCGCTTTCGGTGGCCCTGCTGGTGGTTGCGCTGCTCGCGCTCGGGCGGCGCATCGGGTTCGGGCCGCTGCTCACGCTCGCCGTCTACGCCGTGAGCCTCTCGCCAGCGCTCGGCTTCGTCGACTTCTACCCGATGCGTTTCTCGTTCGTGGCGGATCACTTCCAGTACCACGCGAGTGCCGCGTTTCTGGCGGGGTTGGCGGCAGCCGCGGTGGCATTGCGCGAGCGTGTGCGATCGCTCACGGAGCTCGCTTGGCGCGTCCTGGGATCGGCGGTGCTGGCGCTGGCCGGGTTGCTCACGTGGCAGCAGGCGCACGCGTATCGCGACGAAGCCACGATCTGGCGCGACACGCTCGCCAAGAACCCCGATGCGTGGCTCGCGCACCTCAACCTGGGAAGGCTCGAAGCACAGGCGGGATTGCTCGCGGACGCGGATCGTCATCTGAGCGAGGCGGCACGCCTCAAACCCGACGAACCGCGGGTGCACATCAATCTGGGTGGCTTGCGCGTGCTGCAGGATCGCCTCGACGAGGCGATCGACGAGCTGCGACTCGCTGCACGCCTCGGCGTGGGCCTCGCCGAGGCACACTACAACCTGGGAATCGCGTATCAACGTCGCGGCGACGTCGAGGCCGCGATCCGTTCGTTCCGGAATGCGTTGGAAGTGGATCCGAGCTACGCCGGTGCCACAGCACGCTTGCGCGATCTCGAACGGAGCCCGCCGCTCGCCGGTGGTGTCGAAGGCCCGGCTCCTACCGGACCGCAATGAGCTCGTCTCCCAGCGCGAGTCGAGTCCGTCTTGGAGGCCCACCGGTCCCTCGGTGGGCCTTCGGTCGGATCGCGTGCGGCGAGAGACCGCCGCACCTCCACGACGTCACGGACTCGCGCTCGGGCGCCCCGGCGCGCGCGGCGACTACTCGTCCGCGAGGCTGAAGCCTTGGGCGCGCGCCTTCTCCAGCGTCTGTGCCGCCATCTCGGGCGACACGAAGCGCAGAATCAGATCGCGGAAGTTCGAGGTCGCGCCCTCGAACTGCGTGGTGTGGTGAATCGCACCGGTGGGGCAGGGCTCGACGCAAAGCCCACAGTACATGCACTTGCCGATGTTGATGTCGAAGACGAACGACTCGCGAACCTTGGGGCTGGTGTCGCCGTCGACGCCCGTCACCGACGACTTCTGGATCTTCACGTCCTCGATGGTGATGCAGTCGATCGGGCACGCCGACTCGCACGCGCGGCAGGAGATGCAGATCTCCATGTC
>CAYUSL010000725.1:1457-2873 GCA_964447125.1 uncultured bacterium | reverse complement strand
GGACGATCTCCAACTCCTCGGCCGCAGCTCGCTCCGTCACGACGATCCCGTTGGGTACGTTGCCGGCGGCGAACAAGCCTTCCGCCGCGACCACACTCGCCTGCGCCGTCCGCGCCGCAAGCTCGGCGAGCACCACCTGCTCCGCGGCAGCCTGCGCCTCGATGAACGCTCGTTCCACGTCTCCGACCAACGAGACCACGCCGTGAATCTCCTCGCCCTTGCGCGCCTCGAGGTCCGCCTCGGCGATGCGAAGCCGCAACGGACGAAACAGGATGCTCACCAGGTCCTGCCCCAGGTCGACCTCGAATGGGACTTGCGGACGAGGCGGAAAGCGCACCTCCGCGGAGAGCGTGGGGTTGGCGATCAAGCCGGCCTCGGCGAAATCCGCGTGCGTGATCTCCAGCTCGCGGAGAGATGCTTGCAACCGTGGATTGGCGAGGAGCGCGATCGCCACCGCGGACTCGGCGGTGAGCGGTGAGCGGACGAGCTCGCGCACTCTCGCGCCCACTTGCTGGGGATCGAGTGCCTGGTCGGGCGTGCGCAGCTCGTGGCCAGTGCGCTCTCGCACCGAGCGCCGAACGGCGTCGAAGCCCGCGCCCACATCGATCGACGCGCAACCGCTGGTCAGCACCACGAGCAGCCAGGTGATGGTTCGACTCATCCTCGTCATGACGCCGCCACCTCCAGCGACAGTGCATCAGCACGTCGAAGCTCACGACTGCGCCACAGCAGATAGATCGCGGGATAGACCACCAGCTCCATCACGAAGCTGGTGCCGAGCCCCCCGATCATGGGGGCCGCAATGCGCTTCATCACGTCCGCGCCGCTTCCGGTGGAAAACAAGATCGGCACCAGCCCCATGAAGGCACATGCCACGGTCATGACCTTGGGCCGCACGCGCATCACGGCACCGTGGTGGATTGCCTCTCGCAGATCGGCGAGCGAGCGCATCTGGCCCTTGGCGCGCCACTCGTCGTAGGCGAGATCGAGGTAGAGCAACATGAAGATGCCGGTCTCGGCGTCGAGTCCGAGCAACGCGATGATCCCGACCCACACACCGATGCTGATGTGGTAGCCGAGCAGCTTGAGCAACAGCACCGCACCCACCATCGAAAACGGCACCGCCGCCAGCACGATCGCGGTCCGCATCGCCGAGCCGGTGTTCCAGTAGATGAGCGCGAAGATGATCGCCAGCGTGATCGGCACCACGATCATGAGCCGCTCGCGCACGCGCTCCATCGCCTCGTACTGACCGCTCCACTGAAGCGTGTAGCCCTCGGGCAGGCGTAGCTGGTTCGCGACCAACGCCTTGGCCTCGGCGACGTAGCCACCGATGGCGCGCTTGGACGTATCCACGTCCACGTACACGTAACCGGCGAGCCGCCCATTCTCGTCGCGGATCATCGACGGCCCGAG
>CAYUSL010000725.1:0-1357 GCA_964447125.1 uncultured bacterium | reverse complement strand
TCGATCTCGGCGAGATCGGCGCCGAAGATCTTCACGCCGACGGGAGTGCGCACGCCGGTCGTGAGCATGTCGATGCGGTTCTTGATGGGCATCGTCCAGGCGTTGGTGGTGCCGGGAAGCCGGAGCACCCGATCCATCTCACCCACCAGCTCGTCCCAGGTCAGCTTCTCGGGCCAAAGCGGCGCCAGCAGCGTGCGCTTCAACCACTCGGGTGCCCATCCCGAATACCAGCGCTCGCGGGAGCGCCACTCGCTCTCCGGCTTCAAGACCACGTTGGTCTCCGCCATCGAGAACGGCGCGGGATCGGTCGAGGTCTCGGCGCGGCCGGCCTTGCCGAACACCCGCTCGACCTCTGGAATCGTCTTGAGCAGCCGATCCTGCACCTGCAGCCAGCGCTCCGCCTCGGTGACCGAGATGCCCGGCAGCGTGGTGGGCATGTAGAGCACCGCCCCTTCGTTGAGGGGCGGCATGAACTCGGCGTCGAGGGAGCGATAGACGGGAACGGTCGCGAGCACCACCGCGATGGCGGCGCCGATGATCCAGCCCGGATGTCGCAACGCGAAGCGATTCACCGGCGCGTAGAGCCGGATCAGCACGCGGCTGACGGGATGCTTCTCCTCGGGATGGAGCTTGCCGATGAGCACCGCGTTCGCCACCGAAGCCAGCGCGCGCGGCCGGAAACGAAACGGCGTGACGCGGGTGACGAGAATCCGAAGCGCTGGGTCCAACGTCACGGCCAACACCGCCGCGATCGCCATCGACAGGTTCTTGGTGAAGGCGAGCGGCTTGAAGAGGCGTCCTTCCTGCGCTTCGAGCGCGAAGATCGGCAGGAACGAGACCGCGATCACGAGCAGCGAGTAGAAACTCGGCCGGCCGACCTCTTGAATGGCCTTGACCAGCACCTCGCGGTAGTCGCCGTGACGGCCTTCGCGCTCCCAGACCTCGAGGCGCTTGTGAGCGTTCTCGACCACCACCACCGCTGCATCCACGAGCGCGCCGATCGCGACCGCGATCCCGCCCAGGCTCATGATGTTGCTGGAGAGACCCATCCAGCGCAGCGGGATGAACGCGAGCAGCACGGCGATCGGCAGCGTGACGATGGGGATCGCTGCCGACGGCAGATGCCACAGGAAGAGCAAGATCACCCCGGAGACGATCAGCATCTCGACGATCAGCTCGTGAACGAGCGTGTCGATGGAGCGCGTGATCAGCTCCGAGCGGTCGTAGACCGGCACGATCTCCACACCCGCCGGCAGCGACCCGCGGGACTCGGCGAGCTTCTGCTTCACCGCGCGGATCACGTCGAGGGCGTTCTCGCCGTGGCGCATCACCACCACGCCGCCCACGGCGTCGCCCT
>CAYUSL010000724.1:0-2876 GCA_964447125.1 uncultured bacterium | reverse complement strand
ACGAACACTTGCGCCAGCCCGTCGGAGATGGGCTCGAGCTCCACCCACTCGTTCTCGCGATGGCGATTGCGCCCGTGCGTGATGCCCAGCACCACGCTGGGAATGGCCGAAGTGAGCGCCAGCGCCTCTTCGGCGCCACCGGGGCTGGTGAGCGTTCGGATGTTGAGTGCTTGATGTACGGCCATGACGGTCTGGACCAGCGGGTGCAGATCGGAAAGCGCCGTCTCTTCCCAACCGCCCACGGCTTCGACCTTGAGCGGCACGCCGCGTTCGGCGGCGACCTCGCGAGCCACGGTGCGCACGGCGCGTTCGGCGTTGGCGAACGAACGTGCGCTGGGACCCTTGAGATCGAGGCCGATTCCGTCGGTCGCATACGTGCCCGACGACAGCACTCCTTCGAGCGGGTCGACGTCCACCTTCACACCTGCGCCCAGATCCTCGAGCGCACCCAGTGCGCGCAGCAGATCCGGCAGGAACTCCATCGGCTCCACCGTCCGGCGGTTGCTGGCGGCCCACACGATCCGCAGACGTCGCGTGCACACGGTCGTGAACGAGACCCGCCCGAGGCCGTGACCCTTGAGGCAGAGCATCCAGCCGATCCTGCCGGCGAGCTTGCGCAGCACCCGCTTCAGACCCGCAACGTTGCCGGCGCCCTCGGTGGCGGTGGTGGCGGTGAAGATCACGGGGCCGAGCGGTTCGAGCGCGGCGTTGGCGAAGATCTCCGCCAGCGCCAGCAGAGCCGCCAGGCCGAGCGCGTTGTCGCCGATTCCGGGCCCTACGATCTTCTTCCCCTCGACCCGAGCGGTCGAGTTCACGCTGGGTGGGAAGATCGTGTCGAGGCTCGCTTGTAGCAGTAACGCGGGACCGGGGCGGGTGCCGGGGAACTCGGCGATCACGTCCCAGCGGGGTGTGCGATGCGCATCGAGGCCGATCGCGTGGAATCGCTCGATCAGGAATCGCGCACGCTCGCGCTCGGAAAACGTGGGTGCCGGGATCTGATTGATGGCGATCGCGTCGGCGGCGACCGCCGCGATGTTGCGGTCGATCACGTGCAGAACGTGCGCGACCTTGGTGCTCGCGAGCGTCTCGGTGATCGTCGCAGGGGTCATGACCGTTCAGCGAGTCGAGGCGACCTGGCTCGCGAAAGCGAATTTCGGGCGTCAGCATACTCGGACTCCTCGGCGATGCCTCGCCCGCTCGTGAGCGCCGTGAGCGGAACTGAGTGCACGTTCCGACTTGGTTGCTCGCGATTCGAGCAGGCGCTAACCTCGCCGCCGTTCGAACGCCGTTCCCGCGCAACGTGCGCGTGGTCTGCGCGCCCCGCACTGGCTGGCTTCGGCGGCGTGTCGCATGGGTGGTCGGAACGATCGCCGCACCGCTGCTCTCGCGGAAGACTCGATGCAGTGCACTGCGTGCCACGCCGACCTCAAGACCAACGCGAATTTCTGCACGCATTGCGGTCACGCAGTCCGAGCCGTCGCCCATTGCCCGAGCTGTGACGGTTTCGTCGCCAGCGACGATCGCTTCTGCGAGCGTTGCGGTGCGCGCTTGCGTGCTGCGGATCCCGTCGTCACGCCGACCACGGATGCTGCTGGGGTTGCTGCGCGCGGCGTGACCATCGAGCTCGAGCTGCCGCCGCCTGGCTCCGACTCCGAGCTCGAACGCTTCATCCGCGCCGCTCCTGGATTCGTCGAGATACCGGGGCCGGAAGGGCCGGTGGCGCGCGCGACGTTCGGTCCAGCGGAGATCCCGGAGCTCATCGACTTCGTCGAGCGCACCGCCACCCGCCGCGGACGGCGTGTGTACCGCGACGGCCAACGCCAGGCGTGGGACGAGTTCTTCCGTTTCCTCGAGTGCTATCGGACGCGGCGACGCTCGACGAGCCCCGAGGAGCATTGCTTCTACGACGACACCAACAACCCGAACGTGTGGGGCTGTTTCCAGGTCGGCATGCCGCTCGGCACCACGGTCATCGGTTCCGAATGGCTCTTGCTCGGCAGCTTCGAGAACGACGGCTCGTTCGTCTTCGACAAGAAGAAAGTGATCGCCGAGCTGGATCGACGCCTGGCGCCTTATCGGCTCTGCCCGGCGCTCGAGGTCCGCTACATCGGGCAGGCGATCCGTGCCTTTCCGGCGCGCGTGAATCCGAAGGTGAACAAGGATTGGCGCTACGTCGAGGATCCCACCGGCAGCGATCCTGCCGCGGTCACGGCGCTCAAGCGGGATGGAGGCGCCGCCGTGGAAGTGCGCGTGCGCGGAGTGATGCCGGCGAGTCTCGAGGCCGCCGAGCGAACGGCGCAGGCGGTACGGCGTGCCGTGAGCGCGGCGCAGGGCCCGGGTGCCACCGCGGAACGCGGCGAGGGGTCGGTTGCAGTCGCTGGGCGGGCGCCCGGGGGTACGGGTTCGGGGCAGAGCGTCGAGGACGCGTGATGTTCTGGCGAAAGAAGAAGCACATCCTGCTGGTGGACGACGACGAGAGCTTGCTGCGGTCGCTCGAGATCTACTTCGAAAAGCAGGATTACAAGGTGTCGTCGATCTCCGAGGGGACCGAAGCGCTGGCTTCGTTGCAGAGCAACAAGCTGCCCGACCTCGTCATCCTCGACGTGATGATGGATGGCGTGAACGGCCTTTCGGTGCTCACGGCGCTCAAGAAGAACGTCTACGGCAAAGCCGTGCCGGTGATCGTCACCAGCGCCTTCCAGAACCCCGACATGGTGCGGCGCTCGTACGAGCTCGGTGCTGCGCTGTTCATGCCCAAGCCCTTCAAGGTCGAGCGGCTCGCGTTCGAGGCGAAGCGGTTGCTGCATTGAGTTTTCGGGGGGCTTTTCAAGCCCCCCGCCCAGCGCGGCCAAGCCGCGCTGGGTCCCACCCCCGAG
>CAYUSL010000723.1:0-2877 GCA_964447125.1 uncultured bacterium | reverse complement strand
CGAGAGCGCGGATCGCCTTGCCTCGCCGGGAAACCGGCGGGTAACTTGCCGAGCGCGCATTTTCGCCGCGATTTCGCGGCAAATCCGCACCCTCCCACGATCATGGAAATACTTCTTCCCGTCGACGCTCGCAGCGCACACGGCACCAGCCTCGAAGGCGGGCTCTTCGAACCGGTGCGCTGGGTGCTGCCCAACGGCCTCAAAGTGCTGGTCGCCGAGGATCACTCGGCGCCGGTGGTCGCCGCGCAGGTTTGGGTCGGGACCGGCAGCGCGGACGAGCTTCCCCACGAGTCGGGCCTGGCGCACGTCCACGAGCACATGCTCTTCAAGGGCACATCGCGGCGACGCGTGGGCGAGATCGCCCGCGAGATCGAAGGCGCGGGCGGCGACATCAACGCCTACACCACCAAAGACTCGACCGTGTACCACGTGGTGATCGCGAGCCGCTTCGTGGACGTGGCCCTCGACGTGCTCGCCGACGCGATCTTCCATTCCGCGTTCGACGGCGACGAGCTCGCGCGCGAGCTGGAGGTGGTGCACGAGGAGTTCCGGCGCGGCGAGGACATGCCGGATCGCAAGATCTACGAGCTGCTCTTCGAGACCGCGTACCTCCGCCATCCCTACCGAACGTCGACCATCGGCGATCCCGAGGTTTTCACCCGTCTCACCCGCGGCGACGTCCAGACCTTTTTCCACAAATGGTACGTGCCGCGGAATCTGACGCTGGTGGTCACCGGCGACGTCGACGCCGAGGCGCTTCGCCCCCAGATCGAGTCCCTCTTCGGCACGGCACCCGACTGCGCCATCCCGGACCGCCCTCGCCTTCCCGAGCCGCGGCCTGCAGGCTTGCGGGCGCGGGTGGCACGCGGCCCGTACAAGAAGACGCTCCTCTACCTCGGCTTCCCCGCGCCCTCGATCCGCGAGGCGGACGTGGCGGCGGTCGACGTGCTGGCGGCGGCGCTCGGCGACGGCGACAGCTCGCGGCTCTGGCGCGAGATCAAAGAACGCGCCGAGCTGGTGCACTCGATCTTCACCTTCGCGATGACGCCGCGCGACCGCGGGCTCTTCGTCATCGGCCTCGAGCTGGATCCCGAGAACCTGGAAGACGCGGTCCACGCCACCTTCGAGCAGATCCACGAAGTGCGGCGCGCGCCGCTGCCGCAACGCGAGCTGGCAAAGGCGCTGGGCGTGATCGAGAGCGATTTCGTGTACGAGAAAGAGTCGGCGCAAGGGGCCGCGCGCGCCCTCGGCTTCTACGAGAGCCTCGCCGACGACTGGCGCTTCGAGGGCCGCTACCTGGAGAGCCTGCGGTCGGTGAACGCCGCGCAGATCCTGGAGGTGGCCCAGCGCTACCTCACCCTGGATCAGCTCTCGGCGGTGCTGCTCTTGCCCGACGACGAGCGGACCGAGCTCGACGACGAGGCGCTGGCAGGCCTGCTCGACCAGGCCGACGCCGCGTTCGCGCGCACCGAGCAGAGCAGCCTGCAACAGGACGGCGACTTCCTCATCGAGCGTTTCACCAACGGGCTCGAGCTGATCGTGCGCCGGCGACCCGGCGTGGAGGTGGTGTCCATGTCGGCGGTGTTGCTGGGCGGCGTGCGCATCGAGCCGCCGGGCAGAGCCGGCATCTCGAGCTTCGTCGGCTCGATGCTCACCCGCGGCACCGAGACCCGGGACGCCGAGGACATCGCCCGTGCCGTGGACGAGATGGCCGGCAGCCTCGACGGCTTCTCGGGGCGGAACAGCTTCGGTGCCCGCGGCCACTTCCAGTCGAAGCATTTCGAAGAAGCCCTCGAGCTCCTCGCCGAGGTGCTGATGTTCCCGACCTTCCCCGAGGAAGAGGTCGAGAAGGAGCGCGCCGACGTCCTCCACGATCTGGAAGCCCGCGAGGACGACCTGGCGCGGCTGGCGTTCGAGCGCATGCAGGCCGACCTCTACGGCGACCATCCCGCAGCGAACCCCACCATCGGCACCGTCGAGAGCGTCACCGCGATCACCGCCGACGACCTGCGCGCCTTCCACGCGCGCCACGCTCGCCCCTCGAACCTGGTGCTCGCCGTGGTCGGCAACATCGACCCCGAGCGCGTGCGCAACGCCGTACACGCACGCCTCGCCACCTGGGAATGCGAGCCCCACGAGGCGCCCACCGTGCCCGCCGTCGCCCCGCTTTCCGGTGTGAAGCTCGGCTTCCGCGCCGCGCTCGACAAGCAGCAGACCCACGTGGTGCTGGCGTTCCCGGGTGTGCGCCTCGACCATCCCGACCGTTTCCCGCTGGAAGTCATGTCGACCGTGCTTTCCGGCCAAGGCGGGCGCCTCTTCCTCGAGCTTCGTGACCGCCAGAGCCTCGCCTACACGGTGTTCTCGTTCACCCGCGACGGCCTCGATCCCGGCTACCTGGGTGCTTACATCGCCACCTCGCCCGAGAAGGCGATCCAGGGCATGAACGGATTGGCGGCGGAGCTGCGCTCGATCCGCGAGAACGGAATCACCGAAGCCGAGCTCGAGTGGTCGAAGCGGAATCTCGTCGGCACCTTCGAAATCGCGATCCAGTCGTCCAGCGCGCAAGCCGAGGCGTTCAGCCTCTACGAGAGCTACGGACTCGGCTTTCGCGAGTACCTCGCCTATCCCGAGCGAATCCTCGCCGTGACCCTCGCCGACGTGAGCCGCGTGGCGCGCACCTACCTCGACCCCGAGCGCATGGTGCTGAGCGTCGTCGGCCCCGACGACGTGACTCACGAGCTGCGCTGGTGACCGCCCTCGTCCCCGACGTGAAGAGACTCCCGTGAACCCACTTTTGCGTCGACTACGCGAGCGCTTCCTCGACTTCGCCCTCGACCGCGCAGTGGACGCCGCCCGCACCCTCGGCCACGACCGCCT
>CAYUSL010000722.1:0-2881 GCA_964447125.1 uncultured bacterium | reverse complement strand
GCTGTTGCGTGCCTTCATTACCCTGGTAATCTACGCTCATGCGTCTCGCGCGATCCAAGCTCACCACACAGGGACAGATCTCGGTGCCTGCCGAGGTTCGCCGCAATCTCGGCTTGGGTCCCGGCGCGATCCTCGAATGGAAGCCCGAAGGTGACCACTACGTGGTGCGCCGCGCCGGGCAGCGCTCATCGGAGGACGTGCACGAGGCTCTCTTTCCGGCAGGCGCACCACGAACCCGATCCCTCGCCGAGATGAAGGAGGCCATCCGCCGGCGGATACGCGAACGTCATGCGCGCCGTTGACACGAACGTGTTGGTTCGCCTGCTGGTTCGCGACGATCCGGCACAGACGTCCGCAGCAGAAGCGTTCGTTGCGTCCGGCGCGTGGGTTTCCCATCTCGCGCTGGCGGAGGCGACCTGGGTCCTCGACTCGCTCTACGAGCGAAGCGCGGCACAGATCGCACACGCCCTCGAGCTGCTTCTCGAGCATCGCACGCTGGCATTGCAGGAGCCCGAGGTCGTCACCGAGGCCCTCGCCCGCTTCCGGAGCCGTCCCAAGCTTGGCTTTTCCGATTGCCTGCTGGTGGCGATCGCGCGCAAGTCGGGGCACACACCCCTCGGCACCTTCGACCGCGACCTCGCGAAGCTCGACGGCGCGGAACGCGTCGGGTGAGTCGATCGACGGCTCGCTAGCACCTCGCTGATCGACGAGGGTTGGCCATCGAGCATGACCAACATGCGCGAGCGACGACCGGTGGCACAGTTCAACGTGGCGGCCGCCAAGGCACGGTTCTCGGAGCTGGTTCGCCGAGCGCTCGCTGGCGAAGAAGTCGTGATCGCGCGAGACAACAAACCGCTGCTCAAGCTCGTGCGCCTCGACCGTGGGACCACGGAATGCACGCCCGGATCGGCGCGCGGCAAGGTGCGCCTGGCGCCCGACTTCGACGCGACGCCCGAGGATTTCCGCGACGATCGATGAACGCTCTGCTGCTCGACACGCACGCGTTCCTGTGGTGGGCGGACGATTCACCGAAGCTCGGGCGCAAGGCGCGGGCGGCGATCGCCGATCCCAAGCGGCGGTGCTGGCACAGCCTCGCTAGTTCGTGGGAAATCGCCATCAAGCTGAGCCTCGGCAAGCTGGAGCTACCCGAGCCGATCGAGCGCTTCGTACCGACGCATCTCGCTCGCAATGAGTTCGAGGAGCTGACGATCCGCTTCGCGCACGTGGCACGCGTCGCTCGCCTGCCGTTTCATCATCGCGACCCGTTCGATCGCCTGCTCGCGGCCCAGGCGCTCGAAGAGGATCTCGCGATCGTCTCCGACGACCCCGTGTTCCGCCGCTACGGCGTCACGGCGGTGTGGTGACTCGGCATCCCCGACCACGAATCCGGCACCAGCGGGCCGGCGGCGGGGGCGACGTCGACGACGAAGCCGGTGAGGTGCGCCATGCCAGAAATGCGCTCGATGCGATCGGGCCCGTCGGCGGCGAGCAGGTTCACGTTCACGCCGGTGGTCTTGCTGGCAACGCTGAGCCCGACCGCGTGCTGATGTCCCCAGCCGTGGGGTAACGCCACGGTCCCGGGCATCAGGTCGGCGAGCAGCCGCACGGGGACCCGCACGGCGGCGGTGTCGGTGCGAACGTCGGCGAGAGCACCGTCGCCGAGGCCGATGCGCGCTGCGTCGTCGGGGTGCACGTAGAGATAATTCGTGTGCTTCCCGTCGGCGACGAAGGGCTCGTGATTGTGGGTCCACGAGTTGTGGGTGTGAACAGCGCGCTTGGTGATGAGCTTGAGGCGCTGGGCGTCGGCGCGCTCGCGCTCGAACGTCGCCTCGAGGTTCTCCGTAGCAGCGAGGAGCGGCGCGGGCGCGAGGTGCACCTTGCCGTCGTCGGTGACGACGCGTCGGCCGAGAAACGCGCCCGGCTCGTGATCGGGCTGCAACATTCCGTGCGGCGCAACCAAGAGCTTGCGGAAGCTGCCGCTTCGCGTGGCGCGCAACAGCAACGACAACAACGCCTCCTGGGGCAACGCGCGCCGCCCGCCCATCCACCACGAGCCGAGACGCGTCATCGCCTCGAAGGCGAGCTGCGCCAGCTTCGAGCCGAAGATGCCGACGCCGGCAGCGCGGCACAGATCGAGATAGATGGTCGCCTCGTCGCGCACCTCTCCCGGCGCGTCCGTCACCGCGCGCGTCGCCTGTAGATAGGGCTTGCGCTGCAGTCCCAGAAGCAGCGGAAAGAGGAAGGGCAGATCCGGGCGTTCCAGCGGCGTGGTGCAGGGAAGCACGTAGTGCGCGACGGAGCCGGTCTCGTTGCGGAAGAGATCCAAAGTGACCAGCAGCTCGAGCTTCTCGAACGCCGCTCGCAGCCGCCCGGCGTTCGCCATGGTGATGAGCGGATTGCCGCCGGTCACGAAGAGCGCCCGCACCTGGCGCGGCCCCGGAGTGAGGATCTCGTCGGCGAGGATGCCGCCGGGGAAGGCGTCGTTGACCGACGGGAAGTCGCCGACGCGCGAGCGGTCCGGCCGAAGCAGCGCACCAGTTTTCTTGCCGAACGCCGGGAAATCGATGAGGCCCTGCCCTACCAGCGTGCCGCCGCGCCTGTCGAGGTTGCCGGAAACGGCGTTGATCGCTTCCTGGAGCCAGAAGCCGAGCGAGCCGCTCCCGCCCATGTTCACGCCCGTCGAGCTGTAGAGCACGGCGCCTCGCGCGCTGGCGTAGGCCGTCACCATCTCGCGCAATTTCGCTGCCGGGACGCGCGTCACCTCGGCGGTGCGCTCGGGGGTCCACGGCTCCGCCACCCGAGCCAGTGCGTCGAAATCCCGCATGTGCCGCGCGACGCGCTCACGATCGACGGCGCCCAACTCCAGGAGCTCGCGCAGAAA
>CAYUSL010000721.1:0-2886 GCA_964447125.1 uncultured bacterium | reverse complement strand
CGGATGCCGGCGAGATCGAGCGGCAAGTAGAGCGGTGGCGCGGCGAGTCCGGTGCGGGCCTCGATCTCGTCGCGGCGCACCGGGCCGGTCTCGTGGCGGAAATAATGCACACCGCCGATGTACGCCATCTTGAGGCCGTAGGATTGCTGGAGCCGCAGGTGGGTGAGGGTCCGGCGTGTGCTCGAGAGCAGCAGTGAATCGTGCGACGCCAAGAGCGGCACCGGTCCCCAGAACACCTTGATGGCGAGCGAGTGGGCCTGGAACGGATCACCGCTGATCTGGATGGGCGTCGCCCGCGGTTTGCCGTCCTGGTATGCGTACTGGATCGACACCAGCCCGCCTTCTTTGATCGCCACTTGGTGTGCGGGCTGCAGCACCGACATCTCGCCCTCGCCGGCGAGACGCCCCGGATTGAGGCCGAGGTGGTGGAGTAAGCGCGCCAGAACGCCCTTGGCGATGGCTTCGGCGAGGGCGCCCACGCCACGCAGCGAGAACGTCCGCACTCCGGACGGCGAGCGGCCGACGATCGAAGGAATCAGGAGCAACGAGCTTTCACCGCCGAAGCTCGTGGGCGTGGTGGTGGGCAGTGAGCCCACGCCTCCCAGGAACGTGCGATTCGAGAACAGCCCCTCGGCCAGCCCGCCCTCGGTGATCGAGGTCGAGCGCCCCCAGGGATCGAAGGCCTCGACGCGGAGCTTGGTGGTACCGAAGATTCCCTCTTCGAGCACTACTTGAGGTATTCGTGCCAAGTACCCGGCAAGCGTTTTGGTTTTCTTGACGAGATCGCCCGTGAAGAAGCCCGCCGAGCCAGGGCCCCCCGCGGCATGGCTGCCGATTCGCTGCCAGCGTCCGTCGATGCGATTGAGTGAGATCCGCGCCGGCACGATCGTGGCTTGCTTCGTGAAGTAGTCGATGAAGAGGGCGCGGGCGCGCTTCGAGTACGGGCGCACCAGCGGGCGGGTGATCGGGTTGCTTCGCAGGCGCTCGGCGATGAGCCCGAACAGCAACCCCGGCACGCCTGCGAACACCGCGTTGTCGGCGGCGGTTCCCGCCGGATAGGGCACGATCGAGCGGATCCAGGGGTAGAGCCCGCGGAAGGTCTCCGACTGGGGCGCCTCCGCGAGGCCGCTCAGGTCCAGGTAGGGCGTCTGCAGGGTGACTTTGGTAGGCAGTAAGGTCGCCAGCACTGCGAGCCGGAGCAGCGGATCGTTGGCCTTGCGGCGCGTCTTGCGGAGGATGCGCTTGGTGGTGGCACCCCGCCGCACCAGGGGTTCGAGCTGACTGCGCAGCACCCAGCACGTCTTGACGTTGGGATCGGTGGGGGCGACGGCGGGGATCGGCTCGTCGAGCGCGAAGCCACTTCTCAGCTCGTCGGGGATGCGTGAGAGATCTTGTGGTGTGATCCCCGTCGCCTGGATGATGCCGTTCCGCTCGCGGACCCGGTCAGGGTAGAACGCGGCGAACGCGGCAAGCAGGAAATGATGATCGAGGGTGCCGTCGCCGCCGACCACGATGACGTCGAGCGGCGCGCGCTGCGCGGCGAGCTCGAGGAGCTTGTCGCGGATGCGGCGGATGCTGGACAGGTGATCGGCGTGGGTCTCGACCACGTGAAGCGCGAAGCCGAGCTCGGCCAATCCCTCGAAAAGCCCATCCGGAAGCCGCCTTCGCTTCGCCGGGTGAAGAATCACCAGAACATTGCCCGGACTTCGGTCCTGGTGAATGCCTGCGATGATGTAGTGCTCGAGCTGATCGGCGGGGAGTGCCGAGATCACTCGTTGAGGCGCGGGCAGGCCGACGAGCGTTGGGCTCGCGGGAGGCGGCACGTCGACGGCGATGTTCGTCATCCCCACAGCTGGGTCGGCGAGCTGACGCCCGCCTTGCGGCGGCTCGTCGTCGAGTGCATCGGAGCCGGCCCGCAGCTCGCTGGATGCGGCCCGCCCGGTTGCCTCGCCGGCATCGAACGCGGCGAGGTGATATCCCTCGTCGTCGCCCTCCTGCGCCCACCAGGTCGGCGGGTCACCCAGCTCGGGATCGATGGGCATGGCTGAATCGAAGAGATCGTCGCGCGGAGTCGAACGCGCAGCTGCGGCTGGGAAGCTCCAACTGTGTCGTCCGGATCGCCGACCAAGTCAAGTCTCCCCACGGCTGGACCGGCGCTTCGTCGCCTGCCGTCGCACGTGGTTGGCGTGGACGACGCCCCCTTCGAGCGCGAAGCGCGCGCCAGGGTGCGTGTGGTGGGTGCCGTGTACGCGGGGCTGCGTCTCGACGGGGTTCTTTCCACCACCGTTGCGCGGGATGGGGACGATGCCACCCGCGCCATCGCCGCGATGATCCGACACTCCCGCTTCGCAGCGCAGGTTCAGCTCGTGATGCTGCAGGGCATCGCCGTCGCCGGCTTCAACGTGATCGACATCCACAGCCTGAGCGCGGCGCTCGCGCTGCCGGTGCTGGTCGTGGCGCGGCGTTCACCGGATCTGCGTGCCATCGAATCGGCGCTGCGCGAGCACGTTCGCGACGGTGACCGCAAATGGCGAGCGATCGAACGGGCTGGCGCCATGGAGCCGATTGCCGGTGTGCTGGTGCAGCGCGCCGGGATCTCGCTCGCGATCGCCGAAGCGGTGATCGCGCGACTGGCGATCCACGGCAAGATCCCCGAGCCGCTTCGGGCTGCGCACCTGATCGCTGGCGGTATCGGCCGCGGTCAGAGCCGCGGCCGTGCGTGACACGTCGCCGAACGACTCGCGCCGCGAGCCGTTCGGCGGCGGGTCGATGCTTTCTCGGGGGTCTGTTCCAGCCCCCCGCCCCGGGGGGGGGGCCCCCCCCCCGGGGCCCCCCCCCCCCCCCCCGGGGGGGGCGCGCGCGCCGGCGCCGGGGCCGCGGCGGGGG
>CAYUSL010000720.1:0-2887 GCA_964447125.1 uncultured bacterium | reverse complement strand
GTGCCCTCGGGAACGGAGGCGTACTACTCGTTCGACTACGGCAACATCCACTTCATCTGCCTCGATTCCTACGAGACCGACCGCTCGCCGACGGGCGCGATGATGACCTGGATGCAGGCGGATCTGGCTGCTGCCGCGGCCGACTGGACCATCGCTTTCTGGCACCATCCGCCTTACAGCAAGGGCTCCCACGATTCGGACACCGAGGGTGCCCTGATCGACATGCGGCAGAACTTCCTGCCGGTGCTCGAGAGCTATGGCGTGGACTTGGTGCTCGCGGGTCACAGCCACTCGTACGAGCGCTCGTATCTCCTCGACGGCCACTACGGCTCGTCCTCGACCTTGACCCCGTCGATGATCCTCGATTCGGGCGACGGGCGCACCGACGGGACCGGCGCCTACACGAAGCATGGCCTCGGAGCGATGCCGCACCTGGGTGCCGTCTACGCGGTGCCCGGCAGCTCGGGCCAGACCAGCGGCGGCTCGTTGAATCACCCGGCGATGTTCGTGTCGCTCAACGTGCTGGGATCGATGGTGCTGGACGTGGACGGTGATCGCCTCGACGCCGCGTTCGTGAACTCGCTGGGCGACGTGCAGGACCACTTCACGATCCAGAAGACTCCGAGCTGAACGTGAGGATGCGCGCTTCGGCGCAGGCTGTGTGGCTGGGCGTCGCGCTGTGCGCGGCGCCCAGCGCCGTTCGGGCCGACGACGACGTCGCGTCCCGCCTTCGCGAGGTCACCGCGAAGATCGGTGCCGATCCCCGCGATGCCTCGCTCTACGCGTGGCGTGCGGACCTCCATCGTTTCGCCCGCGACTTCGACGCTGCACTCGCCGACTGCGAGCGTGCCCGCGCGCTGGATCCGAGCGCGGCGAAGATCTGTGTGGTCTGCGGTCGCGTGCTCGCGGATGCGGGCTACCCACGCGCCGCGCGCGCCGTGGCCGATACCGGCCTGGCCGCTGCGCCGCGGGATCCGGAGCTTCTGCTGTTGCGTGCCCGCGCGCTGGTGAAGGTCGGCGACGGGCATGCCGCGTGGGACGACTACAGCACGGTGATCGGCGTAGCCACGGCACCGAGCCCGGACCTCTTTCTGGAGCGGTCGGAGGCGGTGGCGGGGCTCGGCAACGAGCTCGCGGAGCGTGCCCTCGGAGGCATCGACGAGGGCATCACCCGTCTCGGTCCGCTGGTGACCCTCGAGCTTGCGGCGCTGGGCTACGAGGAGAAGCTCGGCCGCATCGATGCTGCGCTGGCGCGGATCGATCGGCTCGCGGCGGGTGCTACGCGCAAAGAGTCGTGGCTGGCGCGTCGGGCTGCGCTGTTGCATCGCGTCGGTCGTGCGGCCGAGTCCGCGGATGCCTATCGCGCGACCCTCGCCGCCATCGAAGCGCTCCCGCCCAACGTGCGCGGCACCCGCGCCATGCAGGACCTCGAGAAAGAAGCGCGCGCCGCGCTCGCGCCGTAGCGGCTCGATCACGTCGCTTCCGGCGTGGGTTCGGTCGCCGGCGCCGGATCGTTGGGTGGTGCGACTCGCGGTACGCTCTCGTCGCGCAGTGCGCTGGATCCCCTCATGCCGGCCCGAGCGATCCTGCACGTCGACATGGACGCGTTCTTCGCGTCCGTCGAAGTCCGTGAGAATCCCAAGCTGCGCGGGCTGCCGGTGCTCGTCGCAGGCGCCGGGAAGCGCGGTGTGGTGGCCGCTGCGAGCTACGAGGCGCGGACCTTCGGCTGCCGTTCGGCGCAGCCGACGGCGGTGGCCTTGCGTCATTGCCCGCAGGCGGTCGTGATCTCGCCCCGCCACGATCTCTACTCGGAGGTCTCCGACCAGGTGTTCGCGATCTTCGAGCGCTTCACGCCGCTCGTCGAGCCGCTCTCGATCGATGAAGCCTTCCTCGACGTCACGGGCACGGATCGCCTCTTCGGCCCGCCGCGTGCCGTGGCCGAGGCCATCCGCGCGGCCGTGCGCGCCGAGACCCGGCTCACCTGCTCGGTGGGAATCTCGGCGGTGAAGTTCCTCGCCAAGATCGCGAGCGGTCGGCAGAAGCCCGACGGCCTGACCGAGATCCTGCCCGGCCAGGAGCTCGCGTTCCTCGACCCGTTGCCCGTGAGCGAGCTCTGGGGAGTGGGGCCGAAGGCCGCCGAGGCGCTGATGCGGCGCGGCATGCGGACGGTGGGCGACATCCGCCGCCACGATGCTCGCGAGCTGGAACGGCTCTTCGGTGAGTCGGGCCTTCACTTTCATCGGCTTGCGAACGCCCTCGACGATCGCGCCGTCGAGACGACCCACGAACGGAAGCGCGTGAGCCACGAGGACACCTACGCCGACGACATCGTGGGCCGTGCCACGATCGAGCGGCACCTCCTCGATCAGGCCACCCGCGTCGCCGACCGCCTCACCCACAAGGGGCTGCGCGGACGCAAGGTCCACCTCAAGATCCGCGACGGCCGCTTCGTGACCGAGACTCGTCAGCTCACGCTGCCGCGCCCCACGGCCCAGGCGCGGGAGATCTACCGCGCCGCGTGCTCGCTGCTCGACGCGGTCGAGATCGAAGGGCGTAGCTTCCGTCTCACCGGAGTTGGCGTGAGCGATTTCATCGAGCCCGAAGGCGAGCGCCAGCTCGACCTCTTCGCCGGTGTCGCGCCCGATCGCAACGAAGCGTGCGCCCAGCGCGGCGACGCGCTTCAGGACGTGCTCACGCGCGTTCGCGATCGCTTCGGCAGCAAGAGCCTCTATCCCGCCGACACCGATCCCCGCGCACCCGAAGACCGCCTCGCGGGCAAAGCCCTGGCCCGCAAGAAGCCAGAAGCATGACTCGCGTCAGCTCTCCGCGACCGTCATGCCCACTTCTTGGCCGTAGGAGAGCTCGAGGGTGTTGCCATCGGGATCGG
>CAYUSL010000719.1:0-2887 GCA_964447125.1 uncultured bacterium | reverse complement strand
ACGGGGCGACGAGATGCCGAGCTGGGACGTCCTTGCTCCCCACGTCGGGCCAGTCCTAGGTCAGATGGCCATCTTTCTCGTGGCCGTCGGCATCATCAACCACTTCATTCTCAAGCCCTTTTCCGGAAGTCACGCAGGGCGAGAGAAGCGCATCACCGACACCCGCGCCACCGCGGATCGCGAAACCGAGCTGAGCCACGCGCACCGCAATCACTATGACGAGCGACTGGCCAAGGCGCGCGCCGAGGCCGATCAGCGTCGTCAGGAGATCCGCGGTGCGGCACAAGCGCGCGAGCGTGAAGTACTCGCGGCTGCATTCGAGGTCGCAGAAGAAGAGTTGACCCGCGCGCGTGACTCGCTCAGCGCGCAGGTGGCTGCCGCGCGCAGCTCGCTCGAACAGGATGCGCGTGGGATGGCGCGGGACATGGCCTCCAAGGTTCTGGGACGCGCGCTGTGAGCTCGGGGAGGGCGAGATCGATGCGCTCGATTGGGCAGGTCGCTCGGCAGTTGACGGTTGCCTTCGTCTTCACGGCGGTGCCCACCTTGGCCTTCGCCGAGAACGCCGGTCACGGAGGTGGCGAGGCCCACGCGCCTGGCCCGATGAGCCTCTTCTGGTACTTCGTGAATTTCGGTCTGTTGCTCGTGCTCCTCTTCGTGAAGGGGCGCAAACCGATGAATCAGTTCCTCGCGGAGCGCAAGGAGAAGATCCTCGCGGATCTGCGCGCCGCCGAGCGGCTGCGCGACGAAGCGCGCGCGAAGCTCGCGGAGATCGAGGGCCGGCTCTCCAAGCTGGACCTCGAGGTGCAGTCGATCCTGGACGAGACGATGCGCGTCGCGGAAGCGGAACGCGAGCGAATCCTGCGCGGCGCGGAGGAAGCTGCCGCACGCATTCGCTCCCAGGCCGAGCTGATGGTCGAGCAGGAAGTCCGTCGCGCGCGGCTGGATCTGGCGCGTGAGGTGACGGAGATTGCCGCGCGCGAAGCGCAGAGCATGCTCGCTGGTGCGATCCAGGACGCCGACCAAGACCGGATGATCCGCGAGTTCACCGAGGGACACGGAGCACGCCCATGATCGAGGATCGCGTCGGACGGCGCTACGCGCGTGCACTTTTCGAGATTGCGCTCGAGGCGGGCACCGTCGACTCGATTGCTGGCGAGCTGGACGCACTAGCTACGGCGCTCGCTGCCTCGACCGAGCTGGTGGAGGTACTGACGTTTCCCACCCACACGGCGGAGCTTCGTAAGCGCGTCTTCACCGCTGTCGCGGACCGCCTCGGCACCGGCGCCAACGTCCGGAACCTGGTGCAGCTGCTCCTCGACCGGAACCGCATGACGGCGTTCGACGCCTGCCTGCGCTCCTTCCGCGAGCTTGCCGACGAGCACCTCGGGCAAGTGCGCGGCGAGGTGGTGAGCGCACGACCCCTGAGCGACGCGCAGCTCGCTTCCATTCAGGGCAAGCTCGAGCAGATGACCGGCAAGCGCATACTGCTCGCGACGCGCGAGGATCCGAGCCTCCTCGGAGGGTTGGTCGCTCGCGTGGGTAACACGCTCTACGACGGCAGTGTCCGAACGCAACTCGAAGGCTTGAAGCGCGCCATGTCCGAGTCTTCGCACGGCTGATCGTCGCCGACGACGCGAACACCGACCACGCCAAAATCCCGGGGGAGCACCGATGCAGCTCAGGGCCGAAGAGATCTCCAGCATCATCAAGGACCGCATCCGCAATTACGACCGCGGGGTCGAGGTGGCGGAGACCGGAACGGTGCTATTCGTCGCCGACGGCGTGGTCCGTATCCACGGTTTGGACAAAGCCATGGCCGGGGAGCTCATCGAGTTCCCCGGCGACCTCTACGCGATGGTGCTGAACCTCGAGGAAGACAGCGTCGGCGCGGCGCTCTTCGGCGAGACGCATCACGTCAAGGAAGGCGACACGGTCAAGCGCACCGGCCGCATCGCCGAGGTGCCCGTGGGCGAGGCGGTAGTCGGGCGCGTGGTGAACGCCCTGGGCGTGCCCATCGACGGGCTCGGCCCCATCGCGGCCAAGGAGTACCGCCGCATCGAGATCAAGGCGCCTGGCATCGTCGCTCGCCAACCCGTGAAGGAGCCCTTGCAGACCGGCCTCAAGGCCATCGACGGCATGATCCCGGTCGGCCGCGGCCAGCGCGAGCTCATCATCGGCGACCGCCAGACGGGAAAGACCGCAGTCGCCCTCGACACGATCATCAACCAGAAGGGACAGGGCGTTTACTGCTTCTACGTGGCCATCGGCCAGAAGCAGTCCACCGTCGCTCGCGTCGTGGACCGCCTCCGCAAGGAGGGCGCGATGGAATACACGACGGTCGTATGCGCCAACGCCAGCGACCCCGCGCCGCTCCAGTTCATCGCGCCTTACTCGGGCGTGACGATGGGCGAGTTCTTCCGCGACACCGGCCGCCACGCGCTCTGCATCTACGACGACCTATCCAAGCACGCTGTCGCGTATCGCCAGCTCTCGCTGCTGCTGCGCCGGCCGCCCGGACGTGAGGCCTTCCCGGGCGACGTGTTCTATCTGCACAGCCGTTTGCTCGAGCGCGCCGCGAAGATGTCGAGCGAGCGTGGTGGCGGCTCGCTGACCGCGCTGCCGATCATCGAGACCCAAGCGGGTGACGTGTCGGCTTACATCCCCACCAACGTCATCTCCATCACCGACGGCCAGATTTTCCTCGAGACCGATCTTTTCTATTCGGGCGTGCGCCCTGCCATCAACGTCGGCATCTCGGTGTCGCGCGTCGGTGGAAACGCGCAGATCAAGGCGATGAAGCAAGTCGCCGGTACGCTGCGCCTCGAGCTCGCTCAGTACCGCGCCATGGAAGCGTTCGCGAAGTTCGGCAGCGACCTCGACAAGGCGA
>CAYUSL010000718.1:0-2888 GCA_964447125.1 uncultured bacterium | reverse complement strand
GCCGTCGCACTTGATGTCCATCTGCACCGCGGTGATGCCCTTGCCGGTGCCGGCGACCTTGAAGTCCATGTCACCGAGATGGTCTTCGTCACCGAGGATGTCGGAGAGGATCAGGAACTCGCCCTCTTCCTTCACGAGGCCCATCGCGATGCCCGCGACCGGCGCCGAGATCGGCACGCCTGCGTCCATCATCGAGAGGCAGCCGCCGCACACCGTGGCCATCGACGACGAGCCGTTCGACTCGAGCACCTCGGACACGATGCGGATCGTGTAGGGGAAATCGTCCTCGGGGGGGATGACCGCCACCAGTGCCCGCTCCGCGAGCGCGCCGTGGCCGATCTCACGCCGCGACGGTCCACGGATCGGCCGGACCTCGCCGACGCTGAACGGCGGGAACTTGTAGTGCAGCATGAAGCGCTTGAAGGACTCACCGGAGAGCGCCTCGACGCGCTGCTCGTCGCGCGACGAGCCGAGGGTGCTGATGGCGAGCGCCTGCGTCTCGCCGCGGGTGAAGAGCGCCGAGCCGTGGGTACGCGGCAGCAGCGCCACCTCGCACGAGATGGGCCGGATGTCCGTCAGTCCGCGGCCGTCGAGGCGCGTCTTCTCGTCGCGCATGAACTTCCGCACCACTTGGTACTTGAGCTCGTCGAGCTCCGCCTTGATCTCTTTTTCGCGCTCCGGGAACTGGGCCGCGAGCGCCTCCAGCACCGACTTCTTCACGGCGCTGAAGCGCTCCGAACGCTCTTGCTTGCCGGGGACGCGCACCGCCTCCATGTAGCCCGGCGTGGCGACGGCCTTCACCCGCGCCACCAGCGCCTCGTCACGCGCGGCCGGCACGAACTCGCGAACCGCCTTGCCGGCAGCGGCGCGAAGCTGATCCTGCATGTCGAGGAGCGCCTGCAACGCGTCCTGGGCGAAGAAGAGCGCGTCGAGCACGACACCCTCGGGCACTTCCTTGCCGCCGCCCTCGACCATCGTGATGCCGTTCCGGCCGCCGGCCACGGCGATGTTGAGGTCGCTCTCGCCGAGCTTCGTGAGCTTGGGGTTGAGCACGAGCTGGCCGTTGATCCGGCCCACGCGTACGCCCGCGACGGGGCCTTGGAACGGGATGCCCGAGAGCATCAGCGCCGCCGACGTGCCGACCAGCGCGACCGTGTCCGGATCGTTGTCCTTGTCCGCCGAGAGCACGGTGCAGTGCACCTGGATCTCGAAGTTGTAACCGTCGGGGAAGAGCGGCCGAACCGGACGATCGATGAGCCGCGCGGTCAGGATCTCTTTCTCGGTGGGGCGGCCTTCGCGCTTGAAGAAGCCGCCCGGGATCTTGCCCGCGGCGTACGTCATCTCGCGGTAATCGACGGTGAGCGGCAGGAAGTCCACACCCGGCTTCGCATCCTTCGCACCCACCACCGCCACCAGCACCATCGTGTCGCCGTAGCGGCACAGCACCGAACCGTCCGACTGCTTGGCGAGGCGTCCGGTCTCGATCGAAAACGTACGACCGGCCAGGTCGATCTCGAAACGATGAATCATGGTGAAGCTCTCCTCGGTCGAGCCCCAGGCCGGATCGGCCGGGCTCGCGAAACGAGGCGAGACGCGGAGCGAGGAACTTCCTCACGCACGACGCAGCCGCATCCACGGCTGGATCGGGCGTGAGCACGCTCCTCACTCCGAACGCTTCGCCTCACGATAGACGAACGCGAGGCGCATGCGGCCTTCGCCGCACACGCCTCGTAGGCCGGGATCACCGCCGGCACACACCGGACGACGTCCCATCGCCCCGGCGACCGGCCGGGGTCGAGGTCCACCGGCATCCTTACTTCCGGATGCCGAGCTGGCTGATGACTTCGCGATAGCGCTCGGGTCGCGTGCGTTTCAGGTACTCGAGGTGCCGGCGCCGCTGACCCACGAGCTTGAGCAGGCCACGGCGCGAGCCGTGATCCTTGGCGTGAGCCTTGAAATGGTCGTTCAGGTGGCTGATTCGCTCACTCAGGAGCGCGATCTGCACTTCCGGGGAACCCGTGTCCTTCTCGTGGACGCGGAACCGCTCGATGACGTCTTGCTTCTTGGCCTTCTCGAGACTCATTTGCCGGATCCTCGCGAACGCTGCCGCCCATCCCGGCCTGGCGGGACAAGCATTTCTCGTTCCAATTTTAGCTAGTTGCGCCGGACAGTAACACACGCCCGCAAGGGCTGGCTATGGCGCCTCAGGACGCGCTAAGGGGCGCGTCAGATCTCGGCTGCGCCAACGACTGCAAGAACCTCTTGAATCTCGCGCAGCGTGATTTCGCCCTGGATGTGGCGGAGCAGCGAGCCGTCGGCGGCGAGGACGAAGGTCTGGGGGATGAAGCGAAAGGCGAGACCGAGCCCCTCGAAGAGCTCGTCAGGCGTGCCGGTGAAAACGGCGGATTCGTAAGGGATGCCGTGCTCGCCGGCGAAGTCGGCGACCTCGCGCGCGACCTGCTCTGCCGGCCCGGGGTTCTCGAAGCGATCCCAGGACACACCGACGAAATCGACGACGCCGCCGAGGCGCTCGGCGAGCTCGACGAGGCGCGGCAGCTCGTCCACGCACGGCGGGCACCAGGTGGCCCAGTGGTTGACGATGCGCGGCTTGCCGCTTGGCGCCGACAACCGGCGGATGGTGTCGAGATCGGCGGGATAACAGCGCGGCTCGGTGCGCGGTCTCGGCGGGGTAACCGGCTCGGGCGGAGCCGTCCGTGTGATCGGCGGCGCGCTTGACGGCGGCGCCGCCGAGGCCGACGGCATCGATTCGGTCCCACGCAAACGATCGCGAAGCGAGCGAAGGCGATTCAGCACGGTGTCGTTCCTATCGAGCGTGGGCGGCCGCGGAGGCAACTACGAACGACTCGGCGCACAGCCCCACGCGGCGA
>CAYUSL010000717.1:0-2898 GCA_964447125.1 uncultured bacterium | reverse complement strand
GCGTCACGAGGTAGTTGATGTGGGCGCTGCCGTCGTAGTTGATGGCAGGCGCGTGCCTGAGCGCGTTCACCAGCACGATCGCGTTGATCAGCACCCACAGCCCCACCAGCCGAGGATCGAGCCGTGCGCCCTCTCGGAACGGGTCCACGAGGCGCGAGCGTAGCGAGGGAGGCGACGGTTCGGTCACGGTTGCGAAGCGCCGGCGGTGGCAGGTGGGGCGGGGATCATACGACTCCTCGGGTGCGCCGCAAGCTCGCGACTCGCTGCGCGCCGCACGGCCACGCTGCGGCGCGAGGCCCCGTGGTCAATGCGCGGGTGGCTCACCGCGCTCGTGTTCGAGCTCGGTGATCTCGTCCAAGAGCTCGCGCAACGCTGGGTAGTCGACGAGCGCCAGACTGCGCTCGAGATCGCGGCGCGCGCCCGCGAGATCGCCGAGACGCATGCGCAGGCTGCCGAGCTCGTAGAGGTAGATCACCGTCCACATCTTGTTCGGCTGCGCCGCGAGCAAGCGCTCGTACGCCGCGATGGCGCGGTCCAGCTCGCCGCTGGCGGTGGCTTCTTCGGCGAGGTGCTGAAGCTCGCGCGGGTCGGTGGGAAAGGGCCTTCGTGCGGCGCTCGGATCGGTGGGCGTGAAGCGGATCACCCACGCGCTCTCCGCGGGTAGCCAGCGCCGTGCCGCATCGCGCACCGCCTCCGGTGTGAGGGCGCGCAGCCGCTCTTCGTAGGCACTCATGGGTGTCTCGATGCCGAGAGCCGCCGCGGCCCCCACCGTCCCCGCCAGGGAGAAATAAGGACGATCACTCACCAGCGGGCGCTGGGCCACGGCGTGCAGCGTGGCATTGCGCTCACGCTCGAGCTCACGCAGATCGAGGCCGCGCTCGCGGACACCCGCGAGCACTCGCCTGAGCTCGCGCTCCGCATCCCGCCCGGTGGTCGAGACCACGAAGAGATCACGATCGACTCCGCTTCCCATGCCTGCGTCGAGGAGTCGCCGTTCGCCGTGCTTTCGGTTCGAGAGCGCGGCACCCAACACGTCGAGGGCGAGCCGATCGCGTTGCTCGTCCTCGCCGGCGCAAAGCGCCGGTCCCACCCACGCGAGAGTCACGCGCTCGCGGGTCAACGAAGGAGACGGCACCGTCGCCGTGCCGCCCGGCATGTCCGCGGGCTCGCGGGGAATGGGCGGAGTGCTCGGGCCGGCGGCGAGAGGAGCGAAGGCACGCTCGATGGCGGCGAGCGCAGCGCCGGGCTCGACGTCTCCGGCGACCACCACCGCGGCGTGGTTGGGGTGGTACCAGAGATCGTAGAACTGCCGCACCTGTTCGAGGGAGAGGCGCTGCGCCAGCGTGTGGCCGCTCGCATCGAGCACACCCGCGCCGTAGGGGTGAGCGCGGAAGACCAAGCTCTCGAGGAGCTCGTCGCGGCGCTGGCTTTCGGTCACGGTGGCGGCTTCCTCGTCCACCAGCCGTTGGCGCTCGTGCTCGAAGGGCGCCCTTTCGAAGGTGAGGCCGCGCATGCGGTCGGCCTCCAGGAGCAGCACGGTCGAAAGCTCGGCCACCGGAATGCGTGCGTCGTAGTAGAGCGTCACGTCTTGGCGCGTATATGCGTTCGATTCGCCGCCGAGGGCATGGATTCGCGCGTCGTGCTGGCCGGCGGGAGTGGCAGCGGTACCGGAGTACATCGCGTGCTCGGTGAGGTGCGCGATGCCCGTGGTCGCGGGCCCTTCCATGCGCTTGCCCACGGCGTACACCACGAAGATCGAAACCTGGCCCGCGTGGTTGGCCGGGTCTCGGATGGCGAGCGCCGTGAGGCCGTTGCCGAGGATGCGGCGTTCGAACGAGCGGCCCGTGATGGTGAGCGGACCGGGATCGAAGGCGCCCGGAGGCGGCGAAGGAGGCGGCAGTGCCGTGGCGAGCGACGCAGGCGTCGCCTCGCCGGGCTGAACGAGCGGTGGTTGCTGGGCGCAGGCCCCCATCACCATCGCGGCGATGATCGCGACGCGGGCGCGACGCGATGGTGGTAGCGAGTGCGGGGCGGTCATCGCACGGCCCGCGGGACGGCGCCTGCGGCGGCCGTCTCGTTTCCGGTCGCGGCGTCCCGCTCGCGCAACATCAGCCCGATGCCGACGCCCGCGAACAGCAACGCGCCACCCAGCCAATGGGCGCGCGAGAGCACGGAGCCGCGGAACACCTCGAACCATGGCGCCAAAGCATGCTTCATCCAGATGGCGATCACCGGCTCCGCCAGAATCACCAGGTTCACGTAGAAGACCCGCACGTACTTCACGGCGTAGTGAAACACCGTGTGCCCGCCGATCGTGGGCACGAGCAGCAAGAGTGCCAGCGCCACCCACTCGGTGGCGTGGGGATCGGGATGGGTGAGCGCCACACCTCGCCCGACTGCGCCGAGTGCTGCGACCCCGACTCCCACAGACGACATCGTGCACACGTAGGTCGCGAAGCTCAGTCGCTGGCGCAGGCGGCGCGCCAGCGCACGAGTGGTCACGATCGCCACACAGCTTCCCAGCACGATTCCGTCACCGACGAGCTGCGCCGGCTCGAAGCGGTAGTCGTCCCAGACCAGCACCACCAGCCCCACGCTCGCGAGCACCATCGACACGAACATGGAGCGCGTGATCGCTTCGCCCAGGAAGAGCGCGCCCACGAGCGCGGCGATCACGGGCTGCGACACCAGCAACAGCACCGTGCTCTCGTAGCTGGTGCGCTGGAAGCCCATCGGGAACCACACGAAATGCAGGCCGAACGTGACGCCACCCGCGACGAGCGCGAGCTTCGCGCCGCGGTCGAGCGCCGCCAGCTCCGCTCTGAGGCGGCGCGCCGCGAACGGCGCGAACACCAGCGTGGTGACGCCGAGACGCCAGACCGCGATCGCTTCCGGCGG
>CAYUSL010000716.1:0-2899 GCA_964447125.1 uncultured bacterium | reverse complement strand
GTCGTGGCAGCGCTCGCGCTGACGGCGACCGCGCTTTCCCAAGTCGGATGCGACGTGGGAACCGCGGGCGCCGCGAAGGCGGCAGATTCGGGAGGACCCGGTCTGCAGAAGCTGATGAAGGACCGCAATCTGAGCGAGGCCGACGTGACGGCCGCGCTCAAGACGTACACGCCCACGGGACGGCACGACGAGTACTACATCTTCGCGTCCGGCGGGCATGGCGGAAATCTCATCGTCATCGGCGTACCGAGCATGCGCATCCTCAAGTACGTGGCGGTCTTCAGCCCCGAGCCGTGGCAGGGTTTCGGCTACGGCGACGAGAGTGACGCCCTCCTCGAGAGCGGCTACCGCCACGGACACGAGCTCGATTGGGCCGATACGCACCATCCGGCGCTGAGCGAGGCCAAGGGCGACTACGACGGACGTTACGTCTTCATCAACGACAAGGCCAATGCTCGTGTCGCCGTGGTCGACCTCAAGGACTTCGTCACCAAGCAGATCGTCGCCTCGAATCTCATCGAGTCCGATCACGGCGCCACGTTTGTCACGCCGGACACCGAGTACGTCATCGAGACGTCGCAGTATCCGACGCCGTTCGGCGGCAAGTACGTACCCCTCGACAAGTTCGACGAGGCCTACCGCGGCGCGATGATCTTCTGGAAATTCGACAAGGAAAAGGGACGCATCGATCCCAAGCAGTCGTTCGCCATCGAGCTTCCACCCTACACCCAGGATCTCGCAGACTCCGGCAAGCTCGCCAGCGACGGCTTCGTGTTCTGCAACTCGATCAACACCGAACGCGCGTACGGCGGCAACATGGAAGGTCGTCCGCCGATGGAGTCGAGCTACTCGCAGAACGACATGGACTACCTCCACGTCATCGATTGGAGGAAAGCCGAGCAGCTCGCCAAGGCCGGCAAGACCGAAACCGTGGAAGGCTTCAAGGTGATCCGCCTGCCGGTGGCGATCGAGAACGAGATCCTGCACTTCATTCCCGAGCCCAAGAGCCCACACGGCGTGGACGTGAGCCCGGACGGCAAGGACATCGTGGTGGGCGGCAAGCTCGACACCCACGGCACCGTCTACTCGATCGACAAGATCAAGAAACTGATCGCCGAAAAGAAATACGAGGGCAAGGACCCGTACGGCGTGCCGATCCTCGCCTTCCAGGAAGCGATCCGCGGCCAGGTGGAAATCGGTCTGGGACCGCTTCACACCCAGTTCGACGACCAGGGAAACGCGTACACCTCCGTCTTCATCGAGTCGGTGGTGGCGAAGTGGAGCATGAAGGACCTGAAGCTCATCGAAAAGATTCCGGCGCACTACAACGTCGGACACTTGGTGGCCGCCGAGGGCGACACCGTGAGCCCGGACGGGAAGTACATGGTGATGATGGACAAGTGGGCGATCGACCGGTTCGCGCCGGTGGGACCGCTGCTGCCGCAGAACTTCCAACTCGTCGACATCTCCGAGCCCAAGATGCAGTTGCTCTACGACATGCCGTTGCCACTGGGTGAGCCGCACTACGCCCAGATGATCAAGGCCGACAAGATCCACCCGGAAGAGGTCTACAAGCCGGTCGGCACCAACCCGCTCACGGACCAGAAGGATCCCTTCGCGGTCGAAGGCGGCAAGGAGCGTGTCGAGCGCAAGGCAGACGGCGTGCACGTGTACATGACGGCGATCCGCAGCCACTTCACGCCCGACATCGTGCACGTGAAGGAAGGCGACAAGGTCCATCTGCACATCACCAACATCGAGCAGGCCCAGGACGCCACCCACGGCTTCGCGCTCGACTCGCACAACATCCAGCTCAGCCTGGAGCCCGGCGAGCATGCGAACGTCGATTTCGTCGCCGACAAGGCGGGCGTGTTCCCGATGTATTGCACCGAGTTTTGCTCGGCGCTGCACCTCGAGATGGCCGGCTACTTCCTGGTGGAGCCGAAGACCGCCGAAGCCCCCAAACCCGCGAAGGGCGCGGGGCACTGACAGACATCTCTCTCCATTTCCTCGGCGAGTGCGAGCGCTGCTCGCACTCGCCACCTGCCCCCACCGCGGGGCGCCTCCCCACTCGCATCGACACCTCACCGGCTCACGACGATGAACGCGATGCACGCGAACGCCGCTGCTCACTGGGCACGGATGGCGCTCGCGAGCGCCCTCGCGATGCTCGTGGCCACGTCCGCGGCGCGCGCCGCCGATCCCCACGACGTCGTCTACGAGCCCGTACACCGTGGCGCCAACCCGAACGCCTCCGCGACGCATTGGCGGCGCGCGGCCCCAGCGCGGCCCACGAGCTGCCGCGACGCCACACCGGGTGTCGTGCTGCAGCCGGTCCTCGACGCGCTCCCCGACGGTGCCGCGCTCTGCCTGCCGCCGGGGCGCTACCCCGGCGACCTGCACGTGGGTCGCGGGCTCACGATCTGGGGCACGCCCGAGTCCGTCATCGTCTCCACCAAGGTGGGCTCGACGATCCACGTGCAGGGTCCGGGTGTGAAGCTCCTCGGATTCACCATCGACGGTAGCGGTGGACGTTTCGACACCGTCGACGCAGCGGTGCGCGTGAGCGGCGACGACGTGACCATCGACGGATTGGTCGTCGAGCACGCCACGTTCGGCATCCTCGTCGAGAAAGCGCACCGGATCACGGTGCGCGGCAACGACGTCGTCGGCGACCCGAAGCTCGCCTTCGGGCTGCGCGGCGACGGCATCCGCCTGTGGGAAACCTACGACTCGATCGTCGACCACAACCGGCTCGTCGATTCCCGCGACATGGTCGTGTGGTACTCGCGCAACAACCTCGTCGAGCACAACCTGGTGGTGCGCGGCCGCTACGGCACGCATTTCATGTACAGCCACGACAACCGTGTCGTGCGCAACCGTTACGTCGACGACGTGG
>CAYUSL010000715.1:0-2899 GCA_964447125.1 uncultured bacterium | reverse complement strand
GCGCCCGCGGCGCCCGTCGCTCCCGCCGCGCAGTAATGAGCGCAGCCGCCCTCACGGCGGCCATGCCCACCCATCACACCGCAGAAGCACGAACAGGCTGCTGAAGACGGCACGCGCCCGCGGCGCGCCACGAGCGTAAGCCGCGCGTCTCGGAAGTGGGTCCCGGCGCGGCTTGGCCGCGACGGGCGGGGGGCTCGAAAAGCCCCCCGAAACAACATCCGCTCCTCCCGAATCGAACGCCGCGCGCTCGATTCGGGAGGAGCATTGCTCGGGCCTCCGCCGCGTGCTACTTCGGCCGATCCGCCGCGGGCGCCCCGCCCGCCGCAATCCCATCCGAGGCGAGGCCATGGCGACGGTTCGAGCGTTCCGCGGTGTGCTCTACGATCCCCAGCAAGTCGGCGGCAACCTGTCGAAGGTGGTCGCGCCCCCCTACGACGTCATCAACGAGGACGAGCGCCGCGAGCTGCACGAACGGCATCCTCGGAACTTCGTGCGCTTGATCCTGGGTGAGGACAAGCCCGGCGATGGCGACACCGAGAATCGCTACACCCGCGCCGGCGCCTACCTCCGCGACTGGCTCGCCGACGGCACGTTCGTCCGCGATGCAGCGCCGTCGCTCTACTTCTACCGCCAGAGCTACCGGTTCCCGTGGGAAAACCAGGATCGTGATCGCGACGGTGTGATCGCCGGCGTGCGCTTGGAAGCGCTCGATGCCGGCATCGTCCTGCCTCACGAGCGAACCCTCGATGCGCCGAAGGCCGATCGCTTGCTGCTGACCGAGGCCACGGGTGCCAACCTGAGCCCGGTTTTCGGCCTCTTTTCGGACACCGACGGCAGCATCCTGAGCCCGATCCGAGCGCTCACGGAAGCGCCTCCGCGCCTCGACGGCACCGATCCCGCCGGTGTGCGCCATCGGCTGTGGTCGGTCACCGATCCCGTGCTCGTCGCGGCCTTCTCGCGTGCGCTCGCCGATCGGCAGATCTTCATCGCCGACGGTCATCACCGCTACTCGACCGCGCTCAACTTCCGCGACCGCGCGCGGGCGAAGTTTCCGGATGCAGGCGAGCGAGCGACCTTCGAGCACGTGCTCATGTACCTGATGGCCATCGAGGATCCGGGGCTGGTCATCCTGCCGATCCACCGCGTGCTCTACGGCCTACCGGGCTTCGACGCAGCGCAGTTCCTCGCGGGAGTCACGGCACGCCTACCCGTGGTGCGTGAGGTCGCCGATGCCGGTGCCGCTCGCGCCGCGCTCGAAGCCGAGCCGGCGAACGCGCGCCGCGTGGCGTTGGTGCTGCGTGGCCGTCCCGGGGCCGTGATCCTCGATCTCGCCGGCCAGCCGGGCCGTGGCCAGGCACCGGCGCACATTCCGCCCGTGCTCTGGGACCTCGATCTGCGTCGCATCCACCACTGGATCGTCGAAGAGGTGGCAGGGATCGACATGGCCGCGCAGGCGCGCAAGGAGCACCTCCACTTCCTCACGGACGAGAGCGAGGCAGAACGTGAGGTGCGAAGCGGTGCCGGCGACGTCGCGATCCTGGTTCGCCCCACCAAGATCCAGCAGGTCACGGCCGTAGCGCAGGCCCGTGAGGTCATGCCGCAGAAATCGACCTTCTTCTACCCGAAGCTCGCCTCGGGCATGGTCATCCACCCTTTACTGCCGCCCGAGCCGCTCACTCCCTGAGCGCGGTCTTGCTCCAGCGGTTGGCGATGGCGAGGCGACGCATCTTCTTCTGCAGGCCCACGCGGCTCAGGCCGAGCGCCATCGCCGTGCGAGTCACGTTCCCCGACTGACGTTCCAGCTCGCGCTCGATCATGGCGCGATCGAGGTCGTCGTGCGCGTCGGCACGCGCACCCCGAGTCACGGCGCTCGCGTGCGCTGCAGCGGCCGCAGCGGCGTCGAGATCGTCGAGCGAGGCGCCTGACTGCGACACGATCCGCTCCTCGAGGTGGTCGAGGTCGATCGATCCGCCCGCACCCGCCAGCACACACGCGTGCTCGAGCGTGTTCTCCAGCTCGCGCACGTTCCCCGGGAACGCGTAGGCCTGGAGCACCGCCAGCGCCTCGGGCGTGATCGCACAGCGGTCCTTGCGGCGCTTCTTGGCGATCCGGTCGAGGAGATGATCCACGAGCGCGGGGATGTCCTCGCGCCGGTCGCGCAGCGCCGGCAGCTCGATCGGGAAGACGTGGATGCGGAAGTAGAGGTCGCGTCGGAAGTGTCCAGCCTCCACCTCGGCAGCGAGGTCGCGATTGGTCGCGGTGATGAGGCGCACGTCCACTGCGATCTCCTCGGTGGCGCCGACCGGGCGAATGCGCCGCTCTTGAAGCGCGCGCAACAGCTTCACCTGCATCGCGGCACTCATCTCACCGACCTCGTCGAGGAAGAGCGTGCCGCCGTTCGCTTCTTCGAAGAGCCCGCGGCGATCCGTCTGGGCACCCGTGAACGCACCCTTGCGGTAACCGAACAGGGCGCTCTCGAGCAGGTTCTCGGGGAACTCGGCGCAGTTCACCGCCACGAACTTGCCTTCGACCCGTGGGCTCGCGTCGTGGACGAGGCGCGCCACCAGCTCCTTGCCGGTGCCGGACTCCCCGCTGAGCAGCACGGACGTCGCATCCCACTCCGCCACGCGCATCGCGCGCTCCAACGCGCGCTTCACGGGCGGGCTCTTGCCCACGAATTCCTCGAGCTTCCAGCGCTCGCGTGCCTCGGTCTTCAACTGGCGGTTCTCGACTCGCAAGCGATCGTAGGCGAGGCCGAGCTTGCGGTTGGCTTCGCTCAGCTCGGCGGCGAGCCGCCGGTTCTCGAGCGCCGCGCGGCGGTGCTCGAGTGCTCGTTCGACGCGTTGCCGCAGGTCGAAAGGATCCCAGGGCTTGGTGAGGTAGTAGTAGATGTGGCCGT